>NZ_JAOWFM010000047.1:0-28623 GCF_030333655.1 Citrobacter sp. CK180 | reverse complement strand
CAGGATTTTTCTCTTTAATCAACCGGCTGTTTGTGTGAAGTGATTCACATCCGCCGTGTCGATGGAGGCGCATTATAGGGAGTTCTCCGCAGGCCGCAATAGAAAAATGACAGAAAAATGACTGACTGCTGCATTCCCCAGCAAAACCCCGCCTTATACCCTTTTACACACAGAGTTATCCACAATCCTGGCGATCATTTCCTGAATCTCTCCTTAATAAAGACGCGCTCAATACAGGAATAAAAGGGTATCGAATGGAAAAAGAAAAATTCGCGAGCGTTGCGCAAACGTTTTCGTTACAATGCCACCGCAAAACAAGGATGCCCCGTAAGGGGCGTTAGCTGAGTTTTTCACGAAAAATTCAGCTAACGCTCTCTGTAATAGTCAAATCCAGGGGATTTACCATGCAACAACGTCGTCCAGTCCGCCGCGCTCTGCTCAGTGTTTCTGACAAGGCCGGTATCGTCGAATTCGCCCAGGCACTTTCCGCACGCGGTGTGGAGCTGCTGTCTACAGGGGGCACTGCCCGTCTGTTAGCAGATAAAGGTCTGCCGGTGACCGAAGTTTCCGATTACACCGGTTTCCCGGAAATGATGGATGGACGCGTGAAGACCCTGCATCCGAAAGTACACGGCGGTATTCTCGGTCGCCGTGGTCAGGATGACGGAATTATGGAACAACACGGTATCGCGCCAATCGATATGGTTGTTGTTAACCTGTACCCGTTCGCCCAGACTGTCGCTCGTGAAGGTTGCTCGCTGGAAGATGCCGTAGAGAACATTGATATCGGCGGCCCGACCATGGTGCGATCCGCTGCCAAGAACCATAAAGATGTCGCTATCGTTGTAAAGAGCAGCGACTACGACGCCATTATTAAAGAGATGGATAGCAACGACGGTTCACTGACCCTTGATACCCGCTTCGATCTCGCCATTAAAGCCTTCGAACACACCGCTGCCTACGACAGCATGATTGCCAACTACTTCGGCAGCATGGTTCCGGCATATCACGGTGAAAGCAAAGAGGCTGCTGGCCGCTTCCCGCGTACCCTGAATCTGAACTTCATTAAGAAGCAGGATATGCGCTACGGCGAAAACAGCCACCAGCAGGCAGCCTTCTATATAGAAGAGAATGTGCAAGAAGCATCTGTTGCGACCGCGCAGCAGGTACAGGGCAAAGCGCTCTCCTACAACAACATCGCCGATACCGACGCGGCGCTGGAGTGTGTGAAAGAGTTCAGCGAGCCCGCCTGCGTCATCGTGAAGCACGCTAACCCGTGTGGCGTGGCGGTAAGCACTTCTATTCTCGACGCCTACGATCGCGCATACAAGACTGACCCGACCTCCGCATTCGGTGGCATCATCGCGTTTAACCGCGAACTGGATGCCGAAACGGCACAGGCCATCATCTCCCGTCAGTTTGTCGAAGTGATCATTGCGCCTTCCGCAACCGAAGACGCACTGAAAATCACCGCCGCCAAACAGAACGTGCGCGTCCTGACCTGCGGCCAGTGGGCCGAGCGCGTCCCGGGCCTGGACTTCAAACGTGTCAACGGCGGTCTGCTGGTTCAGGATCGTGACCTGGGTATGGTAACGGCAGGCGAACTGCGCGTAGTGTCCAAACGTCAGCCGAGCGAGCAGGAACTGCGTGACGCGCTGTTCTGCTGGAAAGTAGCGAAGTTTGTGAAATCCAACGCGATTGTGTACGCGAAAGAGAATATGACTATCGGTATTGGCGCGGGCCAGATGAGCCGCGTTTATTCCGCGAAGATCGCCGGTATTAAAGCGGGCGATGAAGGGCTGGAAGTAAAAGGTTCCGCAATGGCCTCTGACGCGTTCTTCCCGTTCCGCGACGGTATTGATGCTGCGGCTGCTGTTGGCGTGAGCTGCGTGATCCAGCCCGGTGGCTCCATCCGTGATGATGAAGTCATTGCCGCCGCTGATGAACACGGCATTGCGATGATCTTCACCGACATGCGTCACTTCCGCCATTAATTCACGGAGCAGACAATGAAAGTATTAGTAATCGGCAACGGCGGGCGCGAACACGCCCTGGCGTGGAAAGCGGCGCAATCACCGCAGGTTGAAACCGTGTATGTCGCGCCAGGTAACGCCGGAACAGCGCTGGAACCGGCGCTGCAAAACGTCGCTATTGGCGTCACGGATATTCCGGCACTGCTGAGCTTTGCCCAGAACGAGAAGATCGATCTGACCATCGTCGGCCCGGAAGCGCCGCTGGTGAAAGGCGTGGTGGATACTTTCCGCGCCGCTGGCCTAAAAATCTTTGGCCCAACCGAAGGCGCCGCACAGCTGGAAGGCTCCAAAGCCTTCACCAAGGATTTCCTCGCCCGTCACCAGATTCCGACGGCGGAGTACCAGAACTTCACGGAGATCGAACCCGCGCTGGCTTACCTGCGTGAGAAAGGCGCGCCGATCGTTATTAAAGCCGACGGACTGGCTGCCGGGAAAGGCGTGATTGTGGCGATGACGCTGAGCGAGGCCGAAGCCGCCGTTCATGACATGCTGGCGGGTAACGCGTTTGGCGACGCGGGACACCGTATCGTGATCGAAGAGTTCCTCGACGGTGAAGAAGCGAGCTTCATCGTGATGGTCGATGGCGAGCATGTGTTGCCAATGGCCACCAGCCAGGATCACAAACGCGTCGGCGATGGCGATACCGGGTTGAATACCGGCGGTATGGGCGCTTACTCCCCGGCGCCGGTGGTGACCGACGAGGTTCATCAGCGCACGATGGAGCGCATCATTTGGCCAACCGTAAAAGGCATGGCGGCGGAAGGCAATACTTATACCGGCTTCCTGTACGCTGGGCTGATGATCGATAAGCAGGGCAACCCGAAAGTTATCGAATTCAACTGCCGCTTTGGCGACCCGGAAACCCAGCCAATCATGCTGCGTATGAAATCCGATCTGGTTGAACTTTGTCTGGCTGCCTGCGACGGTAAGCTGGACGAGAAAACGTCTGAGTGGGATGAGCGCGCATCGCTCGGCGTGGTGATGGCGGCTGGCGGTTATCCGGGCGACTACCGCACAGGCGATGTGATCCACGGTCTGCCGCTGGAAGAGGTGGCGGACGGTAAGGTATTCCATGCCGGAACCAAACTGGCGGAAGATGACCGGGTCGTAACAAGCGGCGGTCGCGTACTGTGCGCCACTGCGCTAGGCCATACCGTTGCCGAAGCACAGCAGCGTGCCTACGCGCTGATGGCAGATATCCGCTGGGATAACTGCTTTAGCCGCAAAGATATCGGCTGGCGCGCGATCGAACGCGAGCAAAACTAACGCTGACACCTCTTATCCGGCCTATGGAGAGCAACTGTAGGCCGGATAAGACGCAAGCCGCCATCCGGCAATCATCAGAACGTCTTCTCTATAGGTTGCCAGTGGCAGAAGTCTTCATTGGCCACCAGCAGCAGCTGAGAGCCATCAGGCGCCTCCAGCCATGCCACACTCACCTCTATCGATGAACGCTGCTGACGTCGCTCTATGTGGCTGATAGCCCACGCATCCAGGTCTGGTTTCAACGTTTCGCCTTCGCAGGTAGTTACCGTGCGGTCTGCATGCCAGCGTCCCTGACGCAGCACGACGCGCCCCTGACGCAATGCGTCACTGGTCTGGCGGATCTGATTGGCGCGATAGCGGTATAAGGCGATCTGGTCGCTGGAAAGCTGCTGCTTCTGCCCGTCGACTTCATGCTGCATAAAACTGAGCTCGCCATGATCGTCGAAGCGTGCGCGAATATGTTCAGAAGGTTTGCTGTAAATATTAAGTTCAATCAGGGAGAGCATGTCGCCCTGCCAGCGGTATTCGCTGGTTGTGGTGCTGCCGTTACGCCACGGGCTAAAGACCGAGAGCAGATGGACGCCATCGCTGGAATCTTTACGCCAGATGCGTACCGCACCCTGGTCGTCAACATAACCGCTGGCCGTAAACGGTGGAAGCGTCGTGTTATGGCTACAAGCGGACAGCAACAGCGCGCCTGCCAACGTCAGCATACGACGCCAGACAGACAAAAGGGGCGAGAGCGCCCCTTCATTAAAACTGTTCACTGCCACGCGAATTACTTAACTGCGTCTTTCAGTGCTTTACCAGAAACAAACGCCGGTACATTCGCTGCAGCGATTTTGATTTCTTTACCGGTCTGCGGGTTGCGGCCAGTACGCTCAGCGCGGTGGTTCACTTTGAAGGTACCGAAACCAACCAGTTGTACAGCATCGCCTTCTTTCAGAGACTCAGTAATAGCAGCCAGAGTGGATTCCAGAGCAGCTTTAGCCTGGGTTTTGGACAGTTCTGCTTTGTCTGCAATTACATCAATCAGTTGAGTCTTGTTCATAAGTTATCCTTACAATGTGTTTATCGCTTGCTAAGCATCGAGTGCGACGGAAATGCCAGAAAAGCACTCTCCTGCATACACGCACCGATAGCCACTTTTTTTCGCCCCCCAAATGTAGACCAGACGGGGGGCGGAAGGGAAGCCTCCAGGCACGACAAATCAGGCGTTAAATCACGTTTTCTGGTGTCATTGCTCAAAATTTATACCGATATTGCTCTCACCGGCCTCGCGCAGGTCTGCCCGAAGCCCTTTTATCAGCTCAATATCGCGTTCTTCGCAGTCGGCCAAAAGTCGGAATATTTCCCACTGAATGTCCCATTCCTGTTCAACAGCCGGGTTTTCTTTGAGCTCTTCATCGGTCATTTCTCGACCAGCCTGAGTCATTTCCAGCATCGCAACCGTGGTAATGGATGTCTTACTGACCTCAATGGCATGTTCCAGCGTTTCGCCACTGAGACGAGAATGCATTAACTCGCTTAATGCAACGCAGGCATCAATCGCCGGGTAAACGCCGTACAGATCAAAATCGTCAGCAGCCGGAATCGCTTCCTCAAACTTTTCCAGCTGGCTGTCAAAATTGACCTTCGCATCTTTCACCGTCAGCGTTTCCCAGATGAGATCCAGGATTCGGCGGTACACCTGCCCATCGCCAAAACCCGTCTGCTGACAGAACATGGCATAGTTCGGATACATACGCTCGCACAAACAAGCCATAAAGGTGACGTGCTGCCAGCTTTCCAGGCGTTCCAGACGCAGATGAATCGGGTTTTGTAACATGTTGAATTCTCGAAATCAGAAATGAGCCGCAGTGTACCTGAATCAGCGGTGATTTGCTTGCCAGCGCACAAACGCCGGACGCTCTGATGCCACCGCATCCGCCCAGCGCGTCGGTTCCGGCAGACGGTAGCCTTGCATACAGCGCTGCACCCACGCCAACGCGCTGTCGGTACTCACGCGATGTCCGGTCGCGATAAACAGCGGGTTACAGCGCGCTTTGCTGCGCCAGACCCAGGCTAACTGCTCGCCTTTGTCCATCAGCGGGGCCAGCGCGCCAGGTTCGGCGGAAAGCGGCTCAAACTTGCCGCACAGCCGTTTTTTCGCTACGCCGATGGTGGGTACATCCATCATCAATCCAAAGTGGCTTGCCACCCCCAGACGACGCGGGTGGGAAATACCGTGCCCATCGACAAAGACTAAATCCGGTTTTTGTGACAGCTGTTCCCACGCCGCCAACAGCGCAGGATACTCGCGAAAGGAGAGGAAGCCGGGGATATACGGCATGGTAGTGGCGATACGCGCCACTTTGTATTCCACCAGCTCAAGCGCTGGATACGTCAACAGCACCATCGCCGCTCGCGTCACTTCACCGCCCTGCTCGAACCCAACATCCGCCCCGGCGATCAGATCCGGCGGATCGTTATCAAGGCGATCCTCGCGGATCACCGACGAGGCGAGTTCAATTTGTTGAGCGCGTAGCGACGCGAGATCCATAATGACTCCTTAGCGGTGGTACTGTTCGGACAAGCGGTGTACCGCATCAACAAATGCGCCCGCGTGCTCCGGTGGTACATCCTGGTGGATACCGTGTCCAAGATTAAAGACGTGGCCTTCACCCTGGCCAAATCCGGCGAGAATCGTCGCCACTTCTTCTTCAATGCGCGCCGGTGGCGCATAGAGCATGGACGGGTCCATATTGCCCTGTAGCGCCACTTTATGGCCCACGCGACGGCGCGCGTCGGCAATATCGGTTGTCCAGTCGAGGCCTAACGCATCACACCCGGTTTCCGCCATCGCCTCCAGCCACTGGCCGCCACCTTTGGTGAATAACGTGACCGGTACACGGCGACCGTCGTTTTCCCGCAGCAGACCATCAACGATTTTATGCATGTAATACAGCGAGAACTGCTGGTAATCGCGCCCCGTCAGCACGCCGCCCCAGGTGTCGAAAATCATGACCGACTGCGCACCCGCTTTAATCTGCGCGTTGAGATACAGAGTGACGCTTTTCGCCAGCTTATCGAGCAGCGCATGCAGCGCCTGCGGATCGGCATACATCATTTTTTTGATGACGGTAAAGGCTTTGCTGCTGCCGCCTTCCACCATGTAAGTCGCCAGCGTCCACGGGCTGCCGGAAAAACCGATCAGCGGAACGTCACCTTTCAACTCGCGGCGAATCGTACGCACCGCGTTCATCACGTAGCCCAGTTCGTCTTCCGGGTCAGGAATCGGTAGCTTATCGACATCCGCTTTACAGGCGACTGGCGAAGTAAAGCGCGGGCCTTCCCCGGCCTCAAAATAGAGTCCCAGCCCCATCGCATCCGGGATGGTCAGAATGTCCGAGAAGAGGATCGCCGCATCAAGCGGGTAGCGCCGCAGCGGTTGTAGCGTGACTTCGCACGCCAGCTCAGCATTTTTGCACAGCGACATAAAATCGCCTGCTTGTGCGCGGGTGGCTTTGTACTCCGGCAGATAGCGGCCTGCCTGGCGCATCATCCATACCGGGGTAACATCAACGGGCTGGCGCAGCAGCGCACGCAGATAACGATCGTTCTTCAGTTCGGTCATTTTGCAGTTCCTTCATTGCGTCAGGGTGCCAGTGTACCATCACTCATACTCAGCCCGACACATTGCCACAGTATCTTCGATCAAACGACGCGCCACCGTGCCCGGCGGCGGCAATAACGGAAGATCGTCATAGCGATACCAGCCCGCCTCCAGCAACTCTTTCGGGTCGATGACAATCTCGCCGCTGTCATACTCCGCCATAAACGCCGTCATCAGCGATTGCGGGAACGGCCAGGGCTGTGAGGTCACGTAACGCAGATTTTTCACTTTGATGCCGCTCTCTTCCATCACTTCGCGCGCGACCGCCTGCTCTAAGGTCTCCCCCACTTCCACAAACCCGGCCAGCACCGTATGAACACCGTTGCGATGGCGCGTATGCTGGGCCAGTAAAATGGAATCGGCGCGCCGGATGGCGACAATAATGCAGGGAGCAATCTGCGGATAGTAACGCTCGCGGCAGTGGCTGCACAGCATCGCCCATTCGGTCTTGCTTGGGTACATGGGGTGGCCGCAGTAACCGCAGAATTTGTGCGAACGGTAAAATTCCGCCAGCTGCACGCCCCGCCCCGCCAGTTGAAACAGGCCAACGTCCCGATCGATGACCTGCCGTACCGACCCCATATCATGCCGACGATGCTGTAACACCAGCCAGACAGGTTCCCCTTCCCACTCGCCAATCAGGAGTGCGCGCTGCCCCACAAGATCGAAATTTGTCGCTTCGCCATATGGCAATTCTCCACGAGGCAACCATAATTTTTGCTCGTGACTGACGATCCACCAACCGTGATCTAATTTTTCAATAATACGATCCATAGCTCTTGCACTACCTTTGCTTCACTGGCATGTTGTTAACATTATATTTACATTTTTCAGGTGAGCAGTTTTAAATCTAAACTTGCGGAGTCAATCATGCTAAACCAGCTGGAAAGCCTGACGGAACACGTCGAAGGAAGTAATAAACTGGTTGATCGCTGGCTACATGTACGTAAGCACCTGCTCGTGGCTTACTACAATCTGGTTGGCATTAAGCCTGGCAAAGAATCGTACATGCGGCTGAATGAAAAAGCGCTGGATGATTTTTGTCAGGGCCTGGTCGACTACCTTTCCGCCGGACACTTCAGTATTTATGAACACATTATCCGAGAAATGGAAGAGGGAAACCCGCGTTCGACCGCAACGCGCCTCCATTCATTGCTGGAAGCCAATACTCAACAGATCATGGAATATTACGACTCCAGCCTGGAGAACGCGATCGATCACGATAATTATGCGGAATTTCAGCAAGTGCTCTCCGACATCGGCGAAGCGCTGGAAGCGCGGTTTACGCTGGAAGATAAACTCATCCTGCTGGCCTTCGACAATAATCTAACGCTTAATGCCCAGGATGAAAGCGGAATTGCACGGCCTGCTTGAGTTATGAATCAGTAACGAGTAATTTACATCCATTGCCCCGTCGCCGGGGTTACATCTTGTCGGAGTGCCGTGTGTGAAAACACAGGCTGAGACCGTTAATTCGGGATCCGCGGAACCTGATCAGGCTAATACCTGCGAAGGGAACAAGAGTAAACTGCTTTATGCGTCAGCCTGTACGGGCAACGCGCATCCATTACTCCATCCGTCGTCTGACAAGCCACGTCCTTCACTTTTTGGAATGAGCTATGTCTGCAACAAAATTGACTCGCCGCGAACAACGCGCCCAGGCCCAACACTTTATCGACACCCTGGAAGGCACCGCCTTTCCGAACTCAAAACGTATTTATATTACCGGCTCACAACCGGACATCCGCATTCCGATGCGTGAAATCCAGCTCAGCCCCACGCTCATCGGCGGCGGCAAAGATAATCCGCAATACGAAGAGAACGAAGCCATCCCGGTCTATGACACCTCTGGCCCCTATGGCGATCCTGATGTCGCCATTAACGTTCAGCAGGGGCTGGCAAAACTGCGTCAGCCCTGGATTGAGGCTCGTGCAGACAGCGAAGAATTGACCGACCGTAGCTCGGCGTACACCAAAGAACGTCTGGCCGATGATGGACTGGACGAGCTGCGTTTTACGGGGCTGCTCACGCCGAAGCGCGCCAAAGCGGGCAAGTGCGTAACGCAACTGCATTATGCGCGTCAGGGGATTGTAACCCCGGAAATGGAGTTCATCGCTATTCGTGAAAACATGGGTCGTGAGCGCATTCGCGGCGATGTGTTACGCCAGCAGCATCCAGGCGTTGGGTTTGGCGCGCGCCTGCCGGAAAACATCACGCCGGAATTTGTTCGTGACGAAGTGGCCGCCGGTCGCGCGATTATCCCGGCCAACATCAACCACCCGGAATCCGAACCGATGATCATCGGACGCAACTTCCTGGTGAAGGTCAACGCCAATATCGGCAACTCAGCGGTCACTTCCTCCATTGAAGAAGAGGTGGAAAAACTGGTGTGGTCGACGCGCTGGGGCGCAGATACGGTGATGGACCTCTCAACCGGTCGCTATATTCACGAAACTCGCGAGTGGATCCTGCGTAACAGCCCGGTACCGATCGGCACCGTGCCGATCTATCAGGCGCTGGAGAAAGTGAACGGGATCGCCGAAGATCTCACCTGGGAAGCCTTCCGCGACACGCTGCTGGAGCAGGCCGAGCAAGGGGTAGACTACTTCACCATCCATGCGGGTGTGCTGCTGCGCTATGTGCCAATGACCGCAAAACGTCTGACCGGTATCGTCTCGCGCGGCGGTTCGATCATGGCGAAATGGTGCCTCTCTCACCATCAAGAAAACTTCCTCTACGAGCACTTCCGCGAAATCTGCGAAATCTGCGCCGCTTACGATGTCTCGCTGTCGCTGGGCGACGGTCTGCGTCCGGGATCGATTCAGGATGCGAACGACGAAGCGCAGTTTGCCGAGCTGCACACGCTGGGCAAGCTGACCAAAATTGCCTGGGAGTACGACGTGCAGGTGATGATTGAAGGCCCTGGCCACGTACCGATGCAGATGATCCGCCGTAACATGACCGAAGAGCTGGAACACTGCCACGAAGCGCCGTTCTACACCTTAGGGCCACTGACCACCGATATTGCGCCGGGCTACGACCACTTCACCTCCGGCATTGGCGCGGCAATGATTGGCTGGTTTGGCTGCGCCATGCTCTGCTACGTAACGCCAAAAGAGCACCTCGGCCTGCCGAACAAAGAGGATGTGAAACAGGGGCTGATCACCTACAAAATCGCGGCGCATGCCGCCGACCTGGCAAAAGGCCATCCTGGCGCGCAAATCCGCGATAACGCCATGTCGAAAGCCCGCTTTGAATTCCGCTGGGAAGACCAGTTTAACCTGGCGCTTGACCCGTTCACCGCCCGCGCCTACCACGACGAAACCCTGCCGCAGGAGTCCGGTAAAGTGGCGCACTTCTGCTCCATGTGCGGCCCCAAATTCTGTTCAATGAAGATCAGCCAGGAAGTCCGCGACTACGCGGCGGCGCAGACCATCGAGGTAGGAATGGCGGATATGTCAGAAAACTTCCGCGCCAAAGGCGGTGAAATCTATCTCAGGAAGGAGGAGGCATAATGTATCAGCCCGATTTCCCGGCGGTGCCTTTCCGCCTGGGGCTTTATCCGGTCGTTGATAGCGTGCAATGGATCGAACGCTTGCTGGAAGCGGGGGTCCGCACCCTCCAGCTACGTATCAAAGACAAGCGCGACGAAGAGGTGGAGGACGACGTATCAGCCGCTATCACGCTGGGTCGCCGCTACAATGCCCGCCTGTTCATCAATGACTACTGGCGACTGGCGATCAAACACAACGCTTACGGGGTGCATCTCGGTCAGGAAGATCTGGAAACCACCGACCTTAAGGCGATTCAGGCTGCCGGGCTGCGCTTAGGCGTTTCCACCCACGATGACATGGAAATCGACATAGCGCTGGCGGCCAGACCGTCTTATATCGCACTCGGCCACGTATTCCCGACGCAAACCAAACAGATGCCGTCCGCGCCGCAAGGACTGGAGCAGCTGGCGCGCCATATTGAACGTCTTGGCGATTACCCCACCGTTGCCATCGGCGGGATCAGCCTCGAACGCGCCTCGCCGGTGCTGGAAACCGGTGTGGGCAGTATTGCCGTCGTCAGCGCCATTACCCAAGCGGAAGACTGGCGCGAAGCAACGGCGCAGTTACTGGCAATCGCGGGGGCTGGCGATGAATGATCGCGACTTTATGCGCTACAGCCGACAAATTTTGCTCGGCGATATCGCCATTGAAGGGCAGCAAAAGTTGCTTGCCAGCCGGGTTCTGATTGTCGGGCTGGGCGGTTTGGGTTCCCCTGCGGCGCTCTATCTGGCGGGCGCTGGTATCGGTACGCTGGTTTTAGCCGACGATGACGAAGTGCATCTGAGCAATCTGCAACGGCAAATCCTGTTCACCACAGATGATATTGCCCGCCCTAAATCACAGGTGACAAAGCAGCGGCTGGCGCGGCTGAACCCGGATATTGAACTGCTGGCGTTACAGCAGCGCCTCACTGGCGATGCGCTCCGCCATGCGGTTGAGCGCGCCGATGTGGTACTCGACTGTACCGACAACATGGCGACCCGCCAGGAGATCAACGCCGCCTGCGTCGCGCTGGATACTCCACTTATTACCGCCAGCGCCGTCGGCTTTGGCGGCCAGTTGATGGTGCTGACGCCGCCCTGGGAACAGGGCTGCTACCGCTGCCTGTGGCCGGATGATGAAGAACCGGAACGCAACTGCCGCACGGCAGGGATCGTCGGCCCCGTTGTCGGCGTGATGGGAACATTGCAGGCGCTGGAAGCCATCAAGTTACTGAGCGGGATGGACATCCCCGGCGGCGAGTTGCGGTTATTCGATGCCAAAACCAGCCAGTGGCGCAGTCTGGCATTGCATCGCGCCAGCGATTGTCCGGTATGCGGAGGGCGTCATGCAGATTCAGTTCAATGATGAACCTATGCAGTGCGCTGACGGCCTGTCCGTTATCGATCTGCTCACTCAGCTTAACCAACTGAAACCAGGGGCGGCGCTGGCGCTGAATCAACAGATCCTGCCGCGTGAACAGTGGGAACAGCAAATCGTGCAGGAAGGCGACCAGATCCTGCTTTTTCAGGTTATTGCAGGGGGTTGATATGTTACGTATTGCAGATAAAACATTTGATTCACATCTGTTCACCGGCACGGGGAAATTTGCCTCTTCACAACTGATGGTCGAGGCGATTCGCGATTCCGGCAGCCAGTTGGTCACGCTGGCGATGAAACGCGTGGATTTACGCCAGCACAATGACGCGATTCTGGCGCCGCTTATTGATGCCGGGGTAACGCTGCTTCCCAATACCTCCGGTGCGAAAACAGCGGAAGAAGCCATCTTCGCCGCGCAACTGGCGCGGGAAGCCCTGGGCACACACTGGCTGAAACTGGAGATTCACCCCGACGCGCGCTGGCTGCTGCCGGACCCTGTCGAAACGCTGAAAGCCGCAGAAGCGCTGGTAAAACAGGGATTCGTCGTGCTGCCCTACTGCGGCGCCGACCCGGTGTTGTGCAAACGTCTTGAGGAGGTTGGCTGCGCCGCCGTCATGCCGCTCGGTGCGCCCATTGGTTCAAATCAGGGGCTGGAGACGCGCGCGATGCTGGAGATCATCATCCAACAGGCCACCGTTCCGGTGGTGGTCGATGCCGGTATCGGCGTTCCCAGCCACGCCACACAGGCGCTGGAAATGGGCGCTGACGCGGTACTGGTGAATACGGCGATTGCGGTAGCAGATGATCCGGTGATGATGGCGCAGGCTTTTCGCCTGGCGGTTGAAGCCGGAGTTATGGCGCGTCGGGCCGTACCCGGAACGCGCAGCAGCTACGCTCAGGCCACCAGCCCGCTCACCGGATTTCTGGAGGCTTCGGCATGAAAACGTTCACCGACCGCTGGCAACAGCTGGACTGGGACGATATTCGCCTGCGCATCAACAGCAAAACCGCCGCCGATGTGGAACGGGCGCTTAACGCCACGCAACTTAGCCGCGACGACATGATGGCGCTGCTTTCACCCGCCGCCAGCGACTATCTGGAGCCGTTGGCCCAACGAGCGCAGCGCCTTACCCGTCAGCGCTTTGGCAATACCGTCAGCTTTTATGTGCCGCTGTATCTCTCCAATCTGTGCGCCAACGACTGCACTTACTGCGGCTTTTCCATGAGTAACCGCATTAAGCGCAAGACGCTGGATGAAACAGAAATAGGCCGTGAATGCGAGGCGATTCGCGAGCTGGGTTTTGAGCATCTCCTGCTGGTCACTGGCGAGCACCAGGCCAAAGTCGGCATGGACTATTTTCGTCGTCATTTGCCCGCTATCCGTCGCCAGTTTTCTTCACTCCAGATGGAAGTGCAGCCGCTGGCGGAAGAAGAGTATAGCGAGTTAAAAACGCTGGGGCTTGACGGCGTGATGGTCTACCAGGAGACCTACCATGAGGCGATTTACGCACAACACCATCTGAAAGGGAAAAAGCAGGATTTCTTCTGGCGGCTGGAAACCCCGGACAGGCTGGGTCGGGCAGGTATCGACAAAATTGGTCTCGGCGCGTTGATTGGGCTGTCTGATAGCTGGCGTGTGGACTGCTACATGGTAGCCGAGCATCTGCTCTGGATGCAGAAGCATTACTGGCAGAGCCGCTACTCTATCTCCTTCCCGCGTCTGCGCCCGTGTACTGGCGGCGTCGAACCCGCCTCCATCATGGATGAGCGCCAGTTGGTGCAAACCATTTGCGCATTTCGTCTGCTGGCACCGGAGATTGAGCTGTCGCTCTCAACGCGCGAATCGCCGTGGTTTCGCGATCACGTTATTCCTTTGGCGATTAATAACGTCAGCGCATTTTCAAAAACGCAGCCAGGCGGCTATGCTGATAATCATCCCGAGCTGGAGCAGTTTTCTCCTCATGACGATCGCCGACCGGAAGCCGTTGCTAATGCACTGACCGCACAGGGGTTACAGCCCGTCTGGAAAGACTGGGATAGTTATCTGGGGCGTGCTTCGCAAACATAATGCACGAATGTGACACAGCGTAATTTTTTTGCGCACCGGTGCGTAATACAAAAAACGGGAGATTGTCGTCAGGCTCCCGTTTTTTTATGTTGTCGTGGTCGGCAGCGGACGCTGACCAGGGCGAAAAATTCCTTCCTCATTTCGCCCTGCCTTCACATCTGGTCAGACGGTCTTTGCAGACCCCATCGGATTACTGCAACCGGTTTCAGTTTTTGTGTGATGTTTTACACACATTCACTTTAAGACGGTTGTTCTCCCCCCGGCCACAGGCTAAAGATGAAGAACCAAGGGAACCGTGAGAGCCGATTATGAAGAATATCGTTTTATGCTGTGCCGCCGGGATGTCCACCAGCATGCTGGTGCAACGGATGAAAGACGCCGCTCAGAAGAAAGGGGTTGAAGTCAGTATCAAAGCTGTTCCGGTGGCTGAATTTAAAGAAAACATCGCCACTGCGGATATTGTTTTGCTTGGCCCTCAGGTCAAGTATGAACAGGCGAAATTACAGGCGCTTGCCGACCCCTTAGGTAAAAAGGTCGCGGTTATCGACATGATGGATTACGGCATGATGAAAGGCGATGCCGTGCTGGAAAAAGCCCTCAAGCTCATGGAGTAATAGCATGGAAGAGTTAGAGACGATCATCATGGAGCTGCTGGTCAACGCAGGCGCAGCCCGTAGTTCGGCACTGACCGCGCTGCAACTGGCGCGAAAAGGCGATTTTGCTGGCGCCGAGAAAGCGATGGAAGAGTCGCGCGAGTTTGTCAAACTGGCACACGGCATCCAGACAAAGCTGATTGGGATTGATGAAGGAACCGGAAAACTGCCTGTTAATCTGATCACCGTTCATTCCCAGGATCATCTGATGAACGCGATGGTTATTCAAGATTTGGCGGGCGATATGATTGAGCTTTATCGTCGGTTGCCGCTGGTGAATTAAAGCGTACCGCAGACCCGTTGCCGGATGGCGGCTACGCCTTATCCGGCCTACAAGTTCACCCCGTATCCGTAGGCCTGATAAGCAAAGCGCCATCAGGCGGCCTACAAGTCCACCCTGTATCCGTAGGCCTGATAAGCAAAGCGCCATCAGGCGGCCTACAAGTCCACCCCGTGTCCGTAGGCCTGATAAGCAAAGCGCCATCAGGCATAAAAAAACCCGCCGAAGCGGGTTTTTTATTATGGTCAGCAACGATTAATCGTTATCAGAACCGCCCAGGCCTGCGTTCAGCAGTTCTGCCAGGCTGGCAGACGCATCTTCAGCAGTCACCTGCGGTGCAGCCGGGAGTTCACCCGCAGCACGGCGGCGCATACGATCCTGGTGGTACGCATAACCGGTACCTGCCGGGATCAGACGACCCACGATAACGTTCTCTTTCAGGCCACGCAGTTCGTCGCGTTTACCCGCAACGGCTGCTTCGGTCAGGACACGCGTGGTCTCCTGGAACGATGCCGCAGAGATGAAGGACTCGGTTGCCAGAGACGCTTTGGTGATACCCAGCAGATCGCGGGAGAACGTTGCACCCACTTTGCCGTTCGCTTCCAGGTCGCGGTTAGCGATCTTGACGCGGGAGTATTCAACCTGCTCGCCTTCCAGGAAGTCGGAGCTACCTGCATTTTCGATGGTGGCTTTACGCAGCATCTGACGAACGATAACTTCGATGTGTTTATCGTTAATCTTAACGCCCTGCAAACGGTATACGTCCTGTACTTCGTTAACGATGTAACGAGTAACAGCATGAACACCACGCAGACGCAGAATGTCGTGCGGCGCTTCCGGGCCATCGGAAACCACGTCACCACGTTCTACACGTTCACCTTCGAACACGTTGAGCTGACGCCATTTCGGAATCATCTCTTCGTACGGCTCGCTACCGTCTACCGGGGTGATAACCAGACGACGTTTACCTTTGGTTTCTTTACCGAAGGAAATGATGCCGCTGATTTCAGCCAGGATTGCCGGCTCTTTCGGACGACGCGCTTCGAACAGGTCAGCAACGCGCGGCAGACCACCGGTAATATCCTTGGTACCGCCGGATTCCTGAGGAACACGCGCCAGGGTGTCACCAGAGCTGATCTGTACGCCATCTTCCAGCTGAACAATCGCTTTACCCGGCAGGAAGTACTGCGCAGGCATATCGGTGCCAGGGATCAGAACGTCGTTACCCTGAGCATCAACGATTTTCAGCGCCGGACGCAGGTCTTTACCACCCGTAGTACGCTCTGCGGAATCCAGGACCACCAGAGAAGACAGACCGGTCAGCTCGTCAGTCTGACGAGTAATGGTCTGGCCGTCGATCATGTCAGTGAAGCGGACGAAACCACTTACTTCGGTGATAACCGGCATGGTGTGCGGGTCCCAGTTTGCAACGGTTTCGCCGCCGGCAACCTGCTCACCATCACCTTTCGCCATAACAGAGCCGTAAGGCACTTTATAGCTCTCTTTGGTACGACCGAATTCGTCGATCAGTTTCAGCTCGGTGTTACGGGAGGTGATAACCAGTTTACCGCTGGAGTTCACAACCGACTTCGCATTGCTCAGACGGATGCTACCTTTGTTTTTCACCTGGATGCTGGATTCAGCAGCCGCACGAGATGCCGCACCACCGATGTGGAACGTACGCATCGTCAGCTGTGTACCCGGCTCACCGATGGACTGTGCCGCGATAACGCCGATAGCTTCACCTTTGTTGATGATGTGGCCACGCGCCAGGTCACGACCGTAGCAGTGCGCACATACACCAAAGTCGGTGTCACAGGATACAACGGAACGCACTTTAACGGCGTCAACAGAGTTCTCTTCCAGCAGGTCACACCACTGTTCGTGCAGCAGCGTGTTGCGCGGAACCAGAATATCTGCGGTGCCCGGCTTCAGTACGTCTTCAGCAGTCACACGACCCAGTACGCGATCGCGCAGCGGCTCTTTAACGTCGCCACCCTCGATAACCGGAGTCATCAGGATACCTTCGTGAGTACCGCAGTCGTCTTCAGTTACCACCAGATCCTGCGCAACGTCAACCAGACGACGAGTCAGATAACCGGAGTTCGCTGTTTTCAGTGCGGTATCCGCCAGACCTTTACGCGCAC
Source organism: Citrobacter sp. CK180 (assembly GCF_030333655.1). NCBI lineage: Bacteria > Pseudomonadati > Pseudomonadota > Gammaproteobacteria > Enterobacterales > Enterobacteriaceae > Citrobacter > Citrobacter sp. CK180. The sequence goes on along the minus strand of NZ_JAOWFM010000047.1, from coordinate 11,608 downwards.
CGTGAGTGGAGATGAAGTACTGGAGTACGTTCAGACCTTCACGGAAGTTCGCGGTGATTGGCGTTTCGATGATGGAGCCATCTGGCTTCGCCATCAGACCACGCATACCAGCAAGCTGACGAATCTGTGCCGCAGAACCACGCGCACCGGAGTCGGCCATCATGTAGATGCTGTTGAAGGAAACCTGCTGCTCTTCCTGACCGTCACGGTTAATCACGGTTTCGGTCTGTAGGTTGTCCATCATCGCCTTGGATACACGATCGTTCGCCGCAGCCCAGATATCGATAACTTTGTTATAGCGTTCGCCCGCTGTTACCAGACCAGACTGGAACTGTTCCTGGATCTCAGCAACTTCGGCTTCCGCTTCGGAGATGATCTCGTGTTTCTTCTCCGGGATAACCATATCGTCGATACCAACGGATGCACCTGAACGCGCTGCATAAGCAAAGCCGGTGTACATCGTCTGGTCCGCAAAAATAACGGTCGGTTTCAGGCCCAGAATACGGTAGCAGGTGTTCAGCATTTTAGAGATGGCTTTCTTACCCAGCGCCTGGTTGACGATGGAGAAAGGCAGACCTTTCGGTACGATCATCCACAGAATGGCACGGCCGATGGTCGTGTCTTTCAGGCTGGTTTTCGCCACGAATTCGCCGTTAGCATCTTTTTCGTATTCGGTGATACGCACTTTAACGCGCGCATGCAGAGAGGCCAGGCCAGCGCGATAAATACGCTCAGCTTCTTTCGGGCCAGTCAGCACCATGCCTTCGCCTTTGGCGTTAACACAGTCACGGGTCATGTAGTACAGACCCAATACAACGTCCTGAGACGGAACGATGATAGGTTCGCCGTTCGCCGGGGACAGGATGTTGTTGGTAGACATCATCAGCGCACGCGCTTCCAGCTGGGCTTCCAGCGTCAGCGGTACGTGAACAGCCATCTGGTCACCATCGAAGTCGGCGTTATATGCCGCACAAACCAGCGGGTGCAGCTGGATAGCTTTACCTTCGATCAGTACCGGTTCAAATGCCTGGATACCCAAACGGTGCAGTGTTGGCGCACGGTTCAGCAGTACCGGGTGTTCGCGGATAACTTCGTCCAGGATATCCCAAACGACAGCTTCTTCACGCTCAACCATTTTCTTCGCGGCTTTGATGGTGGTGGCGAGGCCACGCAGTTCCAGCTTGCCGTAGATGAACGGTTTGAACAGCTCCAGCGCCATTTTCTTCGGCAGGCCGCACTGATGCAGACGCAGGTATGGACCTACGGTAATAACAGAACGACCGGAGTAGTCAACACGCTTACCGAGCAGGTTCTGACGGAAACGACCCTGTTTACCTTTGATCATGTCGGCCAAAGATTTCAGAGGACGTTTGTTAGAACCGGTGATCGCACGACCGCGACGACCGTTATCCAGCAGGGCGTCAACCGCTTCCTGCAACATACGTTTTTCGTTACGTACGATGATGTCCGGCGCAGCCAGATCCAGCAGACGTTTCAGACGGTTGTTACGGTTGATCACGCGACGATACAGATCGTTCAGATCCGACGTTGCGAAACGACCACCATCCAGCGGAACCAGCGGACGCAGATCTGGCGGCAGAACCGGCAGAACGGTCAGGATCATCCACTCTGGTTTGTTACCAGACTGAACGAACGCTTCCAGCAGTTTGATACGCTTGGTCAGCTTTTTACGCTTGGTTTCGGAGTTGGTTTCGTTCAGCTCTTCGCGCAGAGTTTCACACTCTTGCTCCAGATCCATGCTCTTCAGCAAGGCCTGAATAGCTTCCGCACCCATTTTCGCGTCGAATTCGTCACCGAACTCTTCCAGCGCGTCCAGATACTGCTCTTCAGTCAGGATCTGCTGGCGTTCCAGATTAGTCATACCGCCTTCGATAACCACATAGGATTCGAAGTACAGCACGCGTTCGATATCGCGCAGCGGCATATCGAGCAGCAGGCCGATACGAGACGGCAGAGATTTCAGGAACCAGATGTGAGCAGTCGGGGACGCCAGCTCGATGTGGCCCATACGCTCACGGCGTACTTTAGTCTGGGTCACTTCAACGCCGCACTTCTCACAGATCACACCACGGTGTTTCAGGCGCTTGTACTTACCGCACAGGCACTCGTAATCTTTTACCGGCCCGAAGATACGGGCGCAGAAAAGGCCGTCACGCTCAGGCTTGAACGTACGGTAGTTGATGGTTTCCGGCTTTTTAACTTCACCGAAAGACCATGAACGGATCATGTCTGGCGAAGCCAGAGCAATTTTGATCGCATCAAACTCTTCGGTTTTAGTTTGCGCTTTCAGAAACTTTAATAAGTCTTTCACGGATTTGCTCCCGTCGGAGTTAGCACATTCCGCTGCCGGGTATTACCCCGGCAGCAGTGACCTGTTTGAGCGAGAATTACTCGTCTTCCAGTTCGATGTTGATACCCAGCGAACGAATCTCTTTCAACAATACGTTGAAGGATTCTGGCATGCCCGGTTCCATCTGATGGTTGCCGTCCACGATGTTCTTATACATCTTAGTACGGCCATTCACGTCATCAGACTTAACGGTGAGCATTTCCTGCAAGGTGTATGCTGCGCCGTATGCTTCCAGCGCCCACACTTCCATCTCCCCGAAGCGCTGACCACCGAACTGCGCCTTACCACCCAGCGGCTGCTGAGTAACCAGGCTGTAGGAACCGGTGGAACGAGCGTGCATTTTGTCGTCGACCAGGTGGTTCAGTTTCAGCATGTACATGTAACCTACGGTTACCGAACGCTCGAACTGTTCACCGGTACGGCCGTCAAACAGCGTGATCTGGCCGGAAGTCGGCAGGTCACCCAGTTTCAGCAGCTCTTTAATTTCCGCTTCTTTCGCACCGTCGAACACCGGCGTTGCGATCGGCATACCTTTGCGCAGGTTTTCAGCCAGACGCAGAACTTCTTCATCGCTGAAGGTATTCAGGTCAACTTTCTGACGAACGTCAGCGCCCAGATCGTACGCACGCTGGATGAATTCGCGCAGTTTCGCGACTTCCTGCTGCTGTTTCAGCATGGCGTTGATCTTATCGCCGATACCTTTCGCAGCCATACCCAGGTGGGTTTCCAGAATCTGACCGATGTTCATACGAGATGGTACGCCCAGCGGGTTCAGTACGATGTCTACCGGCGTGCCGTTTTCATCGTAAGGCATATCTTCGATCGGGTTGATCTTAGAAATTACACCCTTGTTACCGTGACGACCTGCCATCTTGTCACCAGGCTGGATACGGCGTTTAACCGCCAGATATACCTTAACAATCTTCAGCACGCCCGGTGCCAGATCGTCGCCCTGAGTGATTTTGCGGCGTTTCGCTTCGAGTTTTTTCTCGAACTCGTGTTTCAGTTCGTCGTACTGCTCAGCCAGTTGCTCCAGCTGATTTTGTTTCTCTTCGTCGGTCAGGCCCAGTTCCAGCCAGCGATCGCGCGGCAGTTTGTCGAGCTTCTCAGCTTCAACGCCACCGGAAACCAGCACAGCGTGGATACGGCTAAACAGGCCAGCTTCGAGGATCTGCAATTCTTCAGACAGGTCTTTCTTCGCCTGCTTCAGCTGCATCTCTTCGATTTCCAGCGCACGTTTGTCTTTTTCTACGCCATCGCGAGTAAAGACCTGAACGTCGATAACCGTACCGGAAACACCGTTTGGTACGCGCAGAGAAGAGTCTTTAACGTCAGACGCTTTCTCACCGAAGATCGCACGCAGCAGTTTTTCTTCTGGCGTCAGCTGGGTTTCACCTTTCGGCGTTACCTTACCAACCAGAATGTCGCCGCCGGTCACTTCCGCACCGATGTAAACGATACCGGATTCATCCAGTTTAGAGAGTGCAGCTTCACCCACGTTCGGGATATCAGCGGTGATCTCTTCCGGCCCCAGCTTGGTGTCACGGGACACACAGGCCAGTTCCTGAATGTGGATGGTGGTGAAACGGTCTTCCTGGACAACACGCTCGGAAACGAGGATGGAGTCTTCGAAGTTGTAGCCGTTCCACGGCATGAACGCTACGCGCATGTTCTGACCCAGCGCCAGTTCACCGAGGTCGGTGGACGGACCGTCAGCCAGCACGTCGCCGCGCTCAACCGGCTCACCCAGAGAAACACACGGCATCTGGTTGATACAGGTGTTCTGGTTAGAGCGGGTGTATTTGGTCAGGTTGTAGATGTCGATGCCTGCTTCGCCCGGGTACATCTCGTCTTCGTTAACTTTGATAACGATACGGGACGCATCTACGTACTGAACAGTACCGCCACGTTTAGCAACCGCAGTTACACCGGAGTCAACGGCAACAGCACGTTCCATACCGGTACCAACCAGCGGCTTATCAGCGCGCAGAGTCGGAACCGCCTGACGTTGCATGTTCGCACCCATCAATGCACGGTTGGCGTCATCGTGTTCCAGGAACGGGATCAGGGACGCACCGACGGAAACCACCTGCTGAGTGGAAACGTCCATGTAGTCAACCTGGTCGCGGCTGAACAAGCTGGATTCGCCTTTGCTACGGCAGGTAACCAGATCTTCTACAAAGTGGCCTTCGTCATCCAGGTTGGAGTTCGCCTGAGCGATAACGTAGTTACCTTCTTCGATAGCAGACAGGTAATGAATTTCGTCAGTCACCACGCCGTCGGTGACTTTACGATACGGAGTCTCAAGGAAACCGTATTCGTTAGTCTGTGCGTACACGGACAGGGAGTTGATCAGACCGATGTTCGGACCTTCAGGCGTTTCGATAGGACATACGCGACCGTAGTGGGTCGGGTGTACGTCTCGAACTTCGAAGCCTGCGCGTTCACGGGTCAGACCGCCTGGGCCGAGTGCGGAGATACGACGTTTGTGCGTAATCTCAGACAGCGGGTTGTTCTGGTCCATAAACTGAGACAGCTGGCTGGAACCGAAGAACTCTTTCACTGCCGCAGAAATCGGTTTGGCGTTGATCATGTCCTGAGGCATCAGGGTATCCAGATCGCCCAGAGACAGACGCTCTTTCACCGCACGCTCAACACGCACCAGGCCAACGCGGAATTGGTTTTCCGCCATTTCGCCTACGGAACGGATACGACGGTTGCCGAGGTGGTCGATATCATCGACTTCGCCTTTACCGTTACGGATATCAATGAGCTTCTTCATCACGTCAATGATGTCGTCTTTGCTCAGGATACCGGAACCTTCAATTTCGTCGCGCAGCAGAGAACGGTTGAACTTCATACGACCAACCGCAGACAGGTCATAGCGGTCTTCGGAGAAGAACAGGTTCTCAAACAGGCTTTCAGCCGCTTCACGAGTCGGCGGCTCACCCGGGCGCATCATGCGGTAGATTTCTACCAGCGCGCTCAGACGATCGTTGGTCGGGTCGATACGTACCGTTTCTGAAATGTACGGGCCGTGATCCAGATCGTTGGTGAACAGCGTTTCGATACGCTTGTGGCCAGACTGGCTCAGCTTCGCCAGCAGATCCAGGCTCAGCTCCATGTTCGCTGCGCAGATCAGCTCGCCAGTTGATTCGTCAACGTAGTCTTTAGACGCCACTTTACCCGCGATGTACTCAACCGGAACTTCGATATGTTTGATATCGTCTTTTTCCAGCTGGCGAATGTGGCGCGCAGTAATGCGACGACCTTTTTCGACGTACACTTTGCCGTTGGCTTCGATGTCAAAGGAGGCGGTTTCACCACGCAGGCGTTCCGGCACCAGTTCCATCTGCAACTTGTTGTCGCGGATCTCGAAGATCACTTTCTCAAAGAACAGGTCCAGGATCTGCTCAGTGGTGTATTGCAGTGCACGCAGAATGATGGTCGCAGGCAGTTTACGACGACGGTCGATACGGACAAACAGGTTGTCTTTCGGATCGAACTCGAAGTCCAGCCATGAACCACGGTAAGGAATGATGCGCGCGTTATACAGTACTTTACCGGAAGAGTGAGTTTTACCTTTATCGCTGTCGAAGAAAACACCCGGGCTACGATGCAGCTGGGAAACGATAACACGCTCAGTACCGTTGATAACGAAAGTACCGTTGTCGGTCATGAGCGGAATTTCGCCCATGTAGACTTCTTGTTCTTTAATGTCTTTTACGGTGCCTTCCGGCGCTTCGCGCTCGTAGATCACCAGACGCAGTTTTACGCGCAGCGGTGCGGAATAGGTCACGCCACGGATCTGACATTCCTGAACGTCAAACACCGGTTCGCCAAGGCGGTAGCTGACGTATTGCAGCTCGGAATTACCGCTGTAGCTCTGAATCGGGAACACGGAACGGAATGCAGCTTCCAGACCGTACTGCCCTTCAGGATCTTGCTCGATAAACTTCTGAAACGAGTCAAGCTGGATAGAAAGGAGATAAGGTACATCCAGAACTTGTGGACGTTTACCAAAATCCTTACGAATACGTTTTTTCTCGGTATAGGAGTAAACCATAGGGTTCCTCAGCTCGCTGACAAGTCGACCCATCTGTCCTGCGGAGGGACAGTTTGTGCAACACTATTTTGTTGACCGGAAAATGGAATACTTTCCGCAATGCCTGTTGCTATCACGCTTAAACCATTTCATTGCGATTTACACAGAACGGGCGTTCTGTCGCAGTATATTAAGTCGTCGATAGAAACAAGCATTGTCAGGACAACCAGTAGTCAAACAGTGTGAAACGCTACTGGCGCCTTACAGCGCAAAAAGGCTGGTGACTAAAAAGTCACCAGCCATCAGCCTAATTTCTTAGGCTGCAACCGGAAGGGTTGGCTTATTTAACTTCAACTTCAGCGCCAGCTTCTTCCAGAGATTTTTTCAGAGCTTCAGCGTCATCTTTGCTCACGCCTTCTTTCAGAGCGGCCGGAGCAGATTCTACCAGGTCTTTAGCTTCTTTCAGACCCAGGCCAGTTGCGCCACGTACTGCTTTGATAACAGCAACTTTGTTAGCGCCAGCAGCTTTCAGAATTACGTCGAATTCAGTTTTTTCTTCAGCAGCTTCAACCGGGCCAGCAGCTACAGCAACAGCAGCAGCAGCGGAAACACCGAATTTTTCTTCCATTGCAGAGATCAGTTCTACAACGTCCATTACGGACATAGCGGATACTGCTTCAATGATTTGATCTTTAGTGATAGACATTTAAATTGTTCCTGAATATCAGAATAAGTTTATACGTAAGCGGATGCGTTACAAAGATAACTGCGATTAAGCAGCTTCTTTCGCATCGCGTACAGCAGCCAGAGTACGAACCAGTTTGCCAGCCGAAGCTTCTTTCATGGTTGCCATCAGGCGTGCAATTGCTTCTTCGTAGGTCGGCAGAGTTGCCAGGCGGTCGATCTGAGACGCCGGGATCAGCTCACCTTCAAAGGCAGCGGCTTTGACCTCAAATTTTGCATTCGCTTTCGCGAACTCTTTGAACAGACGAGCAGCAGCGCCCGGGTGTTCCATAGAGTATGCAATCAGGGTCGGACCAACAAACGTGTCTTTCAGGCACTCGAACGGAGTACCTTCAACGACGCGGCGCAGCAGGGTGTTACGAACAACACGCATGTAAACGCCAGCTTCACGACCTGCTTTACGCAGTTCAGTCATTTTATCTACAGTTACGCCACGGGAATCCGCAACTACTGCAGACAGCGCGCCTTTGGCTACTTCGCTGACTTCAGCAACAATCGCTTGTTTGTCTTGAAGATTTAAAGCCATTAGCTTTGCTCCTGGATGTTTGCCAGAGCTCATGCTCTGGAACTCACTTCACTTTCCTCAACGAGGAGAGCGTCTTAATACGGTGAGCAGAAACAAGCCAGAGTATAAAAAATAATCTTAGCGTTCTGTCACCGTCTACGCAGGGCATTAAGTTTCTTACGAAACACCTGCGGTCTTCGACGGAGGCCTGGATAGGCCAGGCTCCAACGAACAAATCTTGTCTATCTGTCGCTATTCAATCTGTGCCGGCGTTGACTGCCTTCGTTCACACCAGTCACATAGTTGACTATGCTCCTGGCGATTCACTCAGTTGTCGCCTTGCCACAGCCTGAATATCTCGGATATACGTCTGCAATTAGCAGAAACGTGGGGGTAAGATTGTAGACAAAATCACCGCCCACGTAAAGGCGAATATTAGTTCGCCACAGTCGCAGTCAGACCGGACTGATCAACGGCAACGCCAGCACCCATGGTGGTGGAGATGCTAACTTTCTTGATGTACACGCCTTTCGCCTGAGTCGGTTTTGCTTTTTTCAGCGCAACCAGCAGAGCTTCCAGGTTTTCTTTCAGTTTGTCAGCGTCAAAATCCACTTTACCGATGGTGGTGTGGATGATGCCGTTTTTGTCGTTACGGTAACGAACCTGACCAGCTTTAGCGTTCTTAACCGCTTCAGCAACGTTAGGCGTTACAGTACCCACTTTCGGGTTCGGCATCAGGCCACGCGGACCCAGAACCTGGCCCAGCTGGCCAACAACGCGCATTGCATCCGGGGAAGCAATAACAACGTCAAAGTTCATTTCGCCTTTCTTGATCTGTTCAGCCAGATCTTCCATACCTACCAGTTCAGCGCCAGCAGCTTTAGCAGCTTCAGCGTTTGCACCCTGGGTAAATACGGCTACGCGAACAGAACGGCCAGTACCGTGCGGCAGTACAGTTGCACCACGTACGTTCTGGTCAGATTTACGCGCGTCGATGCCGAGGTTAACGGCAACGTCTACGCTTTCTACGAACTTAGCAGTGGCCAGTTCTTTCAGCAGAGAGATAGCTTCGTTGATGTCGTACTGTTTGGTCGCATCAACTTTCTCACGGATCACACGCATGCGCTTGGTCAGTTTAGCCATTTCTTAGTCCTCCACTACCAGGCCCATGGAACGTGCAGTACCTTCGATGGAGCGAGTCATCGCTTCAATGTCGGCACCAGTCATGTCGGCAGCTTTGGTCTGCGCGATTTCCTGCAGCTGAGCGCGGGAAATTTTACCTACTTTGTCTTTGTTCGGCTTGCCGGAACCAGACTTAATACCAGCCGCTTTCTTCAGCAGAACTGCTGCCGGAGGCGTTTTGGTAATGAAGGTGAAAGAACGGTCAGCGTAAACGGTGATAACAACCGGAATCGGCAGACCTTTTTCGATGGAATCAGTTTTTGCGTTGAACGCTTTGCAGAATTCCATGATGTTTACGCCCTGCTGACCCAGAGCCGGACCCACTGGCGGACTCGGGTTAGCCATACCAGCTGCAACTTGCAGCTTGACGTAGGCTTGTACTTTCTTAGCCATTGCAATTTCCTCGTTTGGGTATAACGCCTGAAAACAGGCTCCCCGTGATATAAAAAATCGTTTTACGGGCCAGGCCCATAAAAACAAAAGGCGCGAAATTGTATTCCAATCTCGCGCCTTGTGCAACGATTAAATCGCCGCTTTTTTGATCGCTGCTTAGGCTTTCTCAACCTGGGCAAAGTCCAGTTCTACCGGAGTCGCACGACCAAAGATAGAAACAGACACCTTCAGGCGGGACTTCTCGTAGTCCACTTCTTCAACAACGCCGTTAAAGTCAGCAAACGGACCGTCGTTAACACGAACCATTTCACCCGGTTCAAACAGCGTTTTCGGACGCGGTTTATCACCGACCTGTTGCAGACGGTTCATGATCGCATCAACTTCTTTGTCGCTGATTGGCGCCGGACGGTCAGACGTACCGCCGATGAAGCCCATCACACGCGGAACACTGCGCACCAAGTGCCAGCTTGCGTCGTTCATCACCATCTGAACCAGGACGTAGCCCGGGAAGAATTTGCGCTCGCTTTTGCGACGCTGGCCACCACGGATTTCGACCACTTCTTCGGTCGGCACCATGACTTCACCAAACAACTCTTCCATATTGTGTAATTTGATATGCTCACGCAGCGATGTTGCTACGCGGCCTTCAAAACCGGAAAACGCCTGAACGACGTACCAGCGCTTTTTAGGAGCTTCAGACATCTCAGAACCTCAGGCCAGTGATAAAGGATACCAGGCGAACCAGAATACCATCCAGTCCCCACAGGATCAGTGACATTACTGCGGTAACCGCAGCCACAATCAGCGTGGTGTGCAATGTTTCCTGGCGAGTCGGCCAAATGACCTTACGGACTTCGGTACGCGCTTCACGGGCAAAAGCAACGGTTGCTTTACCTTTTGTCGTCAACAGCGCGACACCACCCGCTGCAGCAATCAGAATTACTACGGCCAGCGCACGCAGCGGCAGCATCATGTCGCGATAGAGGTAGTTGCCCACAATAGCCACAAGCAGCAATGCGACAACAACGACCCACTTCATCGCTTCCAGGCCGCGCCCGCTTCCTTGAGCTTCGGTATTCGCACTCATAAACCAACCTGTCAGAAGTATTCTACAAACATTTTCACCCCGCGTATGCGAGGCAATCCAAACCGAAATGCTCTGTGTTGCGTTTCGGACTAAACGCCCTCAGCAGAGCCTGTCTCAGCAATGATTATGACAAAAAAAATCACTGATGAGCCAGGTTCTGATGTGAAAGCGTGCAAAAAGGGCATCAAATGATGCCCTTTTATTGCGCATTGCGTCAAATGTTATCAGCGATTAGCCGAGAACTTTAGCAACCACGCCTGCGCCAACAGTACGGCCGCCTTCACGGATTGCGAAACGCAGACCGTCGTCCATCGCGATCGGGTGGATCAGGGTAACAACCATTTTGATGTTGTCGCCCGGCATTACCATCTCTACGCCTTCCGGCAGTTCGATGGTGCCAGTCACGTCAGTTGTACGGAAGTAGAACTGCGGACGGTAGCCTTTGAAGAACGGAGTATGACGGCCGCCTTCATCTTTGGACAGAATGTACACTTCAGATTCGAACTTGGTGTGCGGCTTGATGGAACCCGGCTTAGCCAGTACCTGACCACGTTCGATTTCTTCACGTTTGATACCACGCAGCAGAACACCTACGTTCTCACCAGCACGGCCTTCGTCCAGCAGTTTGCGGAACATTTCAACGCCAGTACAGGTAGACTTCGCAGTCTCTTTGATACCAACGATTTCAACTTCTTCGCCCACTTTGATGATACCGCGCTCTACACGACCGGTAACAACGGTACCACGACCGGAGATGGAGAATACGTCTTCGATCGGCAGCAGGAAAGGCTTGTCAATCGCACGCTCTGGTTCCGGGATGTAAGAATCCAGGTAGCCAGCCAGTTCGATGATTTTCGCTTCCCACTCTGCGTCGCCTTCCAGCGCCTTCAGAGCAGAACCACGAACGATCGGCGTGTCGTCGCCCGGGAAATCGTACTGAGACAGCAGTTCACGCACTTCCATCTCAACCAGTTCCAGCAGCTCTTCGTCATCAACCATGTCGCATTTGTTCAGGAACACGATGATGTACGGAACGCCTACCTGACGACCCAGCAGGATGTGCTCACGGGTCTGCGGCATCGGGCCGTCAGTCGCAGCAACAACCAGGATCGCGCCGTCCATCTGCGCAGCACCGGTGATCATGTTTTTAACATAGTCGGCGTGGCCCGGGCAGTCTACGTGCGCGTAGTGGCGAGTCGGGGTGTCGTATTCAACGTGAGAAGTGTTGATGGTGATACCACGAGCTTTTTCTTCCGGCGCGTTATCGATCTGGTCGAATGC
>NZ_JAOWFM010000046.1:0-28918 GCF_030333655.1 Citrobacter sp. CK180 | reverse complement strand
CAAAGGCAGGTTCTTTAAGGTAAGGAGGTGATCCAACCGCAGGTTCCCCTACGGTTACCTTGTTACGACTTCACCCCAGTCATGAATCACAAAGTGGTAAGCGCCCTCCCGAAGGTTAAGCTACCTACTTCTTTTGCAACCCACTCCCATGGTGTGACGGGCGGTGTGTACAAGGCCCGGGAACGTATTCACCGTGGCATTCTGATCCACGATTACTAGCGATTCCGACTTCATGGAGTCGAGTTGCAGACTCCAATCCGGACTACGACATACTTTATGAGGTCCGCTTGCTCTCGCGAGGTCGCTTCTCTTTGTATATGCCATTGTAGCACGTGTGTAGCCCTGGTCGTAAGGGCCATGATGACTTGACGTCATCCCCACCTTCCTCCAGTTTATCACTGGCAGTCTCCTTTGAGTTCCCGGCCTAACCGCTGGCAACAAAGGATAAGGGTTGCGCTCGTTGCGGGACTTAACCCAACATTTCACAACACGAGCTGACGACAGCCATGCAGCACCTGTCTCACGGTTCCCGAAGGCACATTCTCATCTCTGAAAACTTCCGTGGATGTCAAGACCAGGTAAGGTTCTTCGCGTTGCATCGAATTAAACCACATGCTCCACCGCTTGTGCGGGCCCCCGTCAATTCATTTGAGTTTTAACCTTGCGGCCGTACTCCCCAGGCGGTCGACTTAACGCGTTAGCTCCGGAAGCCACGCCTCAAGGGCACAACCTCCAAGTCGACATCGTTTACGGCGTGGACTACCAGGGTATCTAATCCTGTTTGCTCCCCACGCTTTCGCACCTGAGCGTCAGTCTTCGTCCAGGGGGCCGCCTTCGCCACCGGTATTCCTCCAGATCTCTACGCATTTCACCGCTACACCTGGAATTCTACCCCCCTCTACGAGACTCAAGCCTGCCAGTATCAGATGCAGTTCCCAGGTTGAGCCCGGGGATTTCACATCTGACTTAACAGACCGCCTGCGTGCGCTTTACGCCCAGTAATTCCGATTAACGCTTGCACCCTCCGTATTACCGCGGCTGCTGGCACGGAGTTAGCCGGTGCTTCTTCTGCGGGTAACGTCAATTGCTGTGGTTATTAACCACAACACCTTCCTCCCCGCTGAAAGTACTTTACAACCCGAAGGCCTTCTTCATACACGCGGCATGGCTGCATCAGGCTTGCGCCCATTGTGCAATATTCCCCACTGCTGCCTCCCGTAGGAGTCTGGACCGTGTCTCAGTTCCAGTGTGGCTGGTCATCCTCTCAGACCAGCTAGGGATCGTCGCCTTGGTGAGCCGTTACCCCACCAACAAGCTAATCCCATCTGGGCACATCTGATGGCAAGAGGCCCGAAGGTCCCCCTCTTTGGTCTTGCGACGTTATGCGGTATTAGCTACCGTTTCCAGTAGTTATCCCCCTCCATCAGGCAGTTTCCCAGACATTACTCACCCGTCCGCCACTCGTCAGCAAAGCAGCAAGCTGCTTCCTGTTACCGTTCGACTTGCATGTGTTAGGCCTGCCGCCAGCGTTCAATCTGAGCCATGATCAAACTCTTCAATTTAAGTTTGATGCTCGTGAATTAAACTTCGTAATGAATTACGTGTTCACTCAGAGACTTGGTATTCATTTATTGTCCGAAGACATTAAGAATCCATGTCACTTTGAGTGCCCACACAGATTGTCTGATAAATTGTTAAAGAGCAGTTGCGACGCGCTTTAGCGCTCTGTCGCGAGGTGGCGTATATTACGCTTTCCTCTTTCAGAGTCAACCCTGAATTTCAGGATTTTTCTCTTCGTTGTTCCGACCACCTTGTGAAGCGTTTCACTTTGTCGTCTCAACGGAGGCGCATTATAGGGATCCCATTTTTTTGCACAAGCGTTTTTTGGATCTTTTTTGCTGAATGCCTGTTTTTTACCCCTTTCGCTACATTCCTGCGCAATTTGGCTGATTTTTGATAGCTGAAACACTTGCGTAGCGCCAATAATCCAACCAAAGTCTTCATTACTGTTCTCTTTCGTTGAGGTAAACATGTCTGACGTATTACGTCCTTATAAGGATCTTTTCCCACAGATCGGGCAACGCGTGATGATCGATTCCAGTAGCGTCGTCATTGGTGATGTTCGTCTGGCTGATGACGTCGGGATCTGGCCGCTGGTCGTCATTCGTGGCGATGTGAACTATGTAGAGATTGGCGCCCGCTCAAATATCCAGGACGGCAGCGTGCTGCATGTGACGCACAAATCCACCACTAACCCGCAAGGTAATCCGCTTATTGTGGGTGAAGATGTCACTGTCGGGCATAAAGTCATGCTCCACGGCTGCACTATCGGCAACCGGGTTCTGGTTGGCATGGGGTCCATTCTGCTGGATGGCGCGGTAATAGAAGATGACGTCATGATCGGCGCTGGCAGCCTGGTGCCGCAAAACAAGCGCCTGGAAAGCGGCTATCTGTATCTGGGGAGCCCGGTGAAGCAGATCCGTCCGCTAAGTGATGAAGAGAAAGCCGGGCTACAGTACTCCGCAAATAACTATGTGAAATGGAAAGATGAATACCTGAGTCAGGACAGCCAGACCCAACCCTGATCGTCTTCTTGCTGGGACTGGATCAACGCTTCCGCTTCTTCTTCCAGATCCCAGCGATGTTCACAAAAGTCTGCCAGCCACCGTTCTGGCGCATCGCCGCCAAAGCGATGCGCCAGCGTGGTTCCCTTGATAGCACACATTAACTGCATCCCATTCACCAGTGCGGGAAAGCTAACGGCCTCAAGGTCCGCGTCCCACTCTTCTCTGTCAGGAAACTGAATAGCCTGGTTCATGCCGACAGTTCCTGCTTCAGCGTTGCAATAACAGGTTCCACGTCAGGCAACACGCCATGCCAGAGAAACACAGCATGCGCGGCTTGCCCCACCAGCATCCCCAAACCATCGGCATACCGTTTTGCCCCTTGCTCCGCACACCAGGCAAGGAACGGCGTATTTCCCTTTTGATAAAACATATCGTAGCAACAGACAGCAGGATGAATGAGCGATGACGGGATCGCGGGAATATCACCGCTAATTCCACTGGATGTCGCATTGATGATCAGATCGAATTCATGGCCTTCCAGCGCATCAAGACGAAGGGCCTGAACACTGCCGGTATGAGCGAAGATTTGCGCCAGTTCTTCAGCACGGGAAGCGGTTCGGTTCGCGATAGTAACCGCACAATCCATTGATAGCAGCGGTAACAGTACGCCCCTGGAAGCCCCCCCCGCCCCAATCAGCAGGATGCGTAGCCCCGGACGAATGAAAGACAAACGTTCAAGATCGCTCAACAGACCGATACCGTCAGTGTTATCCCCCAGCAAGCGACCATCATCAAGGCGTTTCAGGGTATTCACCGCCCCGGCAAGCGCCGCACGCTCCGTCAGTTCATCTGCGCGTGCAAACGCTTCCTCTTTAAAAGGAACGGTAACGTTCGCCCCTTTCCCTCCTTGCGCAAAGAAGGCGTTAAGGGTATTCACGAAATCATCAACCGGCGCCAGAACACGCCCATAGAGATGATCTATCTTCAGTTGCTGCGCAAACTGCTGATGAATAAATGGCGACTTGCTGTGCGCAATCGGGTTACCAAAAACAGCATAGGTTTCCATCGTATTACCCCTGTCGAAACAGCTCGCCCGTCAGGGCATCACGAATTTCAGAAGGATTCAGGCGTCCTCCCGTTTCACCCTCAACAACGGGGAAATCCGCGCCAAACTGCGCCCGTACTTCTTCGACCGTGCGGCAGGGAGGCAACCCTGTCAAATTCGCACTGGTGGAAACTAACGGTTTGCCATAAGCCTGGCACAATGAGACCACCAGCGGGTGATCCGTAACGCGAACCGCCAGCGAATCAAAACGTCCCGTCAACCAGCGCGGCGTTGTCGCCGGTGCAGGAAAAACAAACGTCACCGGGCCTGGCCAGCACGCAAAGATCGCTTCTCGTTGCGTATCTGTCAGCATGCTGTCATCAATATATGGCTTAAGCTGCTCAAAATTTGCCGCAATTAAAATGAGGCCTTTCTCAACCGGGCGCTGCTTCAATTCCAGTAAGCGGTTGACCGCCGTTTCACTATCAGGATCGCACCCGACACCGAAAACAGCTTCTGTGGGATACGCGATGACACATTCTTTATGCAGTACCGCTACCGCTGCCGCGATAGCGTCTGTGGGCAGGTTATTATTCACTTTGTTGTTCCGCCGGAACCGGCTTTCCACATTGTTTACTGGCGCAAAAGTGCTTCACACCCTGCGCGGTTTTCTTTTCGATGAGTAGCGGATAGTGACATTCAGGACACTCTCCGGCTATCGGTTTGAAGTTAATGACAAACTGACATTCAGGATAGCGATCGCAGGAATGAAAGGTTTTACCATAACGGGAACGCCGTTGAACCAGATGACCTTTTTGGCACTGAGGGCAGGTAATGGCAGTTTCGTCTGGTTTGTCGATCAGTTCGGTATGGCCACACGCGGGGTAGTCACTGCAACCGATAAACATGCCGAACCGCCCCTGCCGCAATACCAACTCCGCACCACATGCCGGGCAAAACTTCCCCTCCAGAACTTTGACGATATGTCCGTCTGCTGACGATTTCAGCGGACGGACATAATCACATTCTGGATAGTGTGAGCAGCCGAGAAAAGGACCATGTTTCCCGGAGCGAATAACAAGTTCAGCCCCGCACTGTGGGCAGGGCTCATTTTTATGCACCGTAAACAGTGCTGATTTAGCCATAACAACTCATGCTGAATGAAGGTCGATTAATGCAGCATACCTTCATTCACTTCAAAGAGTAATTCTTCCATTTGCTGATACGCATTTTCACAACCCGGAATGTTAAATAAAACCATCAGGATCACCCACTTCAGGTCTTCCAGATCGAATTCTGCGGTATCCAGCGCGAGCACGCGTTCAATCACCATTTCTCGCGTTTCGAGGTTTAGCACCTGAATCTGCTCGAGGAATAACAGAAACCCCCGACAGCTGGCATCCAGTCGATTGCACTCCTCTGCCGTGTAAATACGTACGGAGAGCGGATCGGAAGCCAGTTGCATAGGTTCGGCGAGGCCTTCCTGATAATCAGCAAGCTTTTCCAGCCACAGTAGCGCGTTGTAGATGTCTTCACGGTCAAAGCCAGCGTCGGTAAGATCCCGTTCCAGTTTGTCCTGATCCACACGCAATTCAGCTTCGTTATGGATGTAAGTCTCAAACAAATACATTAGTACGTCGAACATGGCTTGCCCTCCTTAATCGGACATAGCCGCCGGGTACAGCTGCGATCCATCCTGCTAACTCCAGTTCGAGTAGCTGAGCCACTACCTCTGGCACAGGTTGGCCGGCACGTTCAGCGACGACGTCAACAGGTGTTACCTCATCTCCTACGTTAGCCAGGAGCATAGGAAATGGCAATGCTGCGACTTCCTGATCTGGTGAATAAAGTGAATTTTCGGCCTCATCTGGCAGCCAATGTAAGCCGTATTGCAAATTTTCCAGAATATCCTCTGGCGCCGTCACAAGAGTGGCGCCCTGTTTGATCAACCAATGCGGCCCTTCACTGCCAGGGCTGCCTATCGGCCCTGGCAAGGCAAAGACATCCCTCCCTTGCTCCAGCGCACAGCGCGCGGTAACCAAAGAACCGCTTCGTAGTGCCGCTTCAACCACCAGCACGCCTTTGCTCAGACCGCTAATGATGCGGTTTCGTCGGGGAAAATGGTGCGGTAAAGGGAGCGTCGCTAATGGAAACTCCGACACCAGCGCGCCACCGACGTCTATCAGCCCCTCAGCCAGCCGGGTATGTCGTCGGGGATGGATACTTCCCAGACCGTTGCCCAGCACAGCCACGCTTTTCCCGTTCGCGTTTAAGGCGGCTTTATGCGCAACGCCATCAACTCCTCTCGCCAGCCCGCTGGTAATCGTCACCCCTTTTACGGCAAGACTTTCACAGAACAAGCGCCCCCATCGCTCGCCATACCAGGAAGGTGTCCGGCTTCCTACGACGCCAAGCTGGAAGTTCTGGAGACATTCTGGATCACCCGCAACAAAAAAAGCGCCGGGATAATCTGCAATCGCATTCAACTGTGCCGGATAACGCGCGCTGCCGGCCAGAATCAAATGGTGATGAGGTTGCTCAAGCCAGTGCTGCGCGTCATCCAGCACTTTTTGCGGGACGGTTAAAAAGCGTTCCGCTTGTCGGGACGTTAACCCTGCGTTCTGAAGTAAAGTCTTATCAATCTGACGCTGTTGTATGAGCAAATTCGCAATGCTCAACATTGCATCGCCATACAATTCACTCACATGCATCAAACGTAACCAAATTTCGGTACGGGTCATCCTTATTCCCCTGCCACAAGCTGTCCTGGCAATCTTTGCGATTGGTCACTGATGCTGTCAATCGGAGGGGGTTTTGTCTAGAATAGAGGTAATAATCTTTCCAACTCCTGAACACAACTCTGGATAATTATGGCAGTTTTGCAAGTGTTACATATTCCGGACGAGCGTCTTCGCAAAGTCGCAAAACCGGTAGAAGAAGTGAATGCAGAAATTCAGCGTATCGTCGATGATATGTTCGAAACGATGTATGCAGAAGAAGGTATTGGCCTGGCGGCAACGCAGGTCGATATTCATCAACGTATCATCGTGATTGATGTTTCGGAAAACCGCGACGAGCGTCTGGTGTTAATCAACCCGGAACTGCTGGAAAAAAGCGGTGAGACGGGGATTGAAGAAGGCTGTCTGTCTATTCCAGAACAGCGAGCTTTAGTGCCGCGTGCGGAGAAAGTGAAAATTCGCGCACTCGACCGCGACGGTAAATCTTTTGAGCTGGAAGCAGACGGTCTGTTGGCTATCTGTATTCAGCACGAGATGGATCACCTGGTCGGTAAACTGTTTATCGATTATCTGTCGCCGCTGAAGCAACAACGTATTCGTCAGAAAGTTGAGAAACTCGACCGCCTGAACGCCCGAGCTTAAGGACAAGAATCAACGTGTCAGACTCACTACGTATTATTTTTGCGGGTACACCTGACTTTGCAGCGCGTCATCTTGACGCGCTGTTGTCTTCTGGACACAACATCGTTGGCGTGTTTACCCAACCCGACCGCCCGGCTGGACGCGGTAAAAAGCTGATGCCCAGCCCGGTGAAAGTGCTGGCGGAAGAGAAAGGAATAGCGGTTTTTCAGCCCGCCTCCTTGCGCCCACAAGAAAACCAGCATTTAGTCGCGGACTTACACGCTGACGTAATGGTCGTGGTGGCGTATGGCCTGATTCTGCCAAAAGCGGTGCTTGATATGCCGCGACTCGGCTGCATCAACGTTCACGGTTCCCTGCTCCCGCGCTGGCGTGGCGCAGCGCCGATCCAACGTTCACTTTGGGCTGGTGATGCCGAAACGGGCGTAACCATCATGCAAATGGATGTGGGTCTGGATACTGGCGATATGCTCTATAAACTTGCCTGTCCAATCACCGAGAAAGACACCAGCGGCACGCTGTATGACAAGCTGGCGGATCTTGGCCCACAGGGGCTGATTGAAACGCTGAAACAGTTAGAAAACGGTACCGCGAAGCCAGAAGTACAGGACAACGCCCTGGCCACTCACGCTGAGAAACTCAGCAAAGAAGAGGCGCGTATGGACTGGTCTCTCTCTGCCGCACAGCTTGAACGCTGCATCCGCGCCTTTAATCCCTGGCCAATGAGCTGGATGGAAATTGACGGTCAGCCGGTAAAAGTGTGGCAGGCGTCAGTGATAGAGCGCGTAACGCAAGCGGAACCGGGCACCATTCTTGACGCGACTAAACAAGGTATTCAGGTTGCAACCGGCAACGGCATCCTGAACCTGCTCTCCCTTCAACCCGCAGGTAAGAAGGCAATGAGCGCGCAGGATCTTTTAAATTCACGTCGGGAATGGTTTATTCCTGGCAACCGTCTGGCCTGACGGTCACGTCTTACTACGCCCGGTGTTACCGGGCATTTTTATTTTTGCGGTTATGAAAAAACAAAATTTACGCAGTCTGGCGGCACAGGCCGTTGAGCAGGTCGTTGAGCAAGGGCAATCCTTAAGTAATGTCCTGCCACCACTACAGCAAAAAGTCTCCGATAAAGACAAAGCGCTGCTTCAGGAGCTGTGCTTTGGCGTGTTGCGCACCCTTTCGCAGCTGGAGTGGCTGATTAATAAATTAATGTCTCGTCCGATGACCGGTAAGCAACGCACCGTGCATTACCTGATCATGGTAGGGTTTTACCAGCTATTGCACACACGAATTCCACCACATGCGGCCCTCGCAGAAACGGTTGAAGGTGCTGTTGCTATTAAGCGCCCACAGCTTAAGGGGCTGATCAATGGCGTTTTGCGTCAGTTTCAGCGTCAGCAGGAGGCGTTGCTGGCTGAGTTTGCGACCAGCGAGGCACGTTTTCTGCATCCGTCCTGGCTGCTAAAGCGCCTGCAAAAATCCTATCCCACCCAATGGGAAGCGATTGTCGAAGCCAACAACCAACGTCCTCCAATGTGGCTACGCGTGAACCGTACACATCATTCACGCGACAGCTGGCTCGCGTTATTGCAGGACGCAGGAATGAACGGTTTTCCCCACTCGGCCTATCCTGACGCCCTACGTCTTGAGTCTCCGGCGCCGGTTCATGCCTTACCCGGCTTTGAAGAGGGTTGGGTAACGGTTCAGGATGCTGCCGCGCAAGGCTGTGTTAGCTTCCTCGCCCCACAAAACGGCGAGCAAATCCTGGATTTGTGCGCCGCACCGGGGGGTAAAACAACGCATATACTCGAAGCCGCGCCTGAAGCGCAGGTGTTGGCTGTCGATGTCGACGAACAGCGTCTTTCACGCGTTTACGATAACCTTAAACGTCTGGGGATGAAGGCAACCGTCAAACAGGGTGATGGTCGATATCCCGCGCAATGGTGTGGCGAGCAGAAATTTGACCGTATTCTGCTGGATGCGCCTTGTTCAGCCACCGGCGTCATTCGTCGTCACCCGGATATCAAATGGCTACGCCGCGATCGTGATATTGCTGAACTGGCAAAATTACAGTCGGAAATTCTGGATGCCATATGGCCACATTTAAAGTCAGGCGGAACACTGGTCTACGCGACCTGTTCTGTCCTGCCGGAAGAGAATAGCCAACAGATTCAGGCCTTTTTACAGCGCACCCCGGACGCCACCCTGACCGGCACCGGAACCCCCGCTCAACCGGGCGTGCAAAATCTGCCAGGTGCGGAAGAAGGTGACGGCTTCTTTTACGCTAAGCTAATCAAAAAGTGATGAGATAACGGGTCGCGACTGATGAAAATTATCATTCTGGGCGCAGGGCAGGTCGGCGGCACGCTGGCTGAAAACCTGGTCGGAGAGAACAACGACATCACGGTGGTCGATATCAATGGCGAACGCCTGCGTAGTTTACAGGACAAGTTCGATCTCCGCGTCGTGCAAGGGCATGGCTCTCACCCCCGCGTACTGCGTGAAGCGGGTGCAGACGATGCGGATATGCTGGTCGCCGTGACCAGTTCCGATGAAACGAATATGGTCGCCTGCCAGGTGGCCTATTCACTCTTCAATACGCCAAATCGTATCGCCCGTATCCGCTCGCCAGATTATGTCCGCGATGCGGATAAACTCTTCCACTCTGAAGCCGTCCCCATCGACCATCTTATTGCGCCAGAGCAACTGGTCATCGATAACATTTATCGCCTGATCGAATATCCCGGCGCATTGCAGGTCGTTAATTTCGCCGAAGGTAAAGTCAGTCTTGCGGTAGTGAAAGCCTATTATGGCGGGCCGCTGATCGGGAACGCGTTATCCACGATGCGTGAGCATATGCCGCATATTGATACCCGCGTCGCCGCGATATTCCGTCATGACCGCCCCATTCGCCCCCAGGGTTCGACTATTGTAGAAGCAGGCGATGAAGTCTTTTTTATTGCCGCATCGCAGCATATCCGCGCGGTAATGAGCGAGCTGCAACGTCTGGAGAAACCCTATAAGCGTATTATGTTAGTCGGCGGGGGAAATATCGGTGCCGGTCTCGCGCGTCGTCTGGAAAAAGATTACAGCGTCAAACTGATCGAGCGCGATCAACAGCGGGCCTCCGAACTTGCCGAAAAACTGCAAAATACGATCGTCTTTTTTGGCGATGCGTCGGATCAGGAACTGCTGGCTGAAGAGCATATTGATCAGGTTGATCTGTTTATTGCAGTCACCAACGATGATGAAGCCAACATTATGTCGGCAATGCTGGCCAAACGGATGGGTGCGAAGAAAGTAATGGTGCTCATTCAACGTCGCGCCTATGTGGATCTCGTCCAGGGGAGCGTCATTGATATTGCCATTTCACCACAGCAGGCCACGATCTCCGCGTTACTCAGCCATGTGCGTAAAGCCGATATTGTGGGAGTGTCATCGCTACGTCGTGGTGTAGCAGAAGCAATTGAAGCCGTTGCCCACGGTGATGAAAGTACATCTCGCGTCGTAGGCCGCGCCATTGATGAAATTAAACTTCCACCAGGAACAATAATTGGCGCTGTGGTTCGCGGTAACGATGTAATGATTGCCAATGACAATTTGCGCATTGAACAAGGCGATCATGTGATTATGTTCCTGACGGATAAAAAGTTTATTACCGACGTCGAACGCTTATTCCAGCCAAGTCCTTTCTTCCTGTAATTATTTGGGCGCTAATGCAGCGCCCTCTTTAATTCCCCTGTTTTATCAGGGCCTAATAAATGCTCCTTTAAACAATCCATAAATGGAAAATGCCTTAACATTTGTTAAACTTATAAACGTCTGTTGCATAGGGAGAATAAAATGAGCTTTATTAAAGAGTTTCGCGAATTCGCGATGCGCGGGAATGTTGTTGATTTGGCAGTGGGTGTGATTATTGGTGCGGCATTCGGGAAGATCGTTTCTTCTCTGGTTGCTGATATCATTATGCCGCCGCTGGGATTGTTAATTGGCGGGATCGATTTTAAACAGTTTGCCTTTACGCTACGCGAAGCGCAGGGAGATATCCCGGCAGTCGTGATGCATTACGGTGTGTTTATTCAGAACGTCTTTGATTTTGTTATTGTGGCGTTTGCTATCTTCATGGCTATCAAACTGATCAACAAACTGAATCGTAAGAAAGAAGAACCGACGGAAGCGCCAGCGCCGACAACGGAAGAAGTATTGCTTTCTGAGATCCGCGATCTTCTGAAAGAACAAAACAACCGTTCTTAACAAGCCTTAATAAGCAGAAAGCCAGTGGTAAAAAAGTGATTCACTTTCTTGCCACTGGCCTCCCAGTTACCCCGATTGCCATGTTTGCCTTTACGCAGATAACTTCCTTTCCCTTTCTTATTTTTTTCAACACGTTGTCTGAAAAGCGGATCGTGCAGTAATGCCTCAATGGCGTTGTCTTTTATCTGCCCTTTCGTATGCTGATAACGACTCATAATAACTCCAGTTTGTATGGTTTAACGGCGCGAGTGTAGGCTCATCAGGTCAATAAATCAACACTCCGGCTTTACTCCGCTGGCGCCTTGTTCCAGTGCTTCCAGAATTGAACAATAGACGCTGCTGTGTGCCGTTCCACAGCAGGCATCGTTCAGCCTCTGCAATGAACGCTGCATACTCTGTAATTCCGCAATTCGTGATTCGACCTCTTTCAGCCTTTCCTGCACGATTCCTTTCGACTCCTGGCAGGTATGGTGTTCAGGATCGACACGGATCGACAACAGTTCCCGGATCGACTCAAGCGTAAAGCCCAACTGCCGGGCATAGCGGATAAACTTAAGGCGCTGAAGATCGTTTTCCGTGTAGAGTCGGAAACCACCTTCCGTACGCACTTCATGCTCCATCATCTGCTGCTTTTCATAGTAGCGGATGGTATCAGGCGTCACTTCTGCCAGCTTTGCCAGTTCACCAATACGATACATATAAGCTCCGTTAGTCATCATTAATCTTATGCAGCAATTTATCTGCATATTCACCGCGTAAAAACCCGGTACTCAGCCCCGCCTGTCGTAGTTTTAGTTCAAGGAGCGATAAACGACGGCTCACTTCCTGATACCGTGGATCGTCCTGACGAATACCTTTAAGTAGATCCAGTAGCTGAATGGCTTCTTTACGCTGTTCAAGCTCCGGGGGAAGGCAACCGGCATTTTTGAGTAAACGGTAGCCAGTCCGTAATTCAGGCGGCACATGTGAGTCATCATCCAGGGCCAGCGGCTCACCGCTGCCGGGCAGATTATCAAACTCACCTTTAATCTGTGCATCGGTAATATGGCGCTCTGCCCACTGGTCCAGTAACCACATACAACAACTCCAGGGGATGAACAAAAAGAGTACAGATATTGTAGATAAGTGGGGATACGGCGGATATAAAAAAACCCGCCGGAGCGGGTTTTTTTACGTTACTACAGATTACTCTGCAGCAGCTTCTGCTTTCGACTCAGAACGATCAACCAGCTCGATGTATGCCATCGGCGCGTTGTCGCCTGCACGGAAGCCACACTTCAGAATGCGAGTGTAACCACCGGCGCGGCTCGCGAAACGCGGGCCCAGTTCGTTAAACAGTTTTGCCACGATCTCGTTATCACGAGTACGGGCGAATGCCAGACGACGATTAGCTACGCTATCAGTCTTGGCAAGAGTAATCAGCGGCTCAACTACGCGACGCAGCTCTTTCGCTTTAGGCAGGGTCGTCTTGATGATCTCATGACGAACCAGTGAACCTGCCATGTTGCGGAACATAGCCTGGCGATGGCTGCTGTTGCGGTTCAGTTGACGACCACTCTTACGATGGCGCATGACCTTATCCTTCTCAGTAAAACCTTAACCTGTGATCCGGTTACTCGTCAGCGATGCTTGCCGGTGGCCAGTTTTCCAGGCGCATGCCCAGAGACAGTCCACGGGAAGCCAGCACGTCTTTAATCTCAGTAAGAGATTTTTTACCCAGGTTAGGCGTCTTAAGGAGCTCAACCTCGGTACGCTGTACCAGATCACCGATATAGTGGATAGCTTCTGCTTTAAGGCAGTTAGCAGAGCGGACAGTCAATTCCAGATCGTCAACAGGGCGCAGCAGGATCGGATCGAATTCTGGTTTCTCTTCTTTCACTTCCGGCTGACGTACATCACGTAAGTCAACGAAAGCTTCCAGTTGTTCAGCCAGAATGGTTGCCGCACGACGAATCGCCTCTTCAGGATCGATTGTGCCGTTGGTTTCCATTTCGATGACCAGCTTGTCCAGGTCGGTACGCTGTTCTACACGCGCTGCTTCAACATTGTAGGCAATACGCTCTACAGGGCTGTAGCATGCGTCGACCAGCAGACGGCCGATTGGGCGCTCATCTTCTTCCGAATGAATTCGGGTAGAAGCCGGCACATAACCACGACCGCGCTGAACTTTGATACGCATGCTAATAGACGCGTTCTCATCGGTCAGGTGGCAGATCACGTGCTGCGGCTTGACGATTTCGACATCCCCGTCATGGGTAATGTCGGCTGCAGTCACAGGGCCAATGCCAGATTTATTCAAGGTAAGAATAACTTCATCTTTACCCTGAACTCTCACCGCCAGCCCTTTCAGGTTGAGCAGGATTTCCAGGATGTCTTCCTGAACGCCTTCTTTGGTGCTGTACTCATGTAGTACACCATCAATCTCAACCTCGGTCACCGCGCAACCCGGCATCGATGAGAGCAGAATACGGCGCAGTGCGTTACCCAGAGTATGGCCAAAGCCACGCTCTAAAGGCTCAAGGGTCACCTTGGCGTGCGTCGAACTCACTTGCTCGATATCTACCAGGCGCGGTTTTAGAAACTCTGTCACAGAACCCTGCATTGTGTCCTCTCTTTGGTACTAAGCTTTACTTGGAGTAAAGCTCGACGATCAGGTGTTCGTTAATGTCCGCAGACAGATCAGAACGCTCAGGCTTACGCTTAAACGTACCTTCCATCTTGCCAGCATCAACTTCCAGCCAGGTTGGCTTTTCACGCTGCTCAGCCAGCTCCAGAGCGGCTTTCACGCGAGACTGCTTCTTCGCTTTCTCACGAATGCTAACAACGTCATTCGGACTAACCTGATAAGAAGCGATGTTAACAACACGACCGTTTACCATAATTGCTTTATGGCTAACCAGCTGGCGTGCTTCTGCACGAGTGGCGCCGAAGCCCATACGGTATACAACGTTGTCCAGACGACCTTCCAGCAGAGCCAACAGGTTTTCACCGGTGTTGCCTTTCAGACGCGCTGCTTCTTTGTAGTAGTTACGGAACTGACGCTCCAGCACACCATAGATACGGCGAACTTTTTGCTTTTCACGCAACTGCACACCATAGTCAGACAGACGCGGTTTACGCGCACCGTGCTGGCCAGGAGCTTGTTCAATTTTACACTTGGTATCGATCGCGCGAACGCCAGACTTAAGGAATAAGTCGGTGCCCTCACGACGGCTCAGCTTGAGCTTAGGACCCAAATATCTTGCCATTTTCTTTCTCCAACAAACCTGGAAAACGAAGCGTTATACGCGACGTTTTTTCGGCGGACGACAACCGTTATGAGGGATCGGAGTCACATCAGTAATATTAGTGATGCGGAAACCAGCGGCGTTCAGTGCACGAATGGTAGATTCGCGACCTGGACCCGGACCTTTAACCATAACTTCCAGATTCTTGATACCGTATTCTTTTACGGCGTCAGCGCAACGCTCTGCTGCAACCTGAGCTGCAAACGGAGTGGATTTGCGAGAACCACGGAAACCGGAACCACCGGCTGTTGCCCAACCCAGCGCGTTACCCTGACGATCAGTGATAGTCACGATGGTGTTGTTGAAAGAAGCATGGATATGAGCCACGCCGTCAGAGACTTGTTTTCTTACACGTTTACGTGCACGAATTGGTGCCTTTGCCATTATTCAATCACCCCGATTATTTCTTGATCGGTTTGCGCGGACCCTTACGGGTACGTGCGTTGGTCTTGGTACGCTGACCGCGAACCGGGAGACCACGACGATGACGCAAACCGCGATAGCAACCAAGATCCATCAGGCGCTTGATGCTCATGCTGATTTCACGGCGCAGATCACCTTCAACGACAAATTTGGCAACTTCGTCACGCAGCGTGTCGATTTGTTCTTCAGACAGCTCACTGATCTTAACATTTTCAGCGATACCCGCTGCAGCCAGAATGGCTTTAGAACGGGTCTTACCGACGCCGTAGATCGAAGTTAACGCGATCACAGCATGTTTCTGATCAGGAATGTTAATGCCTGCTATACGGGCCACTATGCACTCCTACTATTTAATATGTACGCACCATGCTGAAAAGCCCGTTTTCAGGATACTCAAATGGAAACGTACAGACATACAAAAGATTGGCTGGCTAATCTAGCCAGCTCAACCCAACTTTGCAAGAAAAATATGCGAATAAATCAGCCTTGGCGCTGTTTATGCTTCGGCTCGGCACTGCAAATCACGCGGATGACGCCATCACGCTTAACGATTTTGCAGTTACGGCATAATTTCTTGACGGAAGCACGAACTTTCATTTTTACTCTCCGTAACTTCTCGGGCGACCAATTAACGGCCGTAGCCTTTCAGGTTCGCCTTCTTCAATGCAGACTCATACTGACTGGACATCATCAGAGTTTGCACTTGAGCCATAAAGTCCATAATCACGACGACAACGATAAGCAGTGAGGTCCCACCAAAGTAGAACGGTACTTTCATTGCATCACGCATGAACTCCGGGATCAGGCAGATAAAGGTAATGTAAAGCGCACCAACCAAAGTCAGGCGGGTCATTACTTTATCGATATACTTCGCCGTTTGCTCTCCCGGACGAATTCCTGGTACAAATGCACCGGACTTCTTCAGGTTATCTGCTGTTTCACGCGGGTTGAAAACCAACGCCGTGTAGAAGAAACAGAAGAAGATGATTGCAGACGCATAGAGTAACACATAAAGCGGTTGCCCAGGCTGCAAATACAGCGAAATTGTTGTCAGCCAGTTCCAACCAGTACCGCCCCCGAACCATGACGCGATGGTTGCCGGGAACAGAATAATACTGGAAGCGAAAATTGCCGGGATTACCCCCGCCATATTCACTTTCAGCGGTAAATGTGTGCTCTGTGCAGCATAGACACGACGACCCTGCTGACGTTTTGCGTAGTTTACCACAATACGGCGTTGACCACGCTCAACAAATACAACAAAGAACGTCACTGCAAATACTAATACTGCAACCAACAGCAACACGAGGAAGTGCAGGTCGCCTTGACGCGCTTGCTCGATAGTATGGGCAATGGCTGGCGGGAGTCCCGCGACAATACCGGCGAAGATGATGATTGAGATACCGTTGCCGATACCACGTTCAGTAATCTGTTCGCCCAACCACATCAGGAACATGGTTCCTGTAACCAGACTTACAACAGCGGTGAAATAGAATGCAAAGCCCGGATTCATTACCAGGCCTTGCATACCAGGCATATTCGGCAGACCGGTAGCAATACCGATCGACTGGAATATCGCCAGCACCAGAGTACCGTAGCGGGTGTACTGGCTGATCTTACGACGACCAGACTCCCCTTCTTTCTTAATTTCTGCCAGCGTTGGATGAACCACCGTCAGCAGCTGGATAATAATCGACGCCGAAATATACGGCATGATACCCAGAGCAAAGATAGAAGCACGGCTGAGTGCACCACCAGAGAACATGTTAAACATTTCAATGATGGTGCCTCGCTGTTGCTCAAGCAGTTTGGCAAGTACAGCGGCATCAATACCAGGGATCGGAATAAAAGAGCCAATACGGAACACAATCAGCGCGCCGATAACAAACAGCAGTCTGCGTTTCAGCTCGCCTAAGCCACCTTTGGCGCTTTGAAAATCTAATCCCGGTTGTTTAGCCATCTGCTACTTATTCCTCGATTTTACCGCCAGCAGCTTCGATAGCAGCACGAGCGCCTTTAGTAACACGCAGGCCACGAACAGTTACCGGAGTAGTGACTTCACCAGCCAGGATCACTTTCGCGAACTCGATCTGGATACCGATAATGTTAGCCGCTTTCAGCGTGTTCAGGTCTACTACGCCGCCTTCTACTTTAGCCAGGTCAGACAGACGAACTTCGGCTGTAATCGCTGCTTTGCGAGAAGTGAAGCCGAATTTCGGCAGACGACGGTACAGAGGCATCTGACCACCCTCGAAACCGCGACGTACGCCACCGCCAGAACGAGACTTCTGACCTTTGTGACCACGACCACCGGTTTTACCGAGGCCAGAACCGATACCACGACCCAGGCGTTTACCCGCCTTTTTGGAGCCTTCGGCCGGAGACAGAGTATTTAAACGCATCTCTTACTCCTCAACTTTAACCATGAAGGAAACCGCGTTGACCATACCACGAACAGCAGGAGTATCCTCGCGCTCTACGGTGTGACCAATACGACGCAGACCCAGGCCAAGCAGCGTTGCCTTGTGTTTCGGCAGACGACCGATTGCACTGCGGGTTTGAGTAATTTTAATAGTCTTTGCCATGGTTTATTTCCCCAGAATTTCTTCAACGGATTTACCACGCTTGGCAGCGACCATTTCTGGAGAATTCATATTTTCCAGGCCATCAATAGTTGCACGAACCACGTTGATCGGGTTGGTGGAACCATATGCTTTAGCCAGAACGTTATGAACCCCAGCAACTTCCAGAACGGCGCGCATTGCACCACCGGCGATGATACCGGTACCTTCGGAAGCTGGCTGCATGAATACACGAGAACCCGTGTGAACACCTTTAACCGGGTGTTGCAGGGTGCCGTTGTTCAGCGCGACGTTAATCATATTGCGACGGGCTTTTTCCATCGCTTTCTGGATCGCTGCTGGAACTTCACGCGCTTTACCGTAACCAAAACCAACGCGACCGTTACCATCGCCAACTACAGTCAGAGCTGTGAAGGAGAAAATACGACCACCTTTAACGGTTTTAGATACGCGGTTTACCGCGATCAGCTTTTCCTGCAGTTCGCCAGCTTGTTTTTCGATGTGAGCCATCTTACACCTCTACCTTAGAACTGAAGGCCAGCTTCACGGGCAGCATCTGCCAGTGCCTGGACACGACCATGATATTGGAACCCGGAACGGTCAAAGGACACATCTTTGATGCCTTTTTCCAGAGCGCGTTCAGCGACAGCTTTACCCACAGCTGCAGCCGCGTCTTTGTTACCGGTGTACTTCAGTTGTTCAGCGATAGCTTTTTCTACAGTAGAAGCAGCTACCAGAACTTCAGAACCGTTCGGTGCAATTACCTGTGCGTAAATGTGACGCGGGGTACGATGTACCACCAGGCGAGTTGCGCCCAGCTCCTGGAGCTTGCGGCGTGCGCGGGTCGCACGACGGATACGAGCAGATTTCTTATCCATAGTGTTACCTTACTTCTTCTTAGCCTCTTTGGTACGCACGACTTCGTCGGCGTAACGAACACCCTTGCCTTTGTAAGGCTCAGGACGACGGTAGGCGCGCAGATCTGCTGCAACCTGACCGATCACCTGCTTATCAGCGCCTTTCAGCACGATTTCAGTCTGAGTCGGACATTCTGCAGTAATACCTGCTGGCAGCTGGTGGTCAACCGGGTGAGAGAAACCTAAGGACAGGTTTACTACATTCCCTTTAACCGCTGCACGATAACCTACACCAACCAGCTGCAGCTTCTTAGTGAAGCCTTCGGTAACACCGATAACCATTGAGTTCAGCAGGGCACGCGCGGTACCAGCCTGAGCCCAACCGTCTACGTAACCATCACGCGGACCGAAGGTCAGTGCATTATCTGCATGTTTAACTTCAACAGCATCGTTGAGAGTACGAGTCAGCTCGCCGTTTTTACCTTTGATCGTAATAACCTGACCGTTGATTTTTACATCAACGCCGGCAGGAACAACGACCGGTGCTTTAGCAACACGAGACATTTTTTCCTCCGATTAGGCTACGTAGCAGATAATTTCGCCACCAAGACCAGCCTGGCGCGCTGCACGATCAGTCATAACACCTTTAGAGGTAGAAACAACTGCGATACCCAGACCCGCCATAACTTTCGGCAGCTCATCTTTACGTTTGTAGATGCGCAGACCTGGGCGGCTGACACGCTGAATGCTTTCTACAACAGCTTTACCCTGGAAATACTTAAGAGTCAGTTCCAGTTCCGGCTTGGTGTCGCCTTCAACTTTAAAATCTTCGATAAAACCTTCTTCCTTCAGCACGTTGGCAATTGCCACTTTCAGCTTGGAGGAAGGCATGGTGACCGCAGCTTTGTTCGCGGCCTGACCGTTACGGATACGGGTCAGCATATCCGCGATCGGATCTTGCATGCTCATCTGTCTTTACTCCCGTGATTCAATTGGTGACAATTACCAGCTAGCCTTTTTCAAGCCTGGTACTTCACCGCGCATAGCGGCTTCACGTAACTTGATACGGCTCAACCCGAACTTGCCCACATAACCATGTGGACGACCTGTTTGACGGCAGCGGTTACGCTGACGAGACGGGCTGGAATCACGCGGCAGAGTCTGCAGCTTAAGAACAGCGTTCCAACGATCTTCGTCGGAAGCGTTCACATCAGAGATGATCGCTTTCAGTTCAGCGCGTTTCGCGAAGTATTTATCAGCTAAAGCTACGCGTTTTACTTCGCGTGCTTTCATTGATTGCTTAGCCATTCAGTAACCCTACCTTACTTGCGGAACGGGAAGTCAAAGGCAGCCAGCAGAGCACGGCCTTCTTCGTCAGATTTCGCAGTAGTGGTAATGGTAATATCCAAACCACGAACGCGGTCGACTTTATCGTAGTCGATTTCTGGGAAGATGATCTGCTCACGGACACCCATGCTGTAGTTACCACGACCGTCGAAAGACTTAGCGGACAGGCCACGGAAGTCACGGATACGCGGTACAGCAATAGTGATCAGGCGCTCAAAGAACTCCCACATGCGTTCGCCACGCAGAGTTACTTTACAGCCGATCGGATAGCCCTGACGGATTTTGAAGCCTGCAACAGATTTGCGTGCTTTGGTGATCAACGGTTTTTGACCGGAGATTGCTGTCAGGTCAGCTGCTGCGTTATCCAGCAGTTTCTTGTCAGCGATCGCTTCACCAACACCCATGTTCAGGGTGATCTTCTCGACCCGAGGGACTTGCATGACAGAATTGTAGTTAAACTCAGTCATGAGTTTATTAACTACTTCGTCTTTGTAGTAATCATGCAGTTTCGCCATCGTACTACTCCAAATTACTTGATAGTTTCGCTGTTAGATTTGAAGAAACGGACTTTTTTACCGTCTTCGAATCTAAAGCCTACACGGTCAGCCTTACCGGTTGCCGCATTGAAGATTGCAATGTTGGAAACCTGAATAGCGGCTTCTTTTTCAACGATGCCACCCGGTTGGTTCAGAGCCGGAACCGGCTTCTGGTGTTTCTTAACCAGGTTAATACCTTCAACAATGACCTTGCCGGAAGACAGGACATTCTTAACTTTACCGCGTTTACCTTTATCTTTACCGGTTAACACGATAACTTCGTCATCACGACGGATTTTCGCTGCCATGATTCGCTCCTTAGAGTACTTCTGGTGCCAGAGAGATAATTTTCATGAACTTCTCGGTACGAAGCTCACGAGTTACCGGCCCAAAAATACGCGTACCGATAGGCTGCTCGCTGTTATTGTTCAGAATAACGCATGCATTACCATCGAAGCGAATGACAGAACCGTCCGGGCGACGAACACCCTTCTTGGTGCGCACCACTACCGCCTTCAGCACATCACCTTTTTTGACCTTACCACGCGGAATTGCTTCTTTGATGGTGATCTTGATGATGTCGCCTACGCCTGCGTAGCGACGGTGCGAGCCACCCAGAACCTTGATACACATTACGCGACGTGCACCGGAGTTGTCGGCGACGTTCAGCATAGTCTGTTCTTGGATCATTTTAGTGCTCCGCTAATGTCAACTACTACTGAGACCCGAAAATCAGGTCGTTAAAAAAGCCCCATATCGGGGGCGCGGCATTATAACACCGCTTCAACGATATGGGTAGAAAAAATAAACGGCCCATCGCTGAGCCGTTTATTCGTTGAGAATGGGTACTGTATTACAGAACCGCTTTCTCTACAACGCGAACCAGCGTCCAAGACTTAGTCTTGGACAGTGGGCGGCATTCGCGGATTTCAACCACGTCACCGGTACCACATTCGTTGTTCTCGTCATGTACGTGCAGTTTGGTCGTACGCTTGATGAATTTACCGTAGATCGGGTGTTTCACAAAACGTTCGATAGCAACAACAATGGATTTCTCCATTTTGTCGCTAACAACGCGACCTTGCAGAGTACGGATTTTATCGGTCATTACGCACCCGCCTTCTCAGTCAGTAAAGTCTTAACGCGTGCGACATCACGACGCACTTGCTTCAACAGGTGAGACTGTTGCAGCTGGCCACTTGCAGCCTGCATACGCAGGTTGAACTGCTCACGCAGCAGGTTCAGCAGCTCGGTGTTCAGCTCTTCAACACTCTTCTCACGCAGCTCTTTTGCTTTCATTACATCACCGTCTTAGTTACAAAGGTGGTTTTAATCGGCAGTTTCGCTGCTGCCAGCTTGAATGCTTCACGGGCCAGCTCTTCCGGTACGCCGTCCATTTCATACAGGACTTTACCCGGCTGAATCAAGGCAACCCAATACTCCACGTTACCTTTACCTTTACCCATACGCACTGCCAGCGGCTTTTCAGTGATCGGTTTGTCCGGGAATACACGGATCCAGATCTTACCTTGACGCTTAACTGCACGGGTCATAGCACGACGTGCTGCTTCGATCTGACGGGCAGTCAGACGACCACGGCCAACAGCTTTCAGACCGAAGCTGCCGAAGCTAACATCCGTACCCTGCGCCAGACCGCGGTTACGGCCTTTGTGCATTTTACGGAATTTTGTACGCTTTGGTTGTAACATCAGCGACGCTCCTTATTTACGGCCTTTACGCTGCTGCTTTTTCGGTTGAGCAGCCGGTTTTTCCGGTTGTTCAACAGCAGCCATACCACCCAGGATCTCGCCTTTGAAGATCCACACTTTAACGCCGATTACACCGTAAGTGGTGTGCGCTTCAGAGGTGTTGTAGTCGATGTCAGCACGCAGAGTGTGCAGCGGTACGCGACCTTCACGGTACCATTCGGTACGAGCGATTTCCGCGCCGCCCAGACGGCCGCTAACTTCAACTTTAATACCTTTAGCGCCCAGACGCATTGCGTTCTGTACAGCACGCTTCATAGCACGACGGAACATAACGCGACGTTCCAGCTGAGAAGTGATGCTGTCAGCAACCAGTTTTGCGTCCAGTTCAGGCTTACGAACTTCGGCGATATTGATCTGTGCAGGAACGCCAGCGATATCCGCTACGACCTTACGCAGTTTTTCTACGTCTTCGCCTTTCTTACCGATAACGATACCCGGACGAGCAGTGTGAATAGTCACACGGATGCTCTTAGCCGGACGCTCGATAACGATACGAGATACGGACGCTTTAGCCAGTTCCTTCGTCAGGTACTGACGTACTTTAAAATCGCTGTCCAGGTTGTCAGCGAATTCTTTGGTGTTCGCAAACCAGGTAGAGTTCCATGGTTTTACAATACCCAGGCGAATACCATTAGGATGTACTTTCTGACCCATTGCTAGTCTCCAGAGTCTCAGCGATCGGACACAACCACAGTAATGTGGCTGGTGCGCTTCAGGATGCGATCTGCACGACCTTTTGCACGCGGCATAATGCGCTTCATGCTCGGGCCTTCGTCTACGAAAATTTTCGTAACTTTCAGATCGTCAATGTCAGCGCCATCGTTGTGTTCAGCGTTAGCAATGGCAGATTCCAGGACTTTCTTGACCAGTACAGCCGCTTTCTTGTTGGTGTAGGTCAAAATATCCAGAGCCTGCGACACTTTCTTACCGCGAATCAGGTCAGCAACAAGGCGAACCTTCTGAGCAGAAGAACGAGCATGGCGATGTTTAGCGATAGTTTCCATCTCTTCCTCCTACCTTATTTCTTCTTCGCTTTTTTATCAGCAGCGTGGCCGCGATAAGTACGAGTCGGTGCGAATTCACCCAGTTTGTGACCGACCATTTCATCGGTTACAAATACCGGAACGTGCTGACGACCATTATGGACAGCGATGGTCAAACCGATCATGTTAGGAAAGATCGTTGAACGACGGGACCAAGTGCGCAGGGGCTTCTTGTCTCCGCTTTCCACCGCTTTCTCTACCTTCTTCAGCAAGTGCAGGTCAATAAAAGGACCTTTCTTGAGAGAACGTGGCATGGCTTATCCTCTAAAATTATTTGCTACGGCGACGTACGATGAATTTATCAGTACGCTTGTTGCTGCGGGTCTTCTTACCTTTGGTCTGAACGCCCCACGGAGTTACCGGGTGCTTACCAAAGTTACGACCTTCACCACCACCATGTGGGTGGTCTACTGGGTTCATCGCGGTACCGCGAACGGTCGGACGAACACCACGCCAGCGTGCAGCACCTGCTTTACCCAGAACGCGCAGCATATGCTCAGCATTGCCAACTTCGCCCAGAGTTGCACGGCAGTCTGCTTCGACTTTACGCATTTCACCAGAACGCAGACGCAGGGTGACATAAGCACCATCGCGCGCAACGATCTGAACGTAAGTACCAGCGGAACGTGCCAGCTGACCGCCTTTACCTGGTTTCATTTCTACGTTATGAACGGTAGAACCAACCGGGATGTTGCGCATCGGCAAGGTGTTGCCTGGTTTGATTGCAGCATCAACGCCAGATTGAATCTGGTCGCCAGCTTTCAGGCCTTTAGGGGCCAGGATGTAACGGCGCTCACCGTCTTTGTACAGAACCAGCGCGATGTTCGCGGAACGGTTCGGATCGTACTCAAGACGTTCAACAACTGCCGGGATACCATCTTTGTTGCGTTTGAAGTCAACAATACGGTATGCCTGCTTGTGGCCACCACCGATATGACGAGTGGTGATACGGCCATTGTTGTTACGACCACCGGATTTGCTGTTTTTTTCCAGCAACGGAGCAAAAGGTTTGCCCTTGTGCAGCTCAGGGTTAACCACTTTAACTACGTGGCGACGACCCGGAGATGTCGGTTTACATTTAACAACTGCCATTGTATTACTCCTCCGACTTACTCAGCGCCGCCAACGAAGTCCAGATTCTGGCCTTCTTTCAGGGTGACGTAAGCTTTTTTCCAGTCGCTACGACGACCGATACGCTGTCCGTGACGTTTAACTTTCCCTTTAACAACCAGGGTGTTAACGACTTCGACTTCGACTTCAAACAGTTTCTGCACAGCAGCTTTGATTTCTGCTTTGGTCGCGTCTTTAGCAACTTTGAGAACGATGGTGTTGGTTTTTTCCATCGCAGTAGACGCTTTTTCAGAAACGTGCGGTGCGCGCAGCACCTTCAGCAGACGTTCTTCACGAATCATGCCAGCATCTCCTCAACTTGCTTAACAGCATCAGCAGTCATTACGACTTTGTCGAAGGCGATCAGGCTAACCGGGTCGATACCAGTTGCATCGCGTACGTCAACCTTGTGCAGGTTGCGCGCAGCCAGGAACAGGTTCTCGTCCAGCTCACCGGTGATGATCAGCACATCTTCCAGAGCCATGTCTTTCAGTTTCTGAGCCAGCAGCTTAGTTTTAGGCGCTTCTACAGAGAACTTCTCGACAACGATCAGACGATCCTGACGTACCAGTTCGGACAGAATGCTTTTCAGCGCGCCGCGGTACATCTTCTTGTTAACTTTTTGACTGTGGTCCTGCGGACGTGCAGCGAAGGTCACGCCACCAGAACGCCAGATCGGGCTCTTGATAGAACCAGAACGCGCACGGCCGGTACCTTTCTGGCGCCACGGTTTTTTACCGGAACCAGTTACTTCAGCACGAGTCTTCTGAGCACGAGTGCCCTGACGAGCACCAGCTGCATAAGCAACAACAACCTGGTGAACCAGCGCTTCGTTGAAATCACGACCGAAGGTAGTTTCGGAAACAGTCAGCGCGCTCTGCGCGTCTTTCAATACTAATTCCATTGCTATCCCCTTACGCCTTCACAGCTGGTTTAACGATCAGGTCGCAACCGGTTGCACCCGGAACACCACCTTTAACCAGCAGCAGGTTGCGCTCAGCGTCAACACGTACTACGTCCAGGCTCTGAACGGTTACACGTTCGTTACCCAGCTGACCTGCCATTTTCTTGCCTTTGAACACTTTGCCCGGAGTCTGGTTCTGACCGATAGAACCCGGAACGCGGTGAGACAAGGAGTTACCGTGAGTAGCGTCCTGGGTACGGAAGTTCCAGCGCTTAACGGTACCTGCGAAACCTTTACCTTTAGAGGTGCCAGTTACGTCAACTTTTTTAACGTCAGCAAACAGTTCAACGCTAATGCTCTGACCAACGGTGTATTCTTCACCCTCTGCCAGACGGAACTCCCACAGGCCGCGGCCAGCTTCTACGCCAGCTTTAGCAAAGTGGCCAGCTTCCGGCTTGGTTACACGGTTAGCTTTTTTAGCACCAGTGGTAACCTGAACAGCGCGGTAGCCATCGTTAGCCAGATCTTTAACCTGAGTAACGCGGTTTGCTTCAACTTCGATTACGGTTACTGGGATAGAGACGCCATCTTCAGTGAAGATGCGGGTCATACCCACTTTTTTACCGACTAAACCAATCATTGTTTCAACCTCTCAATCGCTCGATGACCTGATTAACCCAGGCTGATCTGCACGTCTACACCGGCAGCCAGGTCCAGACGCATCAGAGCATCAACGGTTTTTTCGGTTGGCTCAACGATGTCAACCAGACGCTTGTGAGTGCGAATTTCGTACTGATCGCGCGCGTCTTTGTTAACGTGCGGGGAGATCAGAACGGTGAAGCGCTCTTTGCGGGTCGGCAGCGGGATCGGACCACGGACTTGCGCACCAGTGCGCTTAGCAGTCTCGACGATTTCCGCGGTTGATTGATCGATCAGACGATGATCAAACGCTTTCAGGCGGATACGGATTCTTTGGTTCTGCATGAGACCAGAGCTCCAATTATTTTATAAACGAAAATGATTACTCCTCGTGCCCATTACGATTGATGGGAGAGTGTAACCGTTCTTACGTAGCTCCCCGATTGGGAGCATTGTTAGATAACCAAATCGGCTACCTAAGGTTCAGATCGAACCTGCCGTCAACTAAGACAAGCCCGCGCATTATACGCAAATCTCAGCCTGACGCAAGTGCCGCGTAGATATTAATCATTTCGTCTGTAATGCGAGCAACTTCGCACACGCGTTGTGCCATTTTTGTTTTGCGCATTTTCTTCGGAATACACTGTGCAACGTCATCATTCCTCCGTTGCATGGAAAATGAGTTTCACGGATGGTGAGCGCAACGTTTAATGAGGATGACATGATGCAACCCGACCTCCCCTTCCTGATTATCTACCTCTTATTATCTGCGCTATCCGGGATATATGACGCGCGAACAGGACTCTTGCCCGATCGGTTTACCTGTCCCCTGCTATGGAGCGGCCTGCTTTATTACCTGTGCTGTTTACCTGACCATTTGCCAGATGCGCTTTGGGGCGCCATTGCGGGTTACGGCGGGTTCGCCCTTCTCTATTGGGGATATCGACTGCTGTATCGCAAAGAAGGGCTCGGGTACGGCGATATCAAATTTCTTGCCGCGCTTGGCGCCTGGCATCGTTGGGAGTCATTACCCCTGCTGGTCTTTCTGGCCGCGCTTATTGCCAGCATTAACGTGATGGCGATGTACGTAATAAACGGGAAAGACGCATTAAAAAACCCGCTGCCGTTCGGGCCATTTCTGGCGGCTGCGGGTTTTATCATTGGCTGGAAAACACTGCTGTCGGGGAGTTAATCGTCCACTTTAATCTGCGATTGCAGGTAATTCTGTAGACCAATTTTTGCAATCAGATCCAGCTCCGTCTCAAGCCAGTCGATATGCCCTTCTTCATCTGTCAGGATCTCAATCATCATGTCCCGGCTAACGTAATCATGAACGCTGTCGGCGTAGGCTATGGCTTCACGTAGATCCTTCGCTCCTTCCAGTTCCAGACGGAGATCTGACTGCAACATCTCTTCGAC
Source organism: Citrobacter sp. CK180 (assembly GCF_030333655.1). NCBI lineage: Bacteria > Pseudomonadati > Pseudomonadota > Gammaproteobacteria > Enterobacterales > Enterobacteriaceae > Citrobacter > Citrobacter sp. CK180. Next base: position 1,759 of record NZ_JAOWFM010000046.1, on the reverse strand, counting down.
ATCTTCACCAATGCCCAGCTTGCCAAGATCCTGCAAGTTTGGGATACCCTCAAGAAATAAAATACGCTCGATATATTTATCAGCGTGTTTCATTTCATCGATGGATTCATGGTATTCGACGTCATTCAGACGAGTGAGCCCCCAGTTTTTAAACATACGGGCATGGAGAAAGTACTGATTGATTGCGACAAGCTCATTTCCCAATAGTTTATTGAGATAATTTATGATTTTAACATCACCTTTCATTTTATAGTCCCTCCGCTTCCACTCTTAGAGCGTAGATGGGGCTACAAGGATGTCAAAAAAAAGAATGTGACTCAGGCGATTTCTTTAAACTCCGGCATTTGCATTAACTCATCCTGCATCACTTCACGCGCCGCCCGGACGCACTTACCGCATTGATTTCCAACAGGAATAAACTTACGTAATTGTTGGAAAGATTGAGGGTGAAACTGACGAACAGCCTGACGAATTTTTTTATCACTTACACCATTACACAAACAAACGTACATGATCGCTCCCGTTCAATTTCTGCGCAAAGTGTAAATGAGAATAGTTATGATTACAATAGCACAAATACGTTTGTGTGCAGGGAGAGGAATAAAAAATGCGACTAAATATGACACTCTTTATATAGCAGGTAGATATGACAGACAGCAAAAAGGGCGCCGAAGCGCCCTTTTTAAGTGCAGAACTAATTATTAAATAATTAGCTCATTACTTTAGCAACAACGCCCGCGCCAACAGTACGGCCGCCTTCACGGATTGCGAAACGCAGACCGTCGTCCATCGCGATCGGGTGGATCAGGGTAACAACCATTTTGATGTTGTCGCCCGGCATTACCATCTCTACGCCTTCCGGCAGTTCGATGGTGCCAGTCACGTCAGTTGTACGGAAGTAGAACTGCGGACGGTAGCCTTTGAAGAACGGAGTATGACGGCCGCCTTCATCTTTGGACAGAATGTACACTTCAGATTCGAACTTGGTGTGCGGCTTGATGGAACCCGGCTTAGCCAGTACCTGACCACGTTCGATTTCTTCACGTTTGATACCACGCAGCAGAACACCTACGTTCTCACCAGCACGGCCTTCGTCCAGCAGTTTGCGGAACATTTCAACGCCAGTACAGGTAGACTTCGCAGTCTCTTTGATACCAACGATTTCAACTTCTTCGCCCACTTTGATGATACCGCGCTCTACACGACCGGTAACAACGGTACCACGACCGGAGATGGAGAATACGTCTTCGATCGGCAGCAGGAAAGGCTTGTCAATCGCACGCTCTGGTTCCGGGATGTAAGAATCCAGGTAGCCAGCCAGTTCGATGATTTTCGCTTCCCACTCTGCGTCGCCTTCCAGCGCCTTCAGAGCAGAACCACGAACGATCGGCGTGTCGTCGCCCGGGAAATCGTACTGAGACAGCAGTTCACGCACTTCCATCTCAACCAGTTCCAGCAGCTCTTCGTCATCAACCATGTCGCATTTGTTCAGGAACACGATGATGTACGGAACGCCTACCTGACGACCCAGCAGGATGTGCTCACGGGTCTGCGGCATCGGGCCGTCAGTCGCAGCAACAACCAGGATCGCGCCGTCCATCTGCGCAGCACCGGTGATCATGTTTTTAACATAGTCGGCGTGGCCCGGGCAGTCTACGTGCGCGTAGTGGCGAGTCGGGGTGTCGTATTCAACGTGAGAAGTGTTGATGGTGATACCACGAGCTTTTTCTTCCGGCGCGTTATCGATCTGGTCGAATGC
>NZ_JAOWFM010000045.1:0-55836 GCF_030333655.1 Citrobacter sp. CK180 | reverse complement strand
GAAAACGGAATCTATGGTCACTCCCGTTTTTGCAACACCGATTTTGACGACAAGTTGGCTTGCTTGAATCTATCCGGCGTCTGAATGGGATTTTATTCCCGCGCCTTGATGAGTTCCGCGCCTGATGAACCTCCAGAAAATATACGGCTTCAATGAGCCTTTCCGTTTTACAGGTTCCTCAACAGGCCGGTGGGCCGTTAGTATCATCAATATCAGTATTCGCAAAACCAGATCAGTAATTCTTTAAACCGGTGTATTTCTGCCGTTATGCTACATAAGTTTGCTGTCGTGCCGTTAGGGCCCAGGCTATTCTGGCCAGCTTGTTTGCCAGAGCACAAGTGACGACAAAGTTGCTTTTCCGGCACAGTAAATCCCTGACCCAATCGGCCAATTTGCCAGACTGGTGTTCCAGTTTTTGTATGAATACCCTGGCACATTGAACCAACAAAGTTCGGATCTTTTTATTACCTCGCTTACTAATTCCCAGCAATGTCGTCCTACCTCCCGTGCTGTACTGCCGAGGTACAAGCCCTGTTGCCGCCGCAAAGTCACGGCTGCTGGCGTACTGCTTCCCGTCGCCAATCTCAGTTGAAATAGTACTCGCTGTCAGTGTTCCGACGCAGGGAATGCTCAGCAAGCGCTGTCCAACCTCATCTTCGTCCAACTTTCGTTTCAACTGGGATTCCAAATCTTTAATCTGCTCAACAAGATAGTGATAATGCTGTTGTAATTTCAGCAATAACTGGCTGAGGTAAAGAGGCAAACTATTATCCTCAAGAATGGTACTCAGTCGGCTAATAACGGCAGCTCCTCGGGGAACGCTAATGCCAAATTCCAGCAGAAAAGCATGCATTTGATTGGTTGTTTTTACCTTATCCTGAACCAGGGATTCACGGACACGATGCAGAGCCCGCATTGCCTGCTGAGATTCCGTTCTGGGCTGCACAAAACGCATAGACGGACGCGATGCAGCTTCACAAATAGCTTCGGCGTCGACAAAGTCGTTTTTATTGCTTTTAACGAACGGGCGGACAAATTGTGGTGATATCAGCTTTGGGGAATGCCCCAACTCTTCCAACTTGCGTGCCATAAAGTGAGAACCGCCACAGGCTTCCATTGCGATGGTTGTAGCGGGGCATGTCGCCAAAAATTCGATCAACTTTGGCCGGGTAAATTTTTTACGGTAAACAGCCTTCCCGCGACGATCCTGGCAATGAATATGGAAAGAGTTTTTACCCAGATCGATACCAATGAGCGCAATGTTTTCCATGATAGTTCTCCGAATGAAAGCCTGTCCTCAGCATAGTACCGGGAAGGAGGGAGTGACCATCTCATTAAAAATTGCGTTTTAGGGGGTTGCAGCAGAAAGGATTTCTCGTATAATGCGCCTCCCGTAACGACGCAGAAATGCGAATTACGACAGCAACAAATTTAATCACAGAATTTCAGATAACAGTCTGAAAAACGAAGATTAAGCGGGAATAGCTCAGTTGGTAGAGCACGACCTTGCCAAGGTCGGGGTCGCGAGTTCGAGTCTCGTTTCCCGCTCCAATTTTGGTTCTGTAGAGTTCCACTGAATTCTGCAAGCCATTGAAAACAGGGCCGAAAGGCCCTTTTTTCATTCCAGTGACGTCCGCTGGAAACCGCCAACATCCGGGACTTTTAAGTCCATTTTTAAGTCCATGAATACGGATGAGGCGCTTTCCGGATTGTTGCTGGAGGAGCGAGGCCAACGAGACAAGCATCTAGTCCTGACTCATAGTTCAGGAGCTGGAGCATGGCACTCTCAGATATGGCTGCCCGGAACGCCAAGGCGACCGGCAAGGCTTACACCGTCAGCGACATCGACGGCCTCTCCCTCGCGGTCTCTCCGACCGGAGGTAAGACCTGGCACTACCGTTACTACTGGGCTGGCAAGCAGAAGCGCATGTCGCTGGGCACCTATCCGGAGGTTGGCCTTCGGGAAGCGCGCGCCCTCCGCGATGCGGCCCGCGCGTTGCTGGCCAAGGGCATCAATCCCCGAGCAGATCGCAAGCAGAAGCGCCAGGCTGTCCGTCTGGCCGACGAACACACCTTCCAGGCCGTGTTCGACAAGTGGGTCGAGCACCGCAGGCTCGTCCTCAAGGAAGGGCGTCAGAGCACTCTGACGCAGATCCTTCGCATCTTTAAAAAAGACATCCTGCCCACACTCGGGAAACGCCCCGTCTACGAAATTCAGCGTCCGGACCTTCTGGAGGTCGTAGCCAGGATTGAGCGTCGGAAGGCGCTCAGCGTGGCGGAGAAGGTGCGTACCTGGTTCAGGCAGATGTTCCGATACGCGCTGATCATCGTGCCTGGCCTGCCGCAGAACCCGGCGTTCGATCTGGATGTGGTGGCGTTGCCGATGCCGCCCGTTCGTCACAACCCGTTCCTGCGAATGGATGAGTTGCCGGCAATGCTGTCACGGCTGAGAAAGTACCATGGTCGGCTTCAGACACAGCTGGGGCTTCGACTGCTGCTCCTGACCGGCGTGCGTACGGGGGAGCTTCGGCTGGCGACACCTGATCAGTTTCATCTCGATCAGGGTCTATGGATCATCCCCCCGGAGGTTGTGAAACAGTTGCAGCTTGAGATGCGCAAGGAGGGCAAGCGGCCCGGCGACATTCCTCCCTACATCGTTCCTCTGTCGGCACAGGCCATGGAGATCGTTCAGCACATGCTGGAGCAGTTCAAACCTGCTCAGCGCTACCTGTTCTCACATGGCTGGGACCTGAAGAAGCGCATCAGCGAGAACACACTCAATCAGGCTCTCAAGCGCATGGGCTATACGGATCAATTGACGGGGCATGGCATTCGGGCGACGATTTCGACTGCACTGAATGAAATCGGCTATCCGAAAGTCTGGGTAGACGCGCAGCTTTCGCATTCAGATCCTGACAAGGTGAGCGCCGCCTACAACCATGCGGAATACGTGGAGCAGCGCCGACGCATGATGCAGGATTGGGCTGACCGGCTCGATCTGTTCGAACAGCATCAGGTGGAGGCCGCGAGCATGCACCTGACCGTCCATCTGGAAGGTGTTCCGGAGGTTCCTGATGAAGTTCCAGAGGGGGCGGAGGTCGCCATTGCACCTGCCCCTATCGTGTTGGTCTCGAAGCCTGGAGTCGGCATGCCTGCGCTGCCGGACACGGTGCATCGACTGTCCGCGATCACGGGGCCGCGTACACCACCGGTCTTGTCGGAAAGCCAGCGCGAGCAACTGGAGCGGTTGGATATCTTCAATTCGCCACACCTGCTTTCTGCGGCCGATTTTGCAAAAATGGCTGGCAAGTCGCGGCGGTGGATCAGCTACGAGATCAGCGGACGCAAGATGTTGGCGCTGAGCCTCGGCAACCTCGGTCAGCGCGTCCCGGATTGGCACTTCACGCCCCTCAAGCACAAGCTGATACAGGCGGTTCTCAAGTTCGCGCGTGATGCGGACTCGTGGGAGATCTACCGCGCGCTTTCTGGACCGCACGATGACTTCAAGGGGCTTGCCCCCATCGAAGCGGTGACCGCAGAGAACCTGCACGAAGTCGTTATGGTGGTGTGTTTTTCGCTGAAGGACAGCCAGGCGATGCTTCGGCTGGCGTAGTGGCCTGCTGGCAACGCTGTGTTGAGACCTGGCGGGCTGCGCTCAAAGTCAGGCCATTTAAGAACTTGCGGCGGTCAACTAAGTGATACCGACTGATCGAGACTGATCGAGCTTGCGCGCTCGCTCGATCAGCCGTTCGGTGAATGGTGAAGGCGCGTTTTGAGCGCGTAGCAAATACGTGCTCAGATCGTTCGGCGATCCCGCCAGCGGCCGCATCACGATGCCAAGCTTTCGTGCCGTATCGATGCGTGATTTTCCCGCGAAGCCGATTCCGTAGCCCGCAGCGACCAGAACGGCCATCAGTTCGAAAGATTTCGCGTGGTCGACCACGTTGAGTTTCGACGTGGCCGAGCTCAACAATTCCATGATCTGATGGCTAAGGGGCTCACAGTGCTCTGCTGACCAAAGCACCAGGGGGTACTGCACGGCCTTTTCCAGCGTGATTTCCGGGAACTCCAGGAGCGGTGAGAGCGCTGGAACCGCCACGGCAATCTCATCATCCCGCCTCATTCACGAGGGCGTTGATCGGGCGGTCTGAAAGTGCTGGCTGGCGGCATCGCTCATCAAGATTGGCTTCTTCAGCGCGAATGGTCGTTGAGTAATGCCAGAATGCGGCCCCTTTCCCGCTTTCTTATAGCTCTTTGGAATCAATTGCGGCCGTCCAAGCAGCCGTGATCGCCGACCGCCGCTCCGGTCGCTCGCTTACTGATGCTGTGGTGGTCTCGCAGGAGCGTCAGCTCAGTGCGGTCAGCTTCGGCAGCCCCTTCAGCAGCGTCGGCCACCACTTGTCGGCCGCGGCACCGAGATGAACGGTGATTCGCCGAGCGTGCAGCCTCAGTGTGGCGGCCACCTTGAGCACCTGCTCGCGCATCCGGCTCAGGCTCCAGCCGTGCCGAGTCTGCCGCTCCAGCAGGCAGCGCAGGCCATGCAGAATCTGGTAGGCGTAGAGGCTCAGCAGCAGGCTCACCTCGTTGCGGGCCATCACGTCCTGAACGGTGGAGGCACCGCGATCCGTCGACGAGAGGTGCACGTCGAGCGCCGACTTCACCTCGCCCATGTGGGCCTCGGCGCTGCCGCGCTTGCGATAGAGCGCCAGGACCTTCTCCGGCGGCCAGTCGAACTTGCCGAGGTTGGTGACCAGGAAGAAGGCATGCAGCAGCAGGTCATCGGGGCGTTCCTGCACCACCAGCACGACGCGACGCGGTGCCGACCAAGAGCCCGCTTGATACTCCAGATCGTGGCACCACTCGCGAGGCTGCTCGGGTGGCCGGCCAGGTGGCCGCTTCAGGTGCGGTGCCGCCAGTTTCTGCAGGCCGGAGTGACTGCGCAGTCGGCCCAGGTACTCGATGTCGCACTCTTCCAGGGCCTCCAGCGTCGCGTTGTCGGTGAAACCGGCGTCGATGCGCACCCGAACCTGGGCGCCGGTGCTCTCGTTGAGTCGCCGCACCAGATGCGGGATCCAGGTGTCGGCGTTCTCGGCCGGGCCGGCGTTGCCCTCGCGCAGCAGGCCGCCCACCATGTCGCCGGTTTCTGCCAGCGAGGCGACCAGCGGTGAATAGATCCGCGCGCCGTACAGGCCATGATAGGCCGAGCCGCCCTGGTGGCCGTGGACCTCGATCGGCAGGCCGTCGATGTCCAGCGTCAGCTGCTTGGGGCGCTCGCCGTTCTTCAGCGCGGTCAGGCGCCAGATCACCAGTCGCAGCAGGCCTTCGTGCACGGCATCGATATTGTCGCAGCGCCCGAGGCAGGTCAGCAGCCGCGACAGCGTGGCTTGAGACGGCCGGTCCTGGGCCAGGGGCGTTGTCCCGCGCGCATCGCTGCAGGCCAGCTGCCAGAGCGGATCACGGCGCAGCGTGTCGGTATCGCTGAGGTCGATCCAGCCCATCGCACGCTGCAGCACCAGGGTACGCAACTGGCTGGCCAGCGAATGAAGGATGCGCAGCGGGTGGCGTCGATCGACCAGATTGTCTTCCAGCGCCTCAATCACGCCGCTGTTGTCGAGGGCCTCACGCAACAGCAGAGCGCCGCTGTCGCTGGTAGTGCGCTGGCCGCTCAGCTCAACACGGACAGCGCCGTTGCATGAGGGCGTCCAGGTGGATAGGCTTTCACCCATAGCGGATGGCTCTCTTGGTTCAGATTCTTGGCGGAACACACTGAATTTTCAAGAGAATACCATCCGCTATCTTCGTTTTCGGGCCGGCCTCATGAATAAGCCGGGATCATGCCACAGCAGCTCGTTTTGCAGCTTGGCCTCAGCGGGCGGTGCGACAGCAAATCCAAGATCGTAACGACCATCCTTCACCCCGCTGACCTGCTCGGAAAACAAAGTCTCGGTAAGGCATATCGCCGTGCCGGGCTCCTCTGCGCGCTGCTTCGCCAAGAGGTGCGTCAATGTTGCGGTGAAGGCTCCGAAGGAGACGGCGATCCGTACCGATTCAGGGGGTTGCTGGCATTGCATGGCTGGCTCTCCTGTAAAGAAGGATGCGGTAGACAATGCCAGATAATAGCAGTCCGCGTTTAATTAAACGTGGTTTAATTTATGCTCTTATTTCACGCTTTTGTAGATGCAAAAGCGTGAAATAAGGCGAGGCCGGCCTACAGGCAGTACAAGTTTTGAGGCGGAGCCGGCCAAGGCGTTTGGCATGGCGGTAAAGGCGTTGAGGACGGAGCGCGGAACGGCCCAGGAGGCACTGGGAAACATGGCCGGAATCGAACGCGCGCACATGGGCAGAATCGAGCGGGGTGAGCACATGCCCACCCTGGCGCTGATCCTGCGCATTGCAGATGCGCTGGAATGCAGCGCGGCTCTGCTTATCGAAGAGACAGAGAAGTGCCTGAAGCTTGTTCGCGCCGGCGTCATGGCGAATGAAGGACAGGCCGATCGCGTTTGATGCTCACCATCAGATTACATCGGTGGCATCTACTCGACATTCTTCCAGGCGGATGCGGGAACTCTGTCCCACAGTTGACCATGGGTGATTTCTGCGCGGCGGTGGTCGCATGCCCCTTCAAATTCTCCTAGTTCAGAAGATGGAACGCGGTCTTTCATATGACTGTAGACCTGTTCCAAGGTGTGCAAGGTCTGGCATTTTCTGAACTGCATTAAATATCTTTTTCTTATCATTGATTGTCGCTTGCATTTATCCGAATTGACAATTGAGGGAGACGCTTCTGGTGTTTGGTTTAAATGTAACTCGGTGGAAATTGTTATTAGAATGTGCTTAAAGATTATATTTTCGTGAATGCATTCACACCGAATTGTTGACGTGTGCTCATAAGATTTTCAGGTTTCGATTTGAGCAGGATTTTCGTTAGGCGAACGACATAGGTGGAAGGCAAATCCCGCGGCAGGTATTTGCCTCAATGTGATGGTCTACAAGGTGCGCTGGAGGCGATCCAGGTTGCAGCCGAAATTCGTTCCTCGTTCGTTGATTTTCCAGGAGATGGGCGCTGGCTGCGCTTTTGGATATCCTCATCCGCTGGGCATGGAAGGCCGCGCAGCATGCCGAGCTTGATTACCGTACCTGAAAAAAGGTAGATTTCGCCAAACTCAATTTGCAGCGCCTCAATATACGCCTGATGCCGTTGGTGATGTGGTCGTTGCCAAAGTCAAGTATGGATTGTTAGGCGGAACTTCATCGAAAAGACGTGTGGGATCAGCCAACAGATAGCCATGCAATCGCCTTGATTTCCGTGGCCCGGTGACCTCGCAAGTCCAGATATTCAGGCCGCTATCCTGTTTACGATGCAATTGCAGCTTTTCGAACGCTTTCTGAATCCACTGCCAATCCGCAACATTTTCCTGTTTTGCCAGAAATGCCGTTTTGGGATGCTCTTGTGCGTAGCGCTGAAACAATCCTGGGCTGACCAGGTAAACGGTATCGGAGACGGTATGCACCAGGGCTTTAGCGTCGTTAATAATCAGCTTGCGGGTGCTGATATGCTGACGCAGCCAGGCGATGAAGTGTTCGCCAGATGGAGGCACCTGAGTTTCGTTTTTCACTTCGGCAGTTGAAGGAGCGGCAGGCGGCAGCTCAGGCTCCTGATCCTGCGTGGTGCCTGTCTCAGTTGGTTCGTTCGGAGATGCTGTGGTCGACGGCAGCGTCACGTCCGGTGTCCCGAGCAGATCGAGCAACGCATCGACGCCATCCACGCTGGCCGCCTGCGTACCAGGTCCAGGAGCGGAGAGCGCTGGAGCAGCTGCCGAGCCGGTGGACGGCAAAGGCTGCTCCGCAACGTTTGGTGAAGCGGGGGATGCATCCGCCGTAGAGGTGTCATCCTGCACCACTTCCACGGTTCCCTGAAACGCCGGCGGGCGTTCACTGCCTTCCCATATCAATGCTGGTGCAAGCCGAAGCAGAGTGAACGTGTGGGTCCAGCCAGTGTCGCTGGTGACGACCGCTTTCCAGATAGCCTTGTCATCCGGCGTGGCCTGGAGCATGCCGTGGTCCTGCAGGATATTGAAGACGGCCGTGTTGTTGGCCGGAATACCCTCGATGCCCTGAGACAGCAAATGTGCGCGCAGCTTGTCCGAGACAGTCTTGGAAACAAGCCACAAGGCATCCTGCGTCAGCCAACCGTCCGAGGCCTGTGGTTGATTCAGCTTTAACTCTTCCTTGAGCAGGTAGCGAAGCCCCTCCAACAATTTGCGCTGCAATGTATGCTTCGGTGCAGCCATCGCCTTGGCGGGATCTCCGCCGAGTTCCTGCGCCACGGAAGCCCGATCGGCATTCGTGACCAGTTCGCCCAATACTCCGGCGTGCTCATGCTGGCCGGCCAGGACATAAAGCAGCGCCGCCCACAGTTCGGGGTAGCTGCTGAGCCAGTCCAGGATCTCGCGATCGAGCACGCAGTTGTAAAGCAATCCACTCGCGGCGTTGTGCAGGCGGTACTCGCGATCCTTCCGATAGCGAAAGCGGTATGGATGCTGCAACGGTCCATGCCAGGGGTGCCACAAACTGCCGTCGTTCATCTCGACGTGCAGATCGACTGCAATTTTGCCGATGTCATGCAGCAGCGCCGCATAGGCTGTAGCGGCTGTCCAGGCCTCGGCCTGCGCGGCTTGATCTTCCGGTGTCGCCCCGGCTGGGAGAAGGTGGGACTGTCGCAGCTTGAGTGCGTAGGCGACGATCTCAAGCCCGTGGTCAAGCAGGCCGCCGGGATAGGCGTGGTGGTGCGATTCCGACGCTGGAAACTGTTGGACCAACTCGGCGTACCGTTCCAACGGGCCGAGGTACAGCACTGCGAATTGCTGACGCGAGAGTGATGTTCGCTGCCATATGTGCTCCAGCAGCTTCTGCCGGCGCGCGGTGGCCAGCAGCGATGCGGCCGGTTCCGGTCGCATCAGCCCTTTGGCCTTTGTTGCAGTGGCGGGCGCTGTGGTAGCGGCCTGCACGGGTCGTTTTCGTTGGAACAGCGCGAACATGAAAGCACCTGAAATTGCGGTCGGCGGGGAGCCTTTTCCTTTTCCGGATAGGCCCATTCCCCTTGGGCCCCATTCCCTTGCCCCTTGACGACCTTTTGCCCTTGCCGAAACCCTTTGATATAGCCCTCTGGGCCAGTTCCAGCGAGCAGGAATGCGGCACGGATGCAGTCCCTTTGTCGTCGTCCAAGATGCCTTCGTACGGCAGTTCTAGGCTGCGACAGAATTTGGCCTTATCTAGCGGAAAAAATTGATCTTTTTATTGCTCCAGCAAATTGCGATGTGCAATCCTTGCGGTGCGCCACTCATAGGCGCCGGGTGTGAGAACCCGAACTTGATACCAGCGGGTCGCGTTATGGCGATCCGTAGGGCAGACGTTCGCGTCTGGCCGGTCTGGTATCAGCCGGTTTCTCACCCCTGCGGGTCGCCGCCATCTATCGGATTCCATTCCGGGCGGCGCAGGGGAACAAGGCCACGGAGGGGACAACATGGATCATTCAGACAACAACAGAACCAGCATTCACGCGCAACGCGCGTATGCGCTCATCATGTCGGGCGTAGCGGAATGCGATACCGCACTGGACCAGCGCCTATTGCTCGACTCTCTCATCTGCCAGTGTGCGGTGTTCACCCGCATTCTGGGGGCGAACGCGAATTTTTTGATCTGCTGGAGAAGTTGAGGCGCGTTGATCTCGATACTGCGGGCGACCTGATGCCTGCCACACAGCATTGATATCCGCCTACGGCCGATGCGATCCCTGCTGTCGCACAAGCAGGCCGATGTGAGAGCTGCCACCTTGCGTTTCCGTTAGTCGGTGACTAATATGTCATCAATGACTAATGGAGGTGCGACATGGCAATGACCACGATGACCATCAGGAACATTGACGAGGGGCTGAAAGCGCGTCTGCGCGTGCAAGCCGCTCAGCATGGCCGTTCGATGGAAGATGAGGCTCGCGACATCTTGCGGGCGGCTTTATCGACCGAGACTGCACGCGGCAATTCTTTGATCGAGGCTATTCGTGCGCGGGTAGAGCCGCTAGGCGGGATCGAGCTAGACCTGCCGGCGCGGGATGCCATTCGTAACCCGCCGGAGTTTGATGCATGATCGTCCTCGACACCAACGTTCTGTCCGAGACACTTCGCCCAGCTCCCGATGCACTTGCGCTGACCTGGCTGGCTCAGCAACCTCGCTCAGCGCTGTTCACCACGACAGTCACGCGGGCGGAGTTGCTGTATGGCGTGCGCCTGCTGCCGGACGGCCAACGCAAGGCCGCGCTCATGGAGGCGATTCACGGCATCTTTGCTTCGGATATGGCCGGACAGGTGCTGGGCTTCGACAATGACGCATCCGATGCCTACGCCGAAATCGCAGCGTCACGCAAACTGGCGGGCAAGCCGATCAGCCAGTTCGACGCCATGATCGCGGCGATCGCAAAGTCGCGAGGCGCCAGCCTGGCAACCCGCAACGTCAAGGACTTCGTGGACTGTGGCATCACAGTGATCGATCCGTGGAAGCGTTGATCCAGGTGCTTGAGAAACTAGAACGAACAAAGCTCCCTTGTGGAGGTCTGAAGTAAGAAAGCAGTGCCTCCAACCCGTCTGCGAACGACACAGGAAGATATTTCGACGATGAACTAATGCAACAGTGAGAAGCGAGGATATGACCATGGCAACGCACGCACACAACAAGGGATGGGCCTATCGGCTCGGTAGCGGCATGGGGCGTGCCTGGCGTGGTTATACACGGTTGGAAAAGAAGGCTGCTCGCTGGCTGGTTGCGCAAGGCGTCCCCGGACTGGTGGCGTCGGCTCTCCCATGGCTTGCCAGGCTCGCGGTGCTTGGCGTTCTCCTCTGCGTCGCCTTCTGGCTGGCCTTGCTGCTCCTGTTCGTTGTCGCAGTTGCCTGGTCAGCCGGACAAGGCGCTGATGCAGAGGAAGATAAGTGGCCATCCACTAGGCATGATGATCTCAGGGAAATGCCCTGGTACGATCCTGTGCCTTATAACGACACGGACCACCCCGATTTCCCTGATGAAAAAGATCTGTAAGCGTTAAGTTATTTCAGCTTGCTGGAGATAACGCTAGGTCCTTTTCCTCCAGCCGCAGTGGCATCTTTCGTTGCGCTTGCCAATCCAGCAACTACGCCAGCAGCTCGAATTCCCACCCAAGTAAGCGTAGTAACCCAAAAAGTTGGTAGCACAAGGAACATCATTCCCATCACGAAGTTCAGCAGCAGATCCCCGAATGCATTGTTCAGCCCCATCACCGGGTCGAAATAGGTCATCGGACGGTTGTAGCCCCATCCCCAGCCATAGAGCGCGTCCAGGATCGTGGAGTCGACCCACCTTGCCAATTGGAACCAGAAATCCACGAAGAACAGGGCGAACTGGATCACGCTGACGGTCACCACGGTCTTCAGGTCGTAGGTGCCGATCACCAGCACGAGCGGAATGCAAATCACCAGCGCCATCTTGAGCAGTGACAACGCCATGGGCAAAGCCTGACGCATGACGTCCATCGCCGGGAAGAACCCCACGGCACCCACCGCCATCCCCACATCGCCCGCGGCTCGGGTAACGACATTCGGCAAGGTCTTGTCGATCTGGCCGCCGTAGTCGGTGTAGACGGCGCCCTGGTTCAGTTTCTGTTGCCGCGGGGCCGCGATGGCGCGGATCACGGAATCGTCCAGCTCGGTCCTGGAGATGAAGCCAGCCCAGTTCGCCATGCGTGAAAGCAGATTGGGATCGACCTGAGCCAGCAGGCGCGCACGTAGTCCGGTTGAACCATCCGACCACCATTCCCGGCAGTTCGGGTAACCGGCGCCGCTAGGCACCTCGGTCAGCCCCGCATCACGGCTGTCATCGTACGGCCATGACTCGCGAGGCGTGCTTGAGCGATAAGTGTCGTAGTAGCCGGGCGTGTCGACAAAGTAATTGGAGCCGATCCAGCTGACGTCCGCCATCTGCTCTTCGCTCAGAGTCGGGCGGTTCATGAACAGCTTGGCTCGGGCGGGACCGTAGCAATTGAGCGCGAAATCTGTCACTTCCTGAGCCAGCAAGGGGTCGTCGATACGGGTGTTGTCGATGTCCATCCTCATCTGCCGCAGGTCGGTTCCGCACGGGATCGCCGCGACGGCGGCACCGGTGACAGCCTTGGAGATCGAGTGCATGAAAAACCACCAGACCGGCACCTTGGCCGACTGGTTGTTGAGCGTGGTGAATGACTGGCCCCAACCTGTATCGCTGGGCGCGGGAACGTTCACCTGGCACTGGCTGGAGCGGGACTGATCGAAGCTGATGGTGTTGAGATCCACATCGATGAACGGAATGCCGGCGAACATGATCACCACGATGGCGACGAACACCCGGTTTTCGATCCGCATCGAGGAAAGCACGCCCTTGTTGCCCTCGTCAGCTCCCTCCGCGCGTGCTTTCAGCCATTCCTGAATGACGATCGCGATAAACGGGAGCGCAAACAAGCCGCTGGCGACCAGGACCGACCAGATGCCGTTATGAACGATCCACCCAACCAGTGTCAGGTAATACTCCAGATAATCGGACGTATAGAGCGTCATCGTGTCCTCCGCTCATCAAGTGGACTGCAGCAGCAGGCTGCCTTCCAGAACGGCCAGAGCCACCACGCCGGCGATTTCGACACGGATGAGGCGCTGGTGTGGTTCCGTACCAGGTTCGCGAGCCAGGACCCGTTTACGCATCCAGAGCCAACCCCAGGCGAGGCCCGCATAAAGCAGCAGACGCCAGGCCAGGAAATAGCCCGTATGGTCGTCCATCCAGCGCTGCCAGCCTTCGATACTGCCAAGCACACGGATGCCAATCAGGTTGATGGAGATCGCCACAACAAGCAGCAGGATCGTCCACAGCAACGCGAAGCCGACACGGCGATTGAACAACCACCGCATGCGAAGCCAGGCCGGGATCATGGATTGCTTCCTCCCGATTGCGAGCGCTGCAATTCATCGAGGCGATTGGGGATGGGATCGCCCTGGTACACACCCCGCGAACCCGCAGCCCGGGTGCTGTGGCGCTGGATGATCTGCATCGGGGAGTTGTTGGCCAGCTCACGGCGCAGTTCGAGCTCAGTCTTGAGGTTGTTGATCTCGCGGTCGAGAATGTTGCTCTCCTGCGTGACCGCCTCCTGGGCCATTTCGTTCGCGGCCACATTCGGCTCCATCCGCCCGGTCAGCAGCGTGCGCTGAAGCAGCAATGCTTTTTCCAGCACGCTGGCGAGCGCAACCTCGGAAGCGAGACGCCTTGCGAGGATGTCCTGATCGGGTTCATCACGCAGCGCCTCGATCACGCCACGGGTAATCGGCAACGAGGTGCTGCTGGCCGCCTGCAGGTTGTCGAAGCTCATCGACTTGCTGCCCGAGATCAGTTCCTGCAAGCTCTCCAGCTTGGTCTCGTACTCTTCCTGAATGAGCGGTGTCAGACCGACGCCGGGCGTGGTCTGCGTCTTGGTGCAGCTCTCGCAGGTGCGTTGTTCCTGCTCGCCCAGCACACGCGTAGCCCAGGTGACGGCAGCCTGCGGAGAGGTCCAGGTCTGGCACGCCAGTCGGTCGCCGCAACTGCCGGAATCGATGGATGAGGTGTCATCGACGCTGCGCCCGTTGACCAGGTTGTAGCCGGCGCGCGTCACGTCAGCGACCACGCGGATAGGCGCCTGGCCCGAGCCGCCGGCATTGTCGCCTCCGACCCAGGGCACGCCTTCATTGCCCTTGCTGCTTTCTGCCTCCTCGATCGCGGAAACCGCATCGGTGCTGGCAACCGCCTTCTTGAGCGCCATGCCTTCCGCGAGCTGGTCCCAGCCGAGCTGGCCACCGGCCATGTCGGCCATCCTGTTCGCGATCGCCCTGCAGGTGAGTTTCGAGCGGTCGAAATCGAGCCTGGCTTGCAGGACACCGTTGGTGAGCAGGTTATAGAGACCGGGATCAGCGCGCTGGATGATCAGCGCAGGCAGCGAAGCCACCGCACTGGTGGCGTTCTGGATCACATTCGACATGATGGTCTGGAACCCGTTGGTGATGCCGTTCAACTGGTTCTGCAACGTGGTGGTGAGGCTCATGTCGCCGCAAATGAGGTTGCTGTTCCAGCCAACGCCGACGCCGATCGAGCGCATGTTTGCCGCGCCCGTCATGGATACCGCCCGTCCGCCGCCGATGCTGTACAGCACATCGTCGCCAATGACGCTGCCGCGATGCTGCAGGCCATATTCGTTGACACTCGTCTGGGCGGCAGCACCAGAGCATGCCGCCGTCAGGGCGCAAACAAGCAGGCCCCGGCGGAAGTGCTTGCTGAGTGCGAGAGTGGAGGATGAAGTCATCGTGCGCTCCCTCCGCTAAAGTCGACGCTGCCGAGGAAGGTCTGTCCGCGGCGCTGGCAGCAGCTGTAGGGCCGCCAAAGCGCCCAGGCATAGTCGCCTTGCTGGGCCTGGACGCGCTGGTTCGAATGGGGAAAGACGGCGCACGAACTGGACATCGTGGGGGTGAGTTCCTGCCACTTGCCGGTGGAGGCGTCGCCTTCGGCGAGCTCGCCTGCGGGCCAGTAGCCGTCGCGCGCGGTAGCGAGCAGCGGCTGGTAGACGTGAATCTGGCCGCGGCGGGTGACGATATCGCCGGCGCGCTGCGCGACGACGGCACCGCTCTTGTAGTCGTCGGTCTGATGCAGGAATCCGCCCCTCGGGTAGACGGCGCCCCACAGGTTGAGAGAGGTCCGAGCTCCGATCTCGCGCATGCCAGGGATCAGTGCTTCCGGATAGACGGCCTCCGGCACGTTATAGCGCCATGCCACCGTGTCGAGCGTGCTCAGCAGGTATGGCATGAAGGCCGTGCCTGCACCTTCGCAGGAATAGCCCGAAGCACTGGCGAGCTGACCCAGGACAGCCCCGCCGGGGTGACCGATCACGTCAGCGTTTTTGAACTTTGACAGGTTGTTTTCGTGGTCCTGGTTCGTTGTGCCATCGCCGCCGGCCTGTGCCGTGGTGTTCGGCATGCTCATGGCACGCACTTCTACCCACGGGTTCTCGCCAGTATTGGCGTAGCTGGAAACCACGGCATCGGGCACGTAATGGCTAACTTTCACCGAGGTCCGCACCGAGCAGCCGAAGGTGGTGCAGAAGAGCCAGTAGCAGATCCCGACGACCCGGTATTCGAGGCAATCGGGGGATAGGGCCGAGGCTGTGATCGATGCGGTGTTGAGCGCGAAGGCCGACGATGCGGTTCCAAGCATCAGGGCCGCGATCGCGGCGCGGAGACGACGGGCGCGCTTCATGGCTGCGCCCTCCGGTATGCCTCGATACGGGCTTCCGCCCTCGCTACGTCCGACTCACCGTAAATGACGTAGCGCCGGTCGACCACGACTGCAGGAACGGTTGAAACGCTGAGGCCCCAGGCATCGGCCACGCCCTGCCAGGCGGAAGCAAGGGCGCGTTGCAGCTGCCAGCCGCCCTGCTGAAGGCGTCCCTGGACGATGGCCTGGGCACGATGGGGATCGGCGGGCAGATCGGCCGCGAGGCTGGCCTCGATTTCCTGTGCAGTGTCGAGGTGAACGACATTGGCGTTATCCGCCGATGTCAGCGTGACGGATCGGTCGGTGAAAACGGTCACTTCTGCGGCGCTGGTCGCCTGATTGGCCAGGCCCAATGCTACGCACAAGGCGCTGGCTACCGCCGATGGAAAGCGTATCGGCCCGGATTGGGTGCGAAACGGGTTGAGCATGTCCGGACTCCTGAAACAGATTGCTGTTGTGGAGTCTCAGAGTTCATCCGGAACGTGCCCGCGGGTCAGCCAACAATCGGAAACCCGCCTTATCCGCATTGTGCTCGCTGAACAAACCAAGGCATCGCTGGAGTTGAAGTCCGCCTCGATGGACCGCGGCAAGGATGAGCGGCCAAAAGCTCGATGGTGCCTTAGCCGAGTGTCACGCCGAAAATGGCGCCGATGCCATAGGTGACCGCGGCGGCGGCCAGTCCGATGGCGACCTGGCGGGCGGCGGAGAACAGCGTGCCGCGCCCGGTGAACAGGCTGGTACCTGCACCCAGCAGGCCGAGTGCTAAACCGCTGGTGGCCAGACTGGAAACCAATGCTGGTATACCCGATAGAAACATGAACGGCAGCACCGGGACGATGGCGCCAGCCGCGAACAACATGAAGGATGATACGGCCGCGGCGGTCGCCGAGCCGCCAAGCCCCTCGGGGTCGATTCCGAGTTCCTCGCGGGCCAGGGTGTCCAGTGCGGCCCCTGGTGTGCCCAACAGCTTGTCGGCCAGTGCGCGCGCCTGCAGCTCCGTCAGGCCTTTGGCCTGATAGATCAGGGTCAGTTCCTCGCGTTCCTCATCCGGAAACTCGTACAGTTCGTCGGCCTCGATGGCGATCTGGCTGCGGTAGAACTCCCGCGAGCTGGTCACCGACAGCCACTCGCCCATGGCCATCGAGCCGGCGCCGGCGATAAGTCCGGCCAGGCCCGCCAACAGGATGGCCGAGCCCGGCGCCGCGGCGCCTGCCACGCCCATCACCAGGCTGAGGTTGGACACCAGTCCGTCGTTGGCGCCCAGTACAGCGGCGCGAAGGGTGTTGCCGCCACCGCGATGGCGACCTTCCAGTATCGCAAGAATGGGACCGGAAAGTCCTCCGCTCCCGGCGGCTTCCCGCATCAGCAGCGCGTGAGAACGCTCGTCCTGGGCGAGCCCCGCCGCGCGCGCCTCGGGCTGATCGTCGTATGTCCGACTGCCCAGGGTTTCCGCGGCAGCAAGTATCGGCAGCAGGGTGGCGGCGCCATGCCTGCGCACCAGCCAGGCCACGAATCGGGCACGGCGAGAGGGGCGGGGTGAGAAGTGATCCCCGGTTGCCTCCATCCGTTTCTTCCAGAATTCGCCATGAGCCGCTTCCACAGCCGCCAGTCGCCGGAACACGCCGGCCAGGTCGGGATTGGATTCGCTCTCTGCAAGCGCAGTGTAGATCGCGGCGCCGTCCACCTCGCCCTGCAGATTGGCGCGGTAGCGGCCTGTCGTCGTATTGGTCATGGGGCCGTTCCTCCGGGGTTGGTTGCCGCACTGAGAGCGTCGTGGCCGCTGGCGGGGCGCCGAGCGGCTTGATCACGGCGTCAGGCGAGCAGGGGCAGCATGCCAGGGTCTGCCTTGGCCATGGCTCGCCGGTAGGCTTCCCGCTCGCCGATCCGCTTCAGGTAGCCGAGAATGTTCGGATAGCCTGCAAGATCCTTGGGCATGAAATGCCGCATGGTGGTGAGCGGAAATAGCAGCATGATGTCGGCGGCCGTGAAGGCTTCGCCGGCAATATGGGCGGTGCGCCCGAGTTGGTTTTCGACCAACCCGAAGGCGGTATCGATCCGCTCCTCCGCGAACGCAAGACTCCCTTCGCCATCGCGCCCGCCCGCTGCGACCAGCATCATTCTGGCCATCTCCATCGCGGTGAGCGAACTGTTGGCGAAATGGAACCAGAACAGATACACGGGGTAGTTCGCATGCTCCGGCGCAACCGCCAGGCGGCCGCCACCGTGCCGGTGAATGAGGTACTCCATGATGGCTCCCGATTCGCTCAGCACGATGTCGCCATCGCGCACGACCGGTGACGTTCTGGTTGGCGAGATGGACTTGTATTCGGGCGGGGCCAGCCGTGTCATGGGGTCGCGCTCGAAGCGACGAAGCGCATAGGCAAGTCCAAGCTCCTCGCACAGCCAGACGACTCTCTCCGACTGCGAAACGCCCAGGTGATATATGGTGATCATGTGTGGATCCTCCTCGGTAAAACTGCGTAACCGACTTGCAAAGTCAGGCCGAAAATTGAGCCGATGCCACCGGTGCCCGCAGTGGCGGCCAGTTCTGGCGGGCGTTGGAGAACAACGCGCCGCCCATCGAGCAGGCGGGCTGCGCCTCGATCAGCGGGCGATGCGAGCTGATACGGACGCTGTCGCGTCGCCGGGATGCAGCAGCCAATCAATGGCCCGGGCGGGCGGCTTTCTCCCGCATGCCGGCCGTCAAGTTCCTCTGGGCCGACATCAGGGGGCTAATCGCGCAGTGCGCGGTTGCAAAAAAACGGGATCTCCGCAGGCGCGTAGTCGCCTTGCGGCCCCTGCGGCAGCACCGTGAAACGGTGTGCCGCAAGACCTTGTCGTGGCGCCTGCCGGGTCACAGCTCCTGCGCGGTCGGCCGCAGCAGAATTTCGTTGATGTCCACCTCGTCCGGCTGTTCGATGGCATAGGCGATCGCTCGGGCAACGGCGTCCGCTGGAATCTGCGAGGCCTCGTAGAACGCCTGTATCCCCTTGGCGGTCTCCGGATCGGTGGTGTGGAACTTGAGGTCGGTATCGACCGCGCCCGGCGAGATCACCGTGGTGCGGATGTGGCTGCCGACTTCGGCGCGCAAGCCTTCCGACAGCGCGAGCACAGCGAACTTGCTGGCGCTGTAGACCGTCCCCATAGGCGACAGCACCTTGTGCCCGGCCACCGAAGACAGGTTGATGAAGTGGCCGCTGCCTTGCGCCTCGAAGCGCGGCAGCGCCGCAGCGATGCCGTAGAGCACGCCCTTGATGTTGATGTCGATGATGCTTTCCCACTCATCGACCTTGAGCTTGTTCAGTGGCGCCAGCGGCATGGTGCCGGCGTTGTTGATCAGCACGTCGATGCGACCGAACTTTTCGACGCCGGCAGCGACCAGCGCCTCCAGGTCGTCACGGCGGGTCACGTCGGTCTTCACCGCAATAGCCTGACCGCCCGCCGCGACGATGTCTGTGACGATGGTGTCGAGTCGGTCTTGCCGGCGTGCGCCCAGCACCAGTTTGGCGCCCAGCCCAGCGAGATGGCGCGCGGTGGCTTCGCCCAGCCCGCTGCTGCCGCCGGTGATGACCACGACTTGGTCCTGGATGTTGTTGGAAGTACCCATGTTGTGTTCCTTTGGTGTTGAAGAATGAAGTGCAGTGGATCTGCACGGGATGTCCCGGGCGGGTTACTGGCTGGCCAGCACCCGCACCAGCACCTTCACGGCATCGCGCAGACCATCAATGGCTTCCGGTTCGAGGCCTAGTTGCCTGGAGAGCGTCTCCGGGACAGCCAGCGCAGCGTGGCGTAGATCGGCTCCGTGCGGCGTCAGCGTGATCAGGACCCGCCGCTCGTCCTCGGGATCACGATGCCGGCTGACGAATCCGCCTCGATCCATGCGCTTGAGCAACGGCGTCAGCGTCCCGCTGTCCAGATGCAGTTGCTCGCCCAGTTCACCGACACTGATCGGCGAACGCTCCCACAGCACCAGCATGACCAGGTACTGCGAATAGGTCAGACCCAGTGGTGCCAGTACCGGCCGGTAGACCCTGGTGAGCAGGTTTGAGGCGGCATAGATCGGAAAGCAGATCTGACGATCCAACAGTAGCGGGTCGTCTTCCTTGGGGGAGGTAGTTCCGCTCACTCCGCGTTCATCGGCGCACCTGCCTGTCTTCGTCGTCATGGCGTTTCAGCGTGTACGCACCGACAGCGCCACCTCGATGTTGCCGCGTGTGGCATTGGAGTAGGGGCAGACCTTGTGCGCCTCGGCGACGATCGCCTCGGCCTTGGCCTGGTCGACCCCGGCCAGCGTCACCTCCAGCGCCACCGTCAGGGCGAAACCGCCGCTGCCATTGGGCTCCATGCCGACCTGGGCCACCACGTCCACGTCGTTGTCGCGGATTTTCGCGTCCTGGTTGCGAGTGATGTGGATGACCGCGTTGCCGAAGCAAGCGGCATAGCCGGCGGCAAAGAGTTGCTCGGGGTTGGTCGCGCCGCCTTTGCCGCCCAGTGCCGGCGGAAGAGACAATTGCAGGTCGAGCAGGCCGTCCTCGCTGCGGACGGTGCCATTGCGACCGCCGTTGGCGGTGACACGGGTGGAATACAGTGCGCTCATGGTGTTTCTCCTGATGTGGCGGGTTTGCAAAGATTGCCTAAAATTGTATTGTTACCAATTTAATTGTCAATAGTATATCTTCGCGAAGCAGCACTTCGGAGCCATGCGTAGCATCGGCGCCTGCTGAGGTTTCGGACACGGCTAAACTCCCAGAGGAATGCACATGACGGAAGAACTGCGGATCTCACCATTCGACAAGACCTTGACCTGGATCTGCCTGCCGATCAATCTGCGCAATGCTTCCAGCCTGCAGGAGCCCTATTGGTGCGCATGGGAACCGGGGCGTGAGGCGGACTGGATCAGGCCGATGCCAACCCATCCATCCGTCATCAGCGATCCTACGCGGTTCCCTTTCTATCGCCATCGGATGGAGTTCGAGGAATTCGTTCCTGAATTCAACGAGTGGCTCGCAAGGGATGTGCCTACCGCCTTTCTGGTCGGCATCCGGTCCGATGAAGCGCTCAATCGCTTTCTGGCGGTCAAACGCCGTGCCAGGGTGAAGAAGCGCGCCTGGACGCCGCCTGGTACGCATACGCCGGTCCAGTGGAGCGCAAAGGACCAGCCGGACAGCCGCGCCGTTACCTTCTTTCCGATCTACGACTGGCGGTTCGAGGACCTCTGGCGGTACGTCGCAGATCATGGCCATGCCTTCAACCGGCTCTACGATCGCATGCATCTGGCGGACCTGCCGTTTTCGCAAATGCGTATTTGCCAGCCTTACGGAGACGACTAGCGCAAGGGACTCGATCTGTTCCACAAGCTGGAGCCCGAGACCTGGTTCCGCGTCGTGCAGCGTGTCGCCGGCGCGAACTACGCCGCGCGGTACAGCCGCCAGCGTTTCCTCGGCTATCGAGGCGGGATGGGGTTGCCGCCGACTTTCGATACCTGGCGGCAATACTGTGAATTCCTGCTGCGAAGCATGCCGGGGCCGCTGCGTCAGGTCTATCAGCGTCGTATCGGGGTCTTCATCGACTGGTGGGAGAAGCACAACTACCCGCTGTCTTCCTGGCCCGATGCCGGCATTCCTGAGCTGGAAAACCGCAAGGCCCAACCCTCCTGGCGTCGTGTCGCCCTGTCGCTGCTCAAGCAGGACATGGCGCGCTCACTGTCCTTCGGTTTCGCTCGTCAGGACATCGACACGCTGGCGCTGATCGAGGGGCAATCATCATGAAGCCCTTCGCAAAATACGAATTCGCCCAGATACGCTCGGCCGATGGCGAGGCGGCGTTCTTTTCCCATATGGGCTACTTCTTCGCCAGCCCAAGCGTGCGGCGCGAATGCGGAGGCTATCCGCTCAACGATGGGCCGCTGTACCGCTGGTTCATCGTCCGCCGCAAGGGCGAGGCTCGCGTTCTGGGCTTCATCAGCATCGAGCAGCGCTCCGATATCGTGCGCCTGCGCGAAGGCTACCTGCGCGCTGAGGCGCGCGGCCGGGGTTTGTTCGGTGAACTGCGCCGCCAGGTTCTGGAACATGTCGATGGCCTGGGTCTGATCTGCACGGCGCGCGTGCAGCAGGCTGCTGCAAGGTTCCTCGAACCGCACGGATTCAACGTTCAGTCCTCCCGCGGAAGCTGGGTGACTTTGGAGAGACAGAAATATGCCACAAGTAATCAACCTGACGAACCGGGCCGAAGCCCTGTTCACCGAACTGGACAGCCTGCCGCTGGCGAAGCGAGTCGAAGCCATCAACCAGATCCGGCTGCGGCTGCACGAGCATAGCCCGTTCGCCGATGAGCCGGTGGACTGCGTTCAATGGGTCCGGGGCGAACAGGTTGAGGCCAATGACTACAACCCGAATTCCGTCGCGACGCCGGAAATGAAGCTGCTCGAATTGTCGATCGACGCCGATGGCTTCACCCAGCCCATCGTCACGCATCGCGAGCAGGAAGAAAGCCATGTCGTGGTCGATGGTTTCCACCGTCAGAAGATCGGCAAGAAGCAGGGGCCGATCAGGAAACGATTGCACGGCTACCTGCCGGTGGTTTCGATCAGAAGCGGGCGCGCGGCAACGGCAGACCGGATCGCCGCCACCATCCGTCACAACCGCGCTCGCGGTGTCTATTCCGTGCTGCCGATGACCGACATCGTGGTCAGGCTTCTGCAGACAGGATGGACTGAGGGCGATGTGGCCCGCGAGTTGGGCATGGATGATGATGAGGTGTTGCGGTTCAAGCAGGTGTCCGGCCTGCCTGGTCTGTTCAAGGACCATGACTATTCGAAGTCATGGGATTAGATCTCGCTTTTCCTTGAGAGCCGCAAGCTATCTGGGGGCGTTGCCAACGCCGTCGTCGGGTGTCCCGGCATTCTTTCCCTGGCCGGTGTCGCGATCGCTTGATAGCAAATCCAGGGCTGACAACAGTGCGTCGCCTTCGACGGGACCGGGCAGGACAAGTGTATGGCCGCTCTGGTTGTCGCTGAGCTTCAGCGTCGGGGTCGCGGTAACGCCTTCACGCGAACCTTCGTTCGCCTGCGCCTGAATGATTGCCTCGGTGCGTGTGCTGTCCAGGCAGGCCTGGATTTCCGGGGTGAGTGCCGGGTATTGCATGTTTTCAGGTATGCCGGCCCCGTCGCTGCGGGTTTGTTGATAGATCCAGGTAACCGCCTGCCAGAACGCGGCGTGGCCCCCGGCCTCTCCCGCGCATTCGGCCAGCCGGGCTTGTCGTGTTGCGGCGGGCTCGTGCATGGGGAGCGGCAGATGGTGCCATTGCAGGTTCGCCTCCGGATTCCGGTCGACCCATGCCCTGAGCAGCGGGTAGTAGCTCTTGCAGTATGGGCATTCCAGATCGGCATACAGCACCAGCGTAAAGCGCGCGTCGGCCTTGCCGTAACGCCATGGCGGTCCCGCCTGAAAACTTTGCGAGACGGCGTTGCCCGCACCGGTCTTTGCAGGTGAGCCGGATTGGCTCGTCAAATACCAGGTCGCCACAAGCAACAAGGTGAGCGCGAGAGCCATCAGGGGCCCCAGCATGCGGCGAAGGGGAAAACGAGAGAAAAGAGAAGATTGCATGACAGGTTCCTGATCGCCCACCGCAAGGTCGGGTTGCTTCACACCGGTTCGTCACCACAGTCGAACACAACCGTCCCGTTCCTGGTGCAAACAAAGCGAACTTGACCGAACCGGGTTGTTGGTTGGCCCGGTGCGTCTATCTGGTCACGATGCAGAAAGCCGATGTCCAAATGGCTCGGTGCCGCTGTGTCCGGGTCAGGTGCCGGTGCTGTCTGACTGGATTGGGCTGCGATTCAAGTTCGGGCCGAACCCGTCGATATATTTTGAATATCCAGTTCCGGTCATGTGGCCTGGCGGCGCTGAAATCCGACAACGGCGAGGAGGGAAAAACGGCGCTGGGAAGCGCGACCGCATCTTGGGCGGTGTGTGATGAGAATCACCTGTTCTTATTATTATAACACTCAGATGGCTGGAAATGCACTTGGTTGGTGCTCGATCCCTTCTTAAAGTGGGAGACTTTGTAGTGGCATTACGGAATTAGTTGAATTGCCGTGATGAATTAATTTCAAGAAGGGGAATTATTTAGATGCTCCATGGCAGCTATGACAGCCCATTAGTGCTGTTCTCGTTGGCGGTTGCCATATTGGCATCCTATACCACATTGGTTGTTGCAGGCCGTATCGCGACATCTTCCGGGCGTCCCGCCCGATGGTGGTTGGCAGGCGGTGCCTGCACCATGGGGATCGGGATCTGGTCCATGCACTTCATTGGCATGTTGGCCTTCGATCTGCCGATCGATCTCGGCTACGACTTGCTGATCACGCTGTTGTCACTCCTGTTCGCAGTCGCCGCGTCCGCCTTTGCTCTCTGGATCGTCACGCAAGAAACGTTGACCCACCGGCTACTTGCCGCCGGTGCCATTGTTATGGGTGGCGGGGTAGCGGGCATGCATTACACGGGCATGGCGTCCATGCGGATGATGCCTGGCATCGTTTATGACCCGACGCTGCTCGGACTGTCTGTTCTCGTTGCTATTTGCGGGTCTGCAGTGGCGATATGGTGTAAGTTCGTACTGCGCCATCGTTTCGCGAAGGCCACTCTGTTTCGCCTCCTCGCGGCGATCGTCATGGGGCTGGCGATCGCGGGCATGCATTACATCGGCATGGCCGCCGCGAACTTTCCTGCAGGCAGCATTTGCGGCGCGGCGCAAGGCGGTGTGCATGCACACTGGCTCGCCCTGACCATCATTCTCGCGGTGCTGGCCGTACTGGCCATCGCGCTGATCGTCTCGGTGCTCGAGCAGCGCATGGAATCCCGGACGGCATTGCTGGCGAAAGAACTGGCAGAAGCCAATCAGGAGCTGACGTACCTCGCCCTGCACGACAACCTCACGAAGCTCCCCAATCGCGTCCTCCTTGAGGATCGACTGAACCAGGCCATGGAGCGGGCGCGCCGCGAGAAAAGCCGCTTCGCGCTGATGTTCATGGATCTGGACGGCTTCAAGGCGGTCAACGATGCCTACGGTCATCTGCTGGGCGATATGCTCCTTGTCGCGGCTTCCGGACGCATTGTGGAGAACACCCGCGGCAGTGACACCGTTGCGCGCGTCGGCGGTGATGAGTTCGTGGTCCTGGCTCAGGTGGACGAACCAACCGAT
This sequence comes from Citrobacter sp. CK180, assembly GCF_030333655.1. Taxonomy (NCBI): domain Bacteria; kingdom Pseudomonadati; phylum Pseudomonadota; class Gammaproteobacteria; order Enterobacterales; family Enterobacteriaceae; genus Citrobacter; species Citrobacter sp. CK180. The sequence continues at coordinate 31,293 of NZ_JAOWFM010000045.1, read as the reverse complement.
GCCGGAGTGTTGGCCAGCAAGCTGGTGGCGGCGATCGGAGAACCGTACCTGGTGAAAGGGCATGAGCTTCATGTCTCGACCAGCATCGGCATCGCCATCTATCCGGGCAACGGCGAAAACCAGGACGAACTGCTGAGCAATGCCGATGCGGCGATGTATCACGTGAAGGGGAAAGGTCGCGACGACTACTGCTTCTTCGAGGCGTCGATGACCGCCAATGCGCACGGTCAGGTGCAACTGCTGCAGGACTTGCGTATGGCGCTGAAGCGCAACCAATTGGCTCTCTACTACCAGCCCAAGTTCACCGCGCCCCACGGTCCGATTACCGGCCTGGAGGCGCTGCTGCGCTGGATGCATCCCGCCCATGGCATGCTCGGCCCGGCGAGCTTCATTCCGCTGGCCGAGAAGACAGGTTTGATCGTGCCGATCGGCGAGTGGGTGCTGAACGAGGCATGCCGGCAGATGGCCGCGTGGCGGGATGAAGGACGTGAGGACTGGACTATCGCGGTCAACCTGTCTGCGGTGCAGCTCGCGCATTCGGGTCTGGTGGACGCAGTGCGCGGCGCTCTGGATCGCCATGGGCTGGAACCGCACCGGCTGGTGCTGGAAATCACCGAGTCGACCGCCATGCGTGACGTCGATAGCAGTCAGGCGATCCTTCAGAAGCTGCATGACATCGGCGTCCGCATCTCCATCGACGATTTCGGGACGGGCTATTCCAGCCTGCTGTACCTCAAGCGCTTGCCCGCAACGGAACTCAAGATCGATCGCTGCTTCGTACACGACCTTGCTTGCGGCACAGAGGATGCCGCCATCGTCTCGGCCATCGTCGCCCTGGGACAGACGCTTGATCTTCGGGTCGTAGCCGAAGGCGTGGAGACGGCCGAGCAGCAGGAATTTCTGACCAGCCTCGGCTGCGATACGCTTCAGGGGTATCTACTGGCGTATCCCATGCAGGCGGATGAAGTGATTGCCCTGCCGGATATCGGCAAGGTGTCTGATGACAGGCCCGCGGCACCGGATGAAATGGAACTGGTCTGACCGGCCGTTCCAACGGAAACACGCCGGCCACTTCCCGGTTCACTCCAATGCGTCCAGGGGCAAAGAGTTGATGCCGCGCGCCCGGTCGATTTTTTCCGCGACCTTGAAGGCGGCATCGAGCTCGCTGATGCCGAACTGCTGCATCAGCTGGTAGCGCTCCGCTTTCTCTTCCGGCTCAGTCATGGCAAGCGCCAGGTACAGGCTGGGCGGGACGGCGCGGAACAGCAGTTCCATCGACTTGGACAGGATCACCCCTTCCGTGAACTTGCCTGCCTCCTTCCTGGCTGAGAGCATCAGGGCTTTCTGTGACGGGTTGAGTTCGCGGAAACGGGCGATCTTCTCTACCTCGTCGGGGGGCATGCTGAGGCAGACCCACCATTCAATCATGTTGAGCATGGGCTCGGCCGCTTTCGGCAGGTCGTCGAGGTTCTGTGTAGCTAGCCAGTACCAGGCCCCCAGCTTGCGCCACATTTTGGTGATTTTCACGACATAGGGCGCGAGCAACGGGTTCTTGGTGATGATATGGCCCTCATCTGTCACGTTGATGATGGGGCGGCCGAGAAACTGATCGCGTTCAGCGATGTTGTTGACCGTGTTGATGAGGCTGATGTACGCGATCGAAAGCTGCGCGTTGTAGCCCTCGCGCGCGAACGTCGCCAGGTCGACGATGGTGATGTCCGCTTCCGGCCACGGTGTCCCGGGCCGGTCGAACATCTCGCCATCGATCCCTTGGCAGAACATATCCATGGCATCCGACATTTCCAGTAAGCGCGTGCGGCGGGTTTCAGGCAGCGTGGAATCACGGCCGCGCTCACGCAACGCATCGCGCACGTCGCGGGTCAACACCGTGCGCTTCTCCGACACGCAACGCTGTGCGGCCTCAAGAATGCACTGTCGGATCAGGCTGCGATCGGCCCGCGTCATTCGGGCTTCCTCTTTGTCCTCGCCGCCTGTGATCATGAGCCGCGCAGTGATTTCCAGTTCCCCGAGCACGTCACGCTGTTCGTCGCCTTCCGCCGATTCCTCTTCTGCTGCGTCGTCGTCCAGCGCATCCGCATCGAGCGTCTGCACCTGGCTTGGCGTATCCACCAGTCGCCAGGCATCGGCAAACGGTGCGAGGCTCACGCCAGCGCCGGGCGACAGCTTGACGCGATGCACAGTGAGGCCCAGCCGCGCCGCGAAATCGCCGAACAGGCCGAAGCTGTTGCCTGCTTCCACGATGAACATCCGTGGGCGATAAATCGCGGTGATCTGGTTGAGGATGTTGTTCAGGGTGGCGCTCTTGCCCGAGCCGGTGGGCCCGAACAGGAACAGGTGCGCATTCATCTGCCGATCGAGGCGGTTTAGCGGATCGAAGGTGACGGTGCCACCGCCGCGATTGAAGAAGGTGATGCCGGGATGGCCTGTTCCCTGACTGCGCCCCCAGACCGGGGCCAGATTGGCCGCGTGCTGGGCAAACATCAGTTGCGTGTACCACTGCCGTTTGTCCTTGCCGGGGTCGTAGACGCAAGGAAGCCAGCGCAGGTAGCTGTTGAGCGGGGCAACTTCGTCTTCCTCACGCACGGGCTGCAGGCCCGCATTGAGCAGGACATTGCCGAGCTGAAGGCCGCGCATATCGAGATCGGCCAGGTCGCGGCCGCGCAGGTAGAACGCCAGCGAAGCGCGGTAGAGCTTGTGCGAACTGCCGATCAGACCGCGTGCCTGTTGCACGTCCTTGAGCGCCTGCTCCGATGCCAGGGTTTCGCCGACCGCTTTTTTTGCCAGATGGTTCAGATGGGCTTCGAGAGTGTCCTGCGGCGTGATCACCAGGGTGAGGCACATGGTCGTGTCTTCGGGCATCTGGTCGAACAGGGCATTGATGGCGTCGCCCCCCTTGCGGGTTTCTCCGGTCAGATGGCCGGTTGCCGGCGGCGTGCGCAAACGGTCGAGCACGATGGTTCGATGGGGCATGCCGTCGAAGAACCAGAGGCCGTTCTCGACATCGGATCTCGGCTGGCCGAAAAACAGCCGCTGCGCGAAGTCAGTGCCGCTGGCAAGTTCCAGTTCGCCTTCTTCGGTGTCTTCAGGATAGGAAGCCAGGCGATAGAAGCGCTCGCGGTCTTCGTCTGTCGGACCCAGCAGCGCCGGTCCTGGATTGAACCAGGGCAGCAACCAGGCGTGGATCGCGGCGGCATCGAGGCGGTGCGCCTGCACACCGGCATTGGCGAGGCCGCCAGCCAGGCGTTCGCAGACGACATTCAGCGCCTGCTCGGGGGATTGCCCGCGCCGGGCCGGCGCATTGCCGACGCGCCGATAGACGACCAGCCGGACACGTCGCGTCTGCCCGCGCCAGGGCAAGCGCGTGACCGTGCGGTCCTCGAACAGCCCTCCCTGCCGGGAGACGGCGCGCAGATGGTGGCCGAAGAAACGGAGATAGAACTTCGTGAACTCGCTTTCCCTGGCCCGGGGCTGAAGGTAGTTTTCAAGCGTGGAAAGATAGCGGTTCCAGTCGGCATCATCCTGGGCATACAACTGCACCACCCATGGTGACTCGTCCAGCTCGTCGAAACTGTCCTGCAGCGCGTTTTCCAGCGCGTCCCGGACCTGAGCCAGCCAGGATGCTTCCCGTCCTTCCGTGCCGATCGGCATCAACTCGAAAAATGCCGCGACGGAAACACCGTCCTCCAGAAGCATGCACCTGGATTCCGGCAGATACTCCACCCACGGCAGCAGGTCGGCAAAGGACGGCGAAACGTCGTACAGCGCCTGCTCATCGGCCAGTGTCGCTGGCCTGTGCCTGGCTGTGTCCCGCTTGCCGGGTTCAGGGATTCCGTGTGCCTCCAGTGACGCAAGATAGCGAGCCCAGGCATCCGATGGAGCATCTGGCGAGGAGCCGCTATTGACCTCTGTCGCCGTAGCGCGGCGTTTGAAAAACGGTCCCATCAGTAGTCCTCGGTCCGTTCGCCCGGCATGGCGTATTGCACGCGCTGGTACAGCGGGAAGACAGTGGTGTAGCCGGGAATTGGCACCGGATCGGTGCCCGCGAGATGCGGAAACACGTACAGGGTGAGATCGGGGTTCGGCAGGCGCTGGAACTGCCGGTAGATCTCGTTTTGCGCCGTGCGGGTATAGCTGGCATTGACCGCAGGTGCGGCCTTCACATCGACTTCGGTCAGCGGACGGCGCAGCGATTGTCTGGCGTCGAGCAACTGCCGTGCGGCCTGACCGCCGCGGGCGCTGCCGCCGGTTTCCTCGTTCCAGATGTCCATCATGGTCTGACCATCGTGGGGCAGCAGTTTTTCCTTGCTGGTCGAGCAGCCGCCAAGCGCTACGGCAATGACCAGCACCGCCAGGCCGTTAATCCAGATCCTGTGCATCAGAAGCACCTCCGAGACGATGATCGACCTTGCGCCCCTTCGGGTCGTAATCGATGGTGAGGGGTTGTTCGAGATGAACCGCGACCCTGGCGCCGGGTTTGACGTACACCGCCGCGAACGCCTGGCCATAGAGCTTGTTCACCCACTGCGACATGTCCTGGACGCCACCGGCGAGGATGCGGCCCATCGCTTCGTTGCCGGAAATGCCGACCGTGCCGAGCGAGCCGTTGTTGTTGGCGACTACCGCCACGCTGCCGTTGTCGGATTTGATCAGCGATGCCGCACCTGCCCCGGCAGCGGTGATCAGTGCCTGAGTGCCGAGATACTGCTGGGCATTGCTGCGCCGTTCACCGCTCACGCAGGGAATGCCGTAGGGATCGCTGATCCAGCCGAGGCCGTCCTGCGTGCTGTTGCCGTTGGCGTTGTTGCTCTGCTGGCGGTTGCCGCCACGCTCGCCATCCTCGGGCACCGTGCGGATGGTGCCGTCATGGAACACGAAAGTGACCGAACGGATTTGCCCGCGCACGCAGGAGAGCGTCCAGTCGCCCGACGCCGTTCCGCTGACGACCGCACCGGCGACATCGGGAATATCGATGCCATTGGCGGTAAGGTTGTCCGGACCGATCAGGACCTTGAAGGGGTATGGATCGTTCACGGTCCCGTCGACAGGCACACGCCCGATCAACGCCGTCATCGAAATCGACCCCATCAACGTGGCGTTCGTAGGTACGGTATAGACGGGCTTCGCCGTGGAGACGCCGGTTGCCTTGCTGCCGGCGTCGACGACTGCATCCCTCGTCGTATCCAGCGTTTTCTGTGCCGGGCCGAAACTGGTCGGGAATGTGAAGTTCCCGGCTGTGCCAGGGGTGCGGCTTTTGTCGTCGCTGCGGGCATCTTCCGGCTCGATCCAGCGCACGCCATCGGCTCCGGGGCCGTCACCAGGCTCCAGTCCCAGCCCGACCGGCAGATCGGCATGTCCGCTCTTGTTGCTCAGGTTCTCGAACTGGCGTTGGAGATCCTGCAGCAGACCCTGAGTTTGCTGGCGTTCGCTGGCGACCTGCTCGCGGTCGTTCTTCAACTGATTGCGCTCAGTTTCCAGGGCACTCTGGATACGGCGATCGATGGCGCCCTCGCGTTGGCGCAGGCGCTCGTTCTCCGCTTTCTGGGTCTTGTTGTCGGTGAGCGCGGTTTGCAGTTCGGTACGCAGCTGCCGGACCTGGCCGACCAAGGTCGCCACCGTATCCCGCGGCGTGTCGCCTTCGATGCCAAGCGCCCTGGCTTCTTCCGGCGTGAGCTGTGTTCCGCCATCGCGGCCGGGCTGGCTACCCCCGCCGGAAAACAGCTTCACGCCGACAAAGACCAGCAACAGCGCCATAGGGATCATCAGCCACTTGAGCAGGCCATTACCTTTCATGACGGCCTCCATTCTTGGCGGTCGGTGCCTTCGGCTCCGGCAGGTTCAGCGCCGCGTTGACGGGACTGATCGTTGGCAGCAGCGATTCAGCCAGGCCGTGTCCTTTGGTCACCAGATAAACCACGGACGTGTCATCGGGCGTGCCGGCCGGCCCCAGCGTGTTGTGCTGGAAGGCCCCCGTCACGAAGTCGCCTTGCAGATCGCGTGGGTCGAGAGACAGCCAGCGTTTCGAGGTGTTGGTGAGGCGCACAGCCGTGACCCAAAGGCCATCGAGCCGCCAAGCGGCGAGCGCCCGGGTGCGTACCGGCAGGGTCGGCAACAAGGTATCCAGCGGCAGGTTGCGTTTCAGATTGACGCGCGTGATGCCGGATACCGGTTCGACAGTACGCAGGGGCGCATAGAGGTTCTGGGCGGCATAGCGTGTCAGCACTACGGGCACCGGCGTCTCGCGAGCTGTGCGAGACACCGTATCCTGCGTGTCGTCGTCAGCCGTTGCTGCCGCTGTCAGGTCGCCGTAACGGGTGGGCGCACCCTCGGCCTCGACAATGCGCACGGGCTCCAGCGGTGCCTGACCTGCCGGTGCAGCTTCGGCGGCAATGTCCAGCAGGATCAACGCACCGCTATCGGCGTCCTGCAATTGCAGTCGCGTGGGCTCGATCGGTTCGCTGGCACGCAGGTAGATCGCGCCACCGGCACTCTGGACACGCAGGCGGCCGGCCAGCGATGCCGGGACGCCGACACGGACGTTGCGGTCGATAAAGACGACGCGCTCCCGATCCACATGCAGGGACACAGCCAGCGGCAGTCGCTCCCAGCGCAGGATTTCCAGCGCCTGGACCGCAGTGGGCAGTCCCGCGGTGACCAGGATGCCGAGGAGATAGAGGACGTGTTTCATGGCGTGTCTCCCAATGGGCCGCCGAGGCCGCCGGATGTCGCTCCGGTCGGGGGCACAGGGTCAGGGGTGGTGATGCGCTGCGGCGCGCCGCTGTAGCAGTCGATGGCCAGACCGAACGGGTTGCGTTCCGGATCGACATCCGAGCGCACGACCTTGAGGGGGTAGCGCACCAGCGCCCGCTTGACCTGTTCGGAGCCGTAATATTCATCTGCTGTCACATCCAGCGTGACGATCCAGTCGCGGTCCGAGACGGCCTTGACGCGCAGCGTGGGGTCTTCTCCGTAGCCCCGGCCGGGGATCTCGTAGATACCGCGCACGCGCTGACGCAGCTCGCCGGCCGTGCGGCGATATTCGTAGTCGTGGCGCAGGAAGCTCTGGCAGGATGGCGTGAAGTAAGGCGATAGCACATGGATGTTGCGGGAATAGTCTTCATCGCCATTGACGGGCCAGCGCTGGAGTTGCTGCCAGATATAAAACGAGAACGAATAAACCGACTCTGGCGGCACTTCCCACCATTTCCTGGTGCTGCCCGAGCGCAGGTCCGGCGGCACGTGAATGGTCAGGTCGCGCGGCGCATTCCACCAGCCGATCCCCATGACCAGGGCCACCAGCAGCAAAGCGCCCGCTCCCAGGCGCAGGGTCTTGATATGCGCCTGCAGATGGGTGATCTCGTTCTTGAACCGGCTCATGAGGCGGCCCTCCGCCTGGTTGTCCAGTAGCCCGAACGGGTCACCAGGTCCCGCCCGCCGACGAACTGGGCAATGCCCGGATGCCGTCGTGCGATCCACCATTGGATCTGCCGGTAAAGCCAGGTGTCGGGCCTGCCGCGTTTCTGGCGGCGCAACATGCCGCCGCCGGCAAAGACGCCGGCGGCGATGCCAAGCACGATGGCGGTGGGCGCGATGGCGATCATCGAGAAGATGATCGCCATCGGAATGCCCACCGACAGGCCGGCCGCGCCCGACAGGCCCGCGCACACCCATAGTTCATCGGCCGTGAGGCCGCGAACGACCACGGGATGGCGGTTGAGGCGATGCGGCAGGAACGCTACCGTTCCGTCAGGCCGGACGTCCTGATGCTCAGGCATGCTCGTACCTCACAGAACGCCGGTGGCTTCGGTGAGCAGCCAGATGCCGACGACCAGGAGGACGGCGCCTACCGCGACTGTCAGACCGAACTGGCCCCACGTTTTGCGGCCCGTGTGGATTTCGGCATAGGTGCCGTAAGCGTGATAGCAAACGCCGACGAACATCGATGCGACCACCAGCAAGGCGATCAGCATCACGATGTCGTAGCCGTAGTTGCGCAGCGTATCCATGATGCCCGAGCCCGTGCCGCGCGACGGGTCTTCAAGCGTGGGCAGGCCCTGGGCCTGAGCGAGCGAACTCAGCATGGCAAACGCCGGCAGGGACGCCAGGGCGGCGATGCGTGCGGAGCGGAAGGGGTGCGAAACCGGATTCATGATGTGAGCCTTTGCGTTACGAGAGGAGGAAAAAAGTCAGCACGACGTACATCGCGACAAAACGCACCGCGACGCCGAGGAACTGACGCTGGGAAATCCGCTGCTCCGACCAGCCGACATAGGCGGTACGCAGTGCCCACGCGCCCCACAGCAGCAGGACCGCGAACACAGCGCCGACCAGCACGACGGAGACGGCGGATGGGGTGAAGCCGCCGTTGGCCTGAAAGGCGGTGATCTGGCTGGCATTCATTTCTTCGGCTCCTGTTCGGAGTCCTGTCGGTAGTCGCCCTGCAACGCCGCGGGGTCGCGCGGTTGGGCGCGCTGCGGCGTCAGGTAGTCATTGATGCCGGTCCGCATGCGCTGCAGGTCAGCCGTGAGGCGGGTGTAGTCGAAGTGATAGCGGGCGCGCTCCTGCGATGCGGTCGCAGCGGACTGCTTCGCGAGACGATCGAGCAGGTCCAGCTGGCGAACGACTGCCGCCAGGTGCTCCTTCTCAGTGCTGTCGTCGGCCGCGACTGCCGGTAGAGCCGTCGACAGGCCGACAATCAGCAGTGCTGCGAGCGTGCTGCGCCTTGCAAGTGCCGGGCGGTAGGACCGTGCCATCGTGCATTCCCCGTTGATGCGTAATGGCTTGATGCTGCGGCGGTGAGCGTGTGAAAGCCGCAAACAATGAGAACTGCCGGCTCACCACATTCTTGGGATGCGGGGGATATGCCTGTCCGGACGTGCCCACGTGGTATCGGCCGCTGTCGGCTGTGGGTGCTCGCTGGGGGTCAACAGGGATCGAATGTGGCGTGTTCGCTTGCTCCGGAACCGCTTGCGGAATACCAGGGGGAAAGGTGCTTCCACCGCAGATAAGCATCCCGACAGGAGTGCAAATCTGACAATTGCGCTCCCTTGAGAGCGGTTATTGAAAATTAGGCGGTGGAATGCAATAATCCGCCTCATGAAAACACATAAACCAGATAGTCACTCCGTTGAGAGTGGTAAAGTAGATGTTCCATTGCCGCTGCCTGTCGAGCGTGCTATCCGCAAGCTCGGCAGCGACGTCGCGCTGGCACGCAGGCGCCGCCGGATTTCGCAGGCCTCGCTGGCCGAGCGAATGGGCGCATCCGTGTCCACCGTCCGGCGCATGGAAAAAGGTGATGTGCGCGTGCCCATCCACTTCTTTGCCCGCGCACTGCATGTCTTCGGTGAGATACAGGCGCTGGCTGGCCTGCTGGATACGGCGCGTGACGACATCGGCCTGACGCTGATGGACGAAAACCTGCCCCAGCGTGTGCGTAGCAAGCCGGGCAAATCGGGGGCGCTATGAAATCGGCTGTTTCGATACGTCAGCAGATTCAGGTCTGCATCGGCAAGGCGGGCACGCCAGTCGGCACCCTCGTCTACGTCAAGCAGGGCCGCCGCGAAAACACCACCTTCGCCTACGACCAGAACTGGCTGGCAAACCCGACCGGCTTCAATGTGTCCGCCGATCTCGGTCTTCACGCCGGGTATCAACCGCGCAGGGCACCGTCAGCACATGATTCCGTCTTTCACTTCGCCCTTGCCGATACGGCTCCGGACGCATGGGGACGCAGGGTCATCGCGCGGGACCACGCCAGGCGCCGCAAGGACAACGCAGCGCTCGCCCCGTTGACCGAGCTGGACTACCTGCTTGCGGTTGACGACTTCAGTCGGGTTGGCGCCTTACGTCTGCGCGACCAGGATGGCCGCTATTGTCGGACGGTGGAGGACGGCAGGCGCAGCACACCGCCGCTTCTGGAACTGCAACGCATCTACAGCGCCAGCCGTGCGGTCGAGCAAGGCCAGGAAAGCACCGAGGATCTGCGTTACCTGCAGGGCAAGGGCACGTCTCTTGGCGGCATGCGGCCCAAGAGCACTGTGGTCGACGAGGATGGCGCGCTGGCCATCGGAAAATTCCCGAGCGTGGGGGATACGCGCAGCGTGACACGCGGAGAGGTGCTGGCCCTGTGCCTGGCGCAACGTGTCGGCATCGACGCTGCGCCTGCCCGTATCGTGGAACTCGACGGCATACCGGTCGCGATCATCCGCCGCTTCGATCGCGATGGTGCCGACGGGCGCATACCGTATCAGTCGGCCGCATCCCTGTTGCAGGCTTCGCGCGAAGAGGATCGAAGCTACACCGAGATCGCGGACGTTATCCGCTCGCTGGGACATGCGCCGACCGCCGATGTGCAGCAATTGTGGCGGCGCCTGGTCTTCAACCTGTTGATCACCAATGTGGATGACCACCTGCAGAACCATGGTTTTCTGCATGTCGAACGGGGGCTCTGGCGACTGGCGCCGGCCTTCGACGTCAATCCCTTCCCCGACAAGGACAGGGAATCCAAGACCTGGCTGTCAGAAGAGGATGGGCCGATCACCGATCTTGAGATGCTGCTGGCCCGAAGCGCGTATTTTTCGTTGAGCAGGAGCGATGCACTGGCCGTGCTGGCCGAAGTGCATGCAGCCGTTCTGGATTGGCGGAAGGTCGCGCTCAGTGCCGCGGTGGGGTTGCGCTCGAACGAGCTGGACGATTTCGCGCCTGCCTTCGAACATGAACAGATGTCGCTTGCGAAAACGCTGCTGGGTTGATCGACCCACGAACTGAAAAGAGAAGCAGGCGCAAAATTGCGCCTGTATTCATAGCTTCTGTCTAATAGAGGTTCTTTCCAGAAAGAGCCGAAACTCTTTCGCCGTGAATCCGGTCATAGATTTCCTCTCTGTGAACATTCACGTCCTTCGGCGCAGAGGTTCCGAACTTCACCTGCTGGCCTTTGACCCCCAGGACGGTGACGGTGATATCGTCCCCAATACGGATGATTTCACCGACGCGGCGCGTCAGAATGAGCATTTGCCCTCCTTGCTGGCGTTCTTTTTGTCTGCCGGAAAGGCCATCAATGGCCGGAGGGGAAAGCCCACCAATGACAGCGCGGGCGGATTTCCATGGTGTTGGTCGCTATTCCACTCCGGGCTCCCTATTTTTGATAGCACCGTGTGGAAATTTCATCATGGCAGAAGTATTTCGGTTTTCATAAATGTTTTTGCAGATCAATAATTGAATATTGATCGTTATTGCCGATCAACATTTGCGGACCTGAGTGTCAGTTTGCATCGTGGCAATACACCTATAAATACTTCTTAAAGCTGCTGGCTGTGATGTCCGTCGCCAGTCCCAGCAGCACCGCGCTGGGCAACAGGATGAGCAAGGGACTCACACTCAATGGGAGCGCCAGGTAGATGACCCATGGCAGCACCGCCAGCGGCATCAGCGATGCTTTGGCGCGATGATAGATGAAGCCGGATTCGCGTCCGGCGCCGAAACGGCGGATGTCGCGGCGCACGAGGCCGTCGACCAGCCCGACGAAGGCCGCCATCAGGAACAGCGGCAAGGTGAGCACCAGTACCATCAGGCGCACGATGAACACCAGGGTCGTGAACGCCGCGGCGATCAGGTAGCTTTCCACCCAGACATAGGCTTGGCTGATGTAGTAGCGAAAATCCCGCGCTGCGCCATGGCTGGGAGCGCTGGCCTGGTTCGCCGCATTGCGCATCCATTCCAGCAGGCCGGTTTTGACGAAGATCCACTCGTGGGCCTGTTCGACCAGCCAATGGGCAGTGCGCCCCGGCTCCTGTACGAGAGCGCTACGGGTGAAGTGGCCGGAGAGCTGCGCCAGCTCGTAGTCCAGCATTCCCTGTGCGTGCCGCCATCCCTGTTCCGGCCAGAACAGGTGCATGCCCACGCACTCGATGACGATGCACAGAAGGAGCGAGCCGCACAGTACGCCGAAGAGGCGAAACGGCAGCGTGATGATGCCGGCGATCAGCCCCTGCTGGCGGTTCTGCTGGCGTTGCACTGTCGCGGCCGGATCGCTCATGGCAGAGCCGCTTCGTCTTCAGCTGTGGCAATGTGCCGGAAACCGTCGAGAAGGTCGTCCGGCAAGGGCTCATCCTGAAGGCCGGGAAGTCCCTGGTTTTCCCACCAGTCGCCGGCTTCGACGTAGTGCTGACGCATGTACCCGGCGAGTTGCTGTAGATCCCGCGGCATCTCCTCGTCTGGGTCGGGAGCCGGGAGCGGCATGCGGATTTTCCACAGGTTGCCGCCCTCCAGCAATGCGAACGCCTGACCTTTGGGCAGAGACACCACATGCGCGGGTTCGATCAACGGCACGCTTGTCGTGGTGATGCGATCCTGGGTGTTGCTGGTGAAGTCCGTCTGGCCGCGAATATCCGAGCTATCGGTGGCACCGCTCATCAGCGAAGTCGTGTAAACCTCGACCTTGGGAAGCTGTTTGGTCAACAGCTCTGCCGTGGCCGTTTCGCGTACCCGCAGCATGAAGAGATTATTGAAGTTGCCGACGACCTGGCCAGCCTTGGCGCGGTTGCCGATGCGTGCTTCGATATCGCTCAACGTTTGGGTATAGGCCGTGACCTGGAGTCCCGCGCCGCCACCTTTGTTGACCATGGGAATGAACTCATCGCCCATTAATTCATTAAATTCGTCCGCGTGGACGTTGATGGGAATTTTCACCCCGGTAGCCGCGCCGGGAAGGCCGTCATCAATCCCGAATTTGTAGATGTGTCCAGCGACGGATACCAGGTCGCTGAACATCGAGTTTCCGACCGCCGCCGCAACCTCTGCATCCGACAAGGCATCCAGGCCAACGTAAACGACCGCCCTCTTGCGGATGATCTGCATCCAGTCGAAGATCGGCCGCGGGTCGTTCAGGTCGGAATAGTTGGGGGCGAGCAGCTGTGCGGTTTTGCCGGTGGTGAGCTTCTCAAGCAACGGCAACAACGACGCGACGATCTTGTCGAAATAGGTGCGGTCATAACGCACTGCCGACCGCAAGCCATCAAGCACGGGGTCGTACACGCGCACCTGAGACAGATACTGTTCGAGCGCCACCACGCGCTTCTCCCTGCCCATCATGTGACGTGGAGTGTTCTTGTCGTTGATCCGGCCCTCCAACTGAACGATGATCTCCCAGGCCTTCGGCTCATGGATTGCGAAGTAGCGTTGGGCATATTCGATGAACAGCGCGTCGATGTTCACGACATGCCGCTGGATCAGCAGGTAGTCCGGCCGCTGCCCCAGCTCCACCAGGGCCCTGGCGATGATGTTGACGAACCGCCATGCAAATTCACGGAATGCAGCGCTATTGCCTTCCCCGGAAAGCTGCCCGGCGATGCGGGTCGCCACTTCACTGATGCGGCCGAAGCGTCCCACAGCGTTGTAGCGGGCCGAAATGTCGGGCCATCCGAGATGAAACACATAGAATTCGCCCTCACGCCCGGCGCGTTTGGCCTCGACGTACATCCGTTTCAACAGGTCTGCGTCACCCTTTGGATCGAAGACGATGACGACCTCATGCTCACCGGAGGCGTTGCGCCGACGGATGTCTTGCGTGATGAATAATTCGGCCAGGCGAGTTTTGCCGACGCGGGTGGTTCCCAGCACAAGCGAGTGGCCGACGCGTTCGCCGAGCGGCAGGGTGACGTCGATCTCGTGCGGCTCGATGCCGTGCAGGCGTGGCGTGCCTCCCACTGGGGGCAGCTGTCGCGCGGGATTCAATGGGCTGTCCCATGCAATCACCCGAGCGAGTTTTGAAAGCGGAAACGGCGCGAACTCCAGACGCTCTTCGACGCGCCGGGCAAGGCGGTAGATCGGCGTGGGTTCGACGTAGCGCCGAAACTCCGGTCGATAGGTTTGCATCAGCCGGTGAGTGTGGCGTTGATCCCAGCGAAAACCGCGGCCGATAAACAGGCGTTGCCGACTGACCGGCACCTGCCGGCTGGTCATGACATAGCGAGGCAGGCGGCGGATGTTGCGGCGGTATCGCAAGATAGCCATCGCCTCGCGCAAGCGGATGCCGCCGAACACGAGGAATGCCATAGCGCTGGCGAAGCCCAGCAGCGGGCTTAACGCCAGCGACCAGGGTGCCACCATGCACACCAACGCGGCGCCGGCGCAAACCGCAACGGTGTATAGCTCCACCGCTGGCCGCAGCAGCACTTCCACCGCATGAGGCTGGGCCATGATGGCGCACTCACTGCTCGATGCCGGTGGCGGTGATCAGGACCGGGTAATGCCGCAGTCCCAACCGCTGCGCGAGGTCGTCACCCGATACCGGAGACAACGTGAGCTCGGGAGCCAGCTTGCGCAACCCAGTAAGTGTCTCCGCCGATCCGACATTGACCACGAGACCGACGGCGCTGATTTCGTGCAGCGCCGCCTTGCGCTCAATCAGCCAGGCGCGGGAGCGTTTGTCATCACCGATGAGGAAAACGGGTGCCAGGCCTGGTGCCTGGATCACCCTGCGAGGTTCATCGCCGGGCGACAGCCGCTCCGAGCGCACGGGCAGCATATCGGCTTCGCTGAAGGTCTTGTCTGCGGACGGCGGCACAGAGATCCGCGGCGGGTCCGGTTGACCCTGGCGTGGTGGCAGGTCCAGCGCCTGGTAATAAGGCAAGGCCGACCTGCCTCCATGGTCCTCGACTACCACGAGAGGCGGTTGGCCTGCCAGGGCTGGCAGACCACCGGCACATAACAGGGCGCAAAGAATCGGCCTCGCGGCAACGGCAGTGAAGGTATGCTTCATGGGGTATTCCTCCTGGTGGAAGCGTCAGCACGGGAAGGACCGACCACGCGCGCCAGGTGCTGGCTGACGCTGCGCCGGTAGCGCGCGGCGGGAGCGCCGCCAGCCGGGCGGTGATAGCGGCCGATCGCGAGCAACCAGTCTTCGCCCGGCGTATGTTGTTCACGCAGGATTTCGGCCGCGATCGCGAGGTTGCGATATGGATCGAGCAGGTCACAGGGGTGGCTGTAGCGATGCTTCTGATAACCCAGGTTGATCTGAGCCAGTCCCGCGTCGATGCGGGTTGGCGGCACTTCGCGCAACGCTTTGTTCAGCCCGTTGCATGCCTCGGCGTGGCTACCGAAACGGCGGGCGGTTCCAGCGACGTTCAGGGTCCAGGGCCATGGGACCAGTCGGCCACCACGCCGCAAGCCGCTCTCCTGCAGCGCAACGGCATAGAGCACCGGGGACGGAATTTCCGCACGCTGCGCCGCGACCTGGTAGGCAGGAGGCGGTATCTCCTGTGCCCTGGAGAGCGCGGTTCCGGCGATCGAGGCGGCCAGAACTGCAAGCAGGCGTGCATAGCGGTTCATTGCCTTTGCCATTCGCCGCCGATCTGCCGCACGACGGCTGGCAGATCCCCTTGCAGGCCCAGCGACAACCAGCGGCCTGCATCATGGTTGAGGGTGATGGAGCCGCTACGAACACGGGCGGGGTCAATCCGGGCGCGCTTGGCCCAATCGCGGATGCGGGCATCATCCTGGCGGCTGCCGACCATGTAGAGGTCGAATTCAGCCCCGGAGGTCTGCAATTGCTGGACAAGCTGGCCGCATGAGGCACAACCGTCCTTGATGAATACGGCCAACCGGTTCGCATCGCCCGGCACACCGGTTGCGCTGAAAGTCTGGTTGGCCCCCGGCAGATTGACGCGCTGCATGCCCGGATGCAGGCGTTGCCAGGCAGCGTCATAAGCACGCTGGTAAGCCAGTGTTTTCTCGACACGCCGCGCTTCGACCTGAACCTGCAGTTCGGCGTAGCGCCGGCGCTCTTCATCTGAACGCGCCTCGATGCCGAGCGCGGTAAGCGGATCGAGATTGGGGGAAAAAATGCCCAGCGGACCACGCATCACCTCCCGGTAACGTGTCCATTCCTCCAGGCGCAGCCCCCAGTCGCGAGCATTTTTCTCCTCGCTGTTGCTCGCAGTTGTCGCCTGTTCCTGATCAGGTACAGCAGGTGACGTGGACGTGCGGGTGTTCTGTGCTGATACGGGGGAGATGACGCCAACGGCAAGGTTGGTAGCCAGGGCAAGCGAAATGATCATGCGGTTCATCTGGCCCTCCTATGGCGCTACCACGCGAAGAACCTGACCGTTGTTCTGGAACACGGCGGTGCGGTCTTCGATGGTTTCCAGCCGCCAGCCAGCCTCGGATTCACCGGGCCGCAAAACGCCGGTCAGTGGCGAGGAAGCTCCCCTCGCGGGCTGAATCGACAAAAAGCGTTCACCGCCCCGCATTTCGAGACCAACGACCTTGAATGGAGGCACCGCCGCCTTGCGCCTGGAGGCCTGGTTTTTCTGCGCGCGGGTTGGGGCGGGTGCGACCTGAGCGGCTTTCGCCAGGCGGGCTTCCAGTTGCTCGATGCGGCTATGCAACGGGGCAAGGCTCTCGGCCGTCAGCCGTTCGCCGAGGGCCTGCTCGATCCTGGAAGCCCATTGCTCGATGGCCTGACGCTCGATCTCGAATTGCGTGGTCGTCAACATGTCGGGCTGCTGACGCTGCGCTTCGAGCTGCTGACTCAGTTCTGCCAGCCGGGCCTCCAGGGCTGCGACTTGTGTGCTCTGTGCGCTGCCGCCTGCCTCGGTGGCAAGGTTGGACAACGCCACGTGATTCACCACCACTCCCGTGCTGATCAGCAAGACCCAGGTGATGGTGGCCACGCGCAGCAGCGGTACCCGCGACCGACGGGGAGAGCCGGGGATGGTGGTCATGGCCGCACCTCCGTTGTGAGCGGACGTCTTTCGACATGATCGGCAGCCTTCAAGGCTGACTGCGGGGGGGATTGGGTCTGACTTGATGACGGCTGCTGAGCGCGGTTGAAGCAAATTCGGCGAGCGCCATCATCGACTTTCAGATCCCACGCAGGACCTGCTAACGTCAGCAGGGCATCGCGAAGCAGCATCGGCCCCAGCCGATAGTGGGATGCTGGCAGCGGCAATGAGTTGAGTGCGGTGATGTCGCCCACCGGGCAAAGTTGGTAGCCGGAACGCAGCAAGACGTGATGCAGTGCATCGCCCACTGTCGCGCTGCGCGTGTCGGGAATGGAGACATCGACAACCTGCAGCAACAGGTCTTGCTGTGCCGATGCCGGCGCCAGTTCGACCAGCGTGTAACGGCCATAGCGAACGACGGGCACGAATTCCGGATTCGGCTTCGTCGGTGCGATCGCCGGCTTTGCGATCGGGGCGGCCTTGGGCGGAGGCGTTGTCGTCGCGCAGCCGCTCATCAGTACGGCGGCGATCAGCAGGCCGCCGCCCGCCAGACGGCGATGAAAGTGGCTGAGTGGTTGCATGTGTCGGTTCTCTGGGACGTTGAACCGACACCATCGCTGTTGATGGCGGGAGCATCAGCAAACAAAGGGATTTGCTGGCTCTCCCTATTTAAGTCATCTGCGATGTCGCTGCGCAGCCTGGGCCTGAGTCACACCACCATGCGCTGGGTGTCCAGGCCGCCGCCGCGATCGGTGTCAAAGAAGCCGCCGGCCTCCAGCACCTTGGTGCCGACCACGCCGTCGCGGTGGAAGGTCAGCGACTGCAACCCGGAGGCCATTTTCCTGGCTCCCTTGGTAGCGCGTCGCCAGACAGTCGTGGTACCAGAACGTCATGCCCAAGCCGCCAAGAAACGCTAAAGGGGCGGTTCCAGTCCGGGTCAACCCGATTCTTAGCGGCAGAGTGTCCGGATCCGCCGGGGCAGGCACTACAGCGATGCGCGTATCCCGCGTCCATGCAACAAGAGGGCTCCCGATATCGCAAAACTGAAGACATTAGGTTGGAGATGTTCCATTTTTAGCCACTGATCGGCGTGTGATTTGGAGCAGGAGCATTTAAGGACTAGCCGACTGGTCTAATTTGGAATATACTGCATCGCATGACCAATACTACGAACGACGTTCGCCAACACATCCTGACTACCGCGCAAAGCATCATTGGCGGTAAGGGCTTCAGTGCCGTTGGCCTGAATGAAATCCTCCATGCCTCGAGCGTGCCCAAGGGCTCGTTCTATCATTACTTCGGGTCGAAGGAGGCGTTTGGTGAGGCCTTGCTGGAAAACTATTTCACCGATTACCTGGCTGCGCTTGATGCCGTGCTGGCTCGGTCCGACGTGTCGGCCGGGGAGCGCTTGATGGCCTATTTCGAGCACTGGCTGGAGACCCAGGCAACCTGCGATCCGAAAGGCAAGTGCCTGGCGGTCAAGCTGGCCGCCGAGGTCAGCGACCTTTCCGAAGCGATGCGTTCCGTCCTCGATTATGGTACTGCACGCATCATTGCGCGCCTGACCCGTGCCATCGAGGCTGGCGTAGCAGACGGCTCCCTTGCCTCGCAGCCGGATGCCAGCGCCATGGCGACCACGCTGTACCAATTGTGGCTAGGGGCGAGCTTGCGCGCCAAGATTACGCGCGACCGCGTACCTCTTGAGTCCGCATTGACCGCTACGCGTGGGTTGCTGGGGCTGCCTGCTGCGGTCGGCACCTGAAACACCAGTTTTTTTGTCCGGGAGCTATACGACCGGTCTAATCAAGCAATGTATCTGTTTTGTTTGGCCGCCTTTACCTCACATCCTCAAGGAGCTCACTCATGACTGAGATCACCCAGACCCGCATCGTGCTTGCCTCGCGCCCTGTGGGCGAGCCGAAGCCGGAAGACTTCCGGCTGGAGCAGGGGCCGCTGCCTCAATCCGCCGCGGGTCAATTGCTGTTGGAGACGCTCTATCTCTCGCTCGACCCGTACATGCGCGGGCGGATGAGCGATGCACCGTCCTACGCGCCGCCGTGGGAACTGGGCGCGGTGCCGAGCGGCGGCGCGGTGAGCCGGGTGGCGGTCTCGCATCACCCCGATTTTCAACCCGGCGATCTGGTGCTCGGCGATACCGGCTGGCAGAGCCACACGTTGTCCGACGGGCATGGCCTGAGCCTGCTCGACCGCAGCCTGGCGCAGCCCTCGCTGGCGCTGAGCGTGCTGGGCATGCCGGGGTTCACCGCCTACCACGGCCTGCTGAACATCGGCCGGCCGCAAGCGGGCGAGACCGTGGTCGTCGCCTCGGCCACCGGCGCGGTCGGCTCGGTGGTCGGGCAGCTTGCCAGGCTCAAGGGTGCGCGCGCCATCGGCATCGCCGGCGGGGAGGAGAAATGCCGCTACGCGGTGGAAGCGCTGGGCTTTGACGTCTGCCTCGACCACCGTGCGCCTGACTTCGCCGAGCAACTGGCGGCCGCCACGCCGCAGGGCATCGACGTCTACTACGAGAACGTCGGTGGTGCAGTGCTCGACGCCGTGCTGCCGCGACTCAACGTCGGCGCCCGCGTGCCGGTGTGCGGGCTGATCGCGCATTACAACGACACCGGCCTGCCGCCCAGCCCGGACCGTATGCCGCAGCTGCTGGGCCTGGTGCTGCGCAAGCGCCTGCTGCTCCAGGGCTTCATCATCAGCGATCACTACGCCGACGGCTTCACAGCCTTCCAGTGCGACATGGGCGGCTGGGTCGCCGCGGGCAAGGTCAAGCTCCGCGAGGACTTCGTCGAGGGGTTGGAGCGCGCGCCGCAGGCGCTGATCGACCTGCTGGCCGGTAAGCACTTCGGCAAGGTCGTGGTGCGCGTGGCCGGCGCCTGAATCTTTCCATCTTCATCATTCCAAGGAGAACTTCCACATGGCAAACATTCTCGTCGTCCTCACCTCTCACGACCAGCTCGGCGACACCGGCAGGAAGACCGGTTTCTGGCTGGAGGAACTGGCCGCACCCTACTACGCCTTCCACGATGCCGGCGCGACCCTGACACTGGCCTCGCCCAGGGGCGGCCAGCCGCCTCTCGACCCCAAGAGCGACGAACCCGACGCCCAGACTGAGGCCACCCGCCGCTTCCAGTCCGACGCCGACGCGATGAAGGCGCTGGCCAACACCCGCAAGCTGTCCGAAGTCGCCATCGGCGAATTCGATGCGGTGTTCTACCCCGGCGGCCACGGCCCGCTCTGGGATCTGGCCGAAGACCCCGCCTCGATCGGCCTGATCGAGGCGGCGGTCAGGGCCGGCAAGCCGGTCGGTGCGGTCTGCCACGCGCCGGGCGTGCTGCGCCACGCCGAGGGCGTCGACGGCAAGCCGCTGGTCGCCGGCAAGCGGGTGACCGGCTTCAGCAACAGCGAGGAGGAAGCGGTCGGCCTGACCGAGGTGGTGCCGTTCCTGGTCGAAGACGTGCTCAAGGCCAATGGCGGCCACTACAGCCAGGGCGCCGACTGGGCCTCGCATGTGCAGACCGACGGCCTGCTGGTCACCGGCCAGAACCCGGCCTCGTCCGCCGACGCCGCCAAGGCCCTGCTTTCCCTTCTGTGAGGAGTCTGAACATGTCCGCTTATGTGGTTTTCCTGCGAGAACGCACCCTCGACGCCGGCGAACTTGACACCTACGCCAAGGAAGCTCCAGCCGCGCGCGAAGGGCACGACCTGACGCCGTTGGCGTTCTATGACGATTTCGAAGTGCTGGAAGGCCCGACGATCGAGGGCGGCGTGATCCTGCGCTTTCCCGATATGCAGGCCGCGCGCGCCTGGTATCACAGCCCCGCCTACCAGGCGGCACGAGCGCACCGGTTCAAGGGCGCGGAATACCGCGTGGTCCTGCTCGACGGTATCGATGCGCCGCCTGCGGCCTGAGTCGACGCTCCCACACACGCACAGGAATCTGGCATGACATCCCAACAAATTGATCCCGCCACTGCGTGGCAGGCCCGCTACGGGGAGGTTGCCACCCGACCGTTGCCGCCCGTTCCCGCCGTCCTGGCGGCGCTGCTGGCGCACCGCTCGGTGCGCGCCTACACCGATCAGCCGGTCGACGACGAGGCGCTTGAACTCGCCATCGCCGCCGCGCAATCGGCCTCCAGTTCGTCCAACCTGCAGCCATGGAGCGTGATCGCCGTGCGCGACCCCGCGCGGCGGGCGCGGCTGGCCGAGCTGGCAGGCGGCCAGCGGCACGTGGCCGAGGCCCCGCTGTTCCTGGCCTGGGTCGCCGACTGGTCGCGGCTGCGCCGGCTCGGTGCCGCGCAAGGCGTGGCGACCGACGGTATCGACTACCTGGAGAGCTACACCGTCGGTGTGGTCGACACCGCGCTGGCCGCGCAGAACGCCGTGGTCGCCTTCGAGGCCCAGGGGCTGGGCATCGTCTATATCGGCGGCATGCGCAACCAGCCGGAGGCGGCCGCCGCCGAACTGGGCCTGCCGCAGGACAGCTTCGTGGTGTTCGGCATGTGCGTGGGCCATCCCGATCAGGCCCGCCCGGCCGAGATCAAGCCGCGCCTGGCGCAGGCGGCGGTGCTGCACCGCGAGCACTACGACGCCGCGGGCGAGGCGGTCGCGGTGGGGCATTACGACCCGCTGATGCGCCGCTTCCAGCAGGACCAGCAACGCGACGACCGGCCCTGGTCGCAGACGTCATTGCAGCGCGTCGGCAGTGCCGAAGCGTTGATGGGCCGCCACCGCCTGCGCGAGGCCCTGAACGCGCTCGGCTTCGCCCTGCGCTGAAACCCACCGCGTCCGGCTCGTGTCGAGCCGAACGCAACTTGTTCGTTCACTGCTGCAAGGAGTCATAGCTATGGCCTACGCCACCACCAACCCCTACACCGGCGAAGTCGTCAAGACCTTCCCCGACGCTACCGACGCCGAAGTCTCCCAGGCCATCGGCGCCGCCCATGAAGCCTTCCTGGCCTGGCGCGAGCGCTCGTTCGAAGAGCGCGGTGCGATCCTGCAGCGCGCCGCCGACCTGCTGCGCGAGAATGCCGAGGCGCATGCGGGGCTGCTGACCCTGGAGATGGGCAAGATCACCGCCGAAGCGCTGGCCGAGGTCGAGCTGTCCGCGCGCATCTTTGAGTACTACGTGAAGCACGCCGAAGCCCTGCTGGCACCGGAGAAATTGCCGGTGGCCGATCCGGCCGAAGGCGACGCGCTGCTGGTGCACGAGCCGCTGGGCGTGATCCTGGCGATCGAGCCGTGGAATTTCCCCTACTACCAGATCGCCCGCATCCTGGCTCCGCAGCTGGCCGCTGGCAATACCTTGTTGCTCAAGCACGCCGCCAACGTGCCGCAGAGCGCGGACGCCTTCGAGAAACTGATGCTCGACGCGGGCTTGCCGCAAGGCGCCTTCAAGAACCTCTACGCCACGCGCCAGCAGATCGAGACCATCATCAACGATCCGCGCGTGCACGGCGTGGCCTTGACCGGCTCGGAGGGTGCCGGCGCAGTGGTCGCCGCCCAGGCCGGCAAGGCGCTGAAGAAGTCGACGCTGGAACTGGGGGGCGCCGACGCCTTCGTGGTACTGGCCGACGCCGAACTGGACAAGACCGTGAAGTGGGCGGTGTTCGGTCGCCACTGGAATGCCGGCCAGGTCTGCGTGTCCTCCAAGCGCATCATCCTGGTCGAGGCCATCTACGACGAGTTCCTGCGCCGCTACACCGAGGGCGTGGCCGCGCTCAAGGCGGGCGACCCCTTCGATGCGGCAACCACCCTGGCGCCATTGTCCTCGCAGAAAGCCGCCGACGACATCAAGGAGCAGATTCGTCAAGCTGTCGCCCACGGCGCTACCGCCACTGAGGTCGGACCCAAGGTGCCGACCCAAGGCGCCTTCGTGCAGCCGACCATCCTCACCGGCGTGACCCCGGACAACCCAGCCTACTACTGGGAGTTCTTCGGGCCGGTGTCGCTGATCTACCGCGCCGCCGATGAGGAAGAGGCGATCGCCATCGCCAACGACTCGCCGTTCGGCCTGGGTGGCTCGGTGTTCACCGCCGACGCCAAACATGGCGCGGAAGTCGCCAAGCGCATCTCCACCGGCATGGTGTTCGTCAACCACCCGACCATGGCCAAGGCCGACCTGCCGTTCGGCGGAGTGCGCCGCTCCGGCTACGGCCGCGAGCTGCTAGGCCTGGGCCTGAAGGAGTTCGTCAACCACAAGCTGATCGACGTGGTCGATATCGACGCGCCGTTCTGATGCGGGCCGGCCGGCGGCCAGTCGCTCCCGCTCTCATCGCGGGAACGATTGGCGGCGCCCAACCCCGTTCTGCTCACAACATGAAGGAAAACATCTTGAGCAACCGAAGCCTTTTCCGGCCCTTGCAACTCGGCAGCTACACACTGAAGAATCGTATCGTGCTGCCGCCGTTGACCCGGCAACGCAGCACCCAGCCCGGCAATGCCGCCAATGAGCTGATGGCCACTTATTACCAGCAGCGCGCCGGTGCCGGCCTGCTGATCAGCGAGGGCACCCAGATCGAGCCGCGCGGCGAGGGCTATGCCTGGACCCCGGGCATCTACAGCCCGGCCCAGGTCGAGGGCTGGCGCAAGGTCACCGAGGCCGTACACGCCGAAGGCGGGATCATCTTCGCCCAGCTCTGGCACGTCGGTCGCGTCTCCCACAGCGCGCTGCAGCCGGGGGGCGCGGCCCCCGTCGCTCCCTCTGCGATCCCGGCCGACCGGGTCAGCGTGTTCATAGAGACTGCCCCCGGCGCCGGTACCCTGGTGCCGCCGTCAGTGCCGCGCGCCCTGAGCACCGCCGAAGTCAAGGAGCTGGTGCAGCTCTATGCCCAGGCTGCCCGCAACGCGCTGGACGCCGGCTTCGACGGCGTGGAGATCCACGCCGCCAATGGCTACCTAGTTAACCAGTTCATCTCCGCCCGTACCAACCAGCGCGACGACGAGTATGGTGGCTCGCTGGACAACCGCCTGCGTTTTCTGCGCGAGGTGGTCCAGGCGGTGGCCGGCGTGGTCGGCCCGCAGCGCCTGGGCGTGCGCTTCTCGCCGCTGTTCACCACGACCGATGAGGATCGCGTCTACCTGGGCCTGGTCGAGGACGATCCGCACGCGACCTACATCGCTGCCGCCAGGGTGCTGGAGGAGGCGGGAATCGGCTATGTCTCGATCGCCGAGGCCGACTGGGACAACGCCCCGGAACTGCCCGAGGACTTTCGTCGCGACCTGCGCCAGACGTTCAGCGGACGCATCATCGTCGCCGGTCGCTACACCGCCGAGCGCGGCGAGCGCCTGCTTGAGGCGGGGCTGGCCGATCTGATCGCCTTTGGTCGCCCGTTCATCGCCAACCCTGATCTGCCGGCGCGCATCGCGCACGGCTGGCCGCTCAATGCGCTGAACCCCGCCACCATGTATGGCGGCGGTACGGCAGGCTACACGGATTATCCGGTCCACGCCGGCTAGCCGGCGCGCGTCGCATCACCCACCGGGCAGCCATGGCCGCCCTCACCACAGAGGACATCGCGATGGAATACAAGACGCTGGGGAACACCGGCTTGCTGGTCTCTTCGCTGTGCCTGGGCACGATGACTTTCGGCGACGGCCAGGGCATCTTCCGGCACATCGGCAGCGCCGGCCAGGACGAGGCCGACGCGATAGTCAAGGCTGCCGTCGACGGCGGGATCAACTTCTTCGACACCGCCGATGCCTATTCGGCCGGCAGCAGCGAGCAGGTGCTTGGCCAGTCGCTGCGCAACCTCGGCATCGCCCGCAAGGATGTGGTGCTGGCGACCAAGGGCTATACCCGCACCGGCCCCGGGCGCAACGATGTGGGCGCTTCGCGCGGCCACATCCTCGATGCGGTGGAGGCCAGCCTGCGGCGCCTGCAGACCGATCACATCGACCTTTACCAGATCCATGCCAACGATCCGGTCACGCCTATCGAGGAAACCCTGCGCGCGCTCGATGACCTGGTGCGCCAGGGCAAGGTCCGCTACGTCGGCGTCTCCAACTGGCAGGCGTGGAAGATCGCCCGCGCGCTGGGCGTCTCCGAAGCGCGCAACCTGGCCCGCTTCGATACCCTGCAGGCGTACTACTCGATTGCCGGGCGCGACATCGAACGCGAACTCGTACCGCTGCTGCAGGCCGAGAAGATCGGGCTGCTGGTGTGGAGTCCACTGGCCGGCGGGCTGCTCTCGGGCAAGTTCGACCGCGAGCACCAGAAGCCGGAAGGCGCGCGTCGCTCGGAGTTCGACTTCCCGTTCGTCGACAAGGAACGGGCCTGGAACGTCGTCGAGGCGATGAAACCGATAGCTGCGGCGCACGGCTGCAGTGTCGCCCGCGTCGCGCTGGCCTGGCTGCTGTCGCGGCCGGTGGTGACCTCGGTGATCGTCGGCGCCCGGCGCCTGGAGCAGTTGCACGACAATCTTGCCGCCGTCGAACTGGCGCTGAGCGAGGTGGAGCTGACCGCGCTTGATGCGGCCAGCGCCTTGCTGCGCGAGTACCCCGGCTGGGTGCTGGAAGTGCAGAACGCGGATCGGCTCGGCCCCGTGGACCGCTGGTCCGGCCTTTCTTCCTGAAATTCGTCGCGGACCACTCCGGTCCGCTCTTTTCCGATCCCTTGACCCTTAGGAGTTGACATCATGAAGATTTTCTACAAGACCCGCGCCACCGCCGTCGGCGGCCGTTCCGGACGCACCACGCTGGACGATGGCAGCCTTGCGCTGGACATGTCCCAGCCCGGTTCCGGCAAGGCTGGCGCCAACCCCGAACAGCTTTTCGCCATGGGCTACGCCGCCTGCTTCGACAACGCGTTGCCGGTGGCGGCCAAGCAATTGAAGCTGGCACCCACCGCCACCAGGACCTCGGTCGAGGTCGGCATCGGCCAGACCGCCGAGGGCGGCTATGCCCTGGACATCGACCTCTACGTGGAAGTCCAGGGCCTTAGCGAAGCCGACGCGCACAAGCTGGTAGAGACCACCCACCAGGTCTGCCCGTACTCCAACGCCACCCGCGGCAACGTCGACGTGCGCCTGCACACCAGCGTCGCCTGAAACACATCAAACCCAAGGAGAAACACCATGACAGTAAAAGCCTATGGCACCCACGCCGCTGACACGCCGCTGGCGGCGCTCGACATTGTTCGCCGCGAGCCGGGGCCGCACGACGTCAAGATCGACATCGCCTACTGCGGCGTCTGCCATTCCGACCTGCACCAGGCCCGCAACGAGTGGGCCAACACGCTGTACCCCTGCGTGCCCGGGCACGAAATCGTCGGCCACGTTTCGGCCATCGGCAGTGCGGTGACCAAGTTCAAGATCGGCGACACGGTCGGCGTCGGCTGCCTGGTCGACAGTTGCCATCATTGCCCGGCCTGCGACGCGGGCCTGGAGCAGTATTGCGAGCACGGCCAGGTCTTCACCTACAATGGCCCGACGCATGATGCGCCCGGCCACACCCTGGGCGGCTATTCGCAGCAGATCGTAGTCAAGGACGACTTCGTCCTGAAGGTTTCGCACCCCGAGGCGCAACTGGCCGCCGTGGCGCCGCTGTTGTGCGCCGGCGTCACCACCTGGTCGCCGTTGCGCCACTGGAAGGTCGGTCCTGGCCAGAAAGTGGGCATCGTGGGTATCGGCGGGCTTGGCCACATGGGCATCAAGCTGGCACATGCCCTGGGCGCACACACCGTGGCCTTCACCACCAGCGAGAGCAAGCGCGCCGCTGCGCTGGAACTGGGCGCCGACGAAGTCATTGTCTCGCGTAACGCTGAAGAGATGGCGGCGCACGCCAACAGTTTCGACTTCATCCTCAACACGGTCGCAGCCAGCCACGACCTCGACGCCTTCACTGGCCTGCTCAAACTCGACGGCACCATGACCCTGGTCGGCGTACCCGAGCACCCGCACCCGTCGCCGAGCATCGCCAATCTCATCTTCAAGCGCCGCAGCATCGCCGGCTCGCTGATCGGCGGCATCGCCGAGACCCAGGAGATGCTCGACTTCTGCGCCGAGAAAGGCATCGTCGCCGAGATCGAGATGATCGCCATCCAGCAGATCAACGACGCCTACGAGCGCATGCTCAAGAGCGACGTGAAGTACCGCTTCGTGATCGACAGCGCGAGCCTGGCCGCCGCCTGAGGCGAAACAGCCTAACCGTTGCGGGCCGCTTCCCGGCGAGGCGGCCCGCGTGTTGAAGCAGGAGATTCAAGATGAAAGTCATTGTCATACGCGCGCCCGGCGGACTCGACCGCCTCGAAGTACGCGACCTGCCTGATCCCGGCCAGCCGGGGCCAGGGCAGATCCGAGTGAAGCTACACGCCAGTTCGCTCAATTTCCATGACCTGCTGGTGGCCAACGGCGGCTTTCCCGCCGCCGACGAGCGGGTGCTGCTGTCCGACGCCGCCGGCGTGGTCGAGGCGGTGGGCGAAGGCGTCACGGAATTCAAGCCCGGCGACCACGTGGTCTCCGTCTTCTTCCCGCACTGGGCCGATGGCCTGCCGTTCGGCAGTGTTGGCAACTTCCAGGGCACGCCCGGCGACGGCATCGACGGCTACGCCACCGAGGTCGCGGTGCGCGCGGCCACCGATTTCACCCTGGCGCCGCGCGGCTGGAGCCATGCCGAGGCGGCAACCATCACCACCGCCGGGCTGACGGCATGGCGCGCGCTGGTGGCCGACGGCCCGCTCAAGGCCGGCGAGAGCGTGCTGGTGCTGGGCAGCGGAGGGGTCTCGGTGGCGGCGTTGCAGATCGCCAAGGCGATGGGCGCGAGCGTGATTGCCACCTCCTCATCGGATGAGAAGCTCGAACGCCTGCGCGCGCTCGGCGCCGACCACCTGATCAACTACCGGCAGACGCCGGAGTGGGGCACACGGGTGTTGGAGATCACCGGTGGGCGCGGCGTCGATCACGTGCTGGAGGTCGGCGGCCCGGGCACGCTGGCGCAGTCCATCCGCGCGGTGCGCGTGGGCGGCCACATCGCGCTGATCGGCGTGCTGACCGGACACGCCGGCGAGGTGCCGACCACCGTGCTGATGGCAAAGCAGGCGCGGCTTCAAGGCCTGATCGTCGGCAGCCGGCGCCTGCAACAGGAATACATCGCGGCGATGGAACAGACCGGCATCCGCCCGGTGATCGACCGCAGCTTCCCGCTGGAACAGCTCGCCGAGGCCTTCCGCTTCCAGGAAAGCGGCCGCCATTTCGGCAAGGTCGTGGTGGAGATCTGAGCGCGTGGACCACCGGCGCCCGACCGATGGCGCGGTGCTGACGACGATCCGCCTGATGGGCCTCTTCATCGCGCCCGACGGCACAATTGCCGAATGGCGCGATTATTTTCCGTTTCACGCCGCCCGCTTGGGGCGGCATGAGCGCACCGAACGGTGAGTGCCCGGACATACCACAAGAAAGGAGCATGACATGAAAGCAGCCATCTACGAACAACCTGGAAATCCCTCCGTCCTGCATCTGGCCGAGGTTCCGGACCCGGTCGCGGGCGACGACGACCTGCTCATCCGCGTCGAGGCCATCAGCATTGAAGGTGGCGATCTCATCGGGCGCCGCAGCAGCACCTCGTCCGGCCCGAGCGACATCCTTGGCTACGCCGCCGCTGGCGAAATCTTGCAGGTGGGTCGGTCGGTGACCGGCTTCAAGGTCGGCCAGAAGGTCACAGGGTTCAATTTCAAGGGATCGCACGCCGAACTGCGCGCCGTGCCCGCGGCGACCAGCTGGCTCGTGCCGGATGGCCTCGACATCAAGGTCGCGGCGGCGATCCCGTCGGGTCCGGGCACCGCCGCCTACACGCTGCAACTGGGGGCGCTCAGGTCGGGCGAGACCGTGCTGATCCAGGGCGCGGCGGGCGGCGTGGGGCTGGCCGCCGTCCAGCTCGCGGCCAGGGCGGGCGCGCGGGTCATCGGCACCGGCACGCGTGCAGACACGCTGGAGGAACTCCGCGCATACGGGCTCTCCGACGCCATCGTCACCACCGACCAGCCCGCCAGCGACCAGATCCGCGCGCTGCTCGGCGGCAACAAGGTCGACCTTCTGATCGACAATATCGGCGGGCCGGCGCTGGTCGATGGCCTCCAGGCCGTGAGGGACGGCGGACGCGCCATCATCGTGGGCGTGTTCGGTGGCCGCAACCAGCCGATCGACGCGGGGCATCTTCTGGTCCATCGGCAAACGGTGATCGGCTGCCTGCTCGGCCCCGTCATGGGCGAGCCCGAGGTCCATGCACTGATCGACGATCTGCTCCAGCAGGCCCTGCGCGGCGAGATCAAGGTGCCGATCGACGCGACCTTCGCACTTGCCGACGCGGCGGCCGCTCATCGACGGGCAGAAGAGCGCGGCCGCATCGGCCGCGTGGTCATGGTGCCTTGAATGCGATGTCCGGGCTGTCACGATAGATCCGGCAGCCCAAACCCGGGAGAAAGATATGAGCAAGGTCTTCATCATCGGCGCGGCGGGCAAGGTCGGGAGCCGCCTGACCCGGCTGCTGGCCGCGCGAGGCCATCGGCCCATCGCGATGCACCGCCACCCGGATCAGGCCGACGAGCTTGCCGCGCTGGGCGCAACGCCGGTGGCCGGCGACCTGACCGGGCTGGACGCTGACGCGCTGGCCTCGCTGCTGTCCGGCAGCGACGCGGTGGTGTTCACTGCCGGCGCGGGCGGCAAGGGCGGGCCGCAGCGCACCGATGCCATCGACGGACGCGGTCTGGAACTGGCCGTCGCGGCGGCGCAGGCGGCAGGCATCCGGCGTTTCCTGCTGGTATCGGCCTTTCCCGAGGCCGGCCGCGGAAGGCACGTCTCGGATACCTTCGAGAACTACATGAAGGTGAAGAAACAGGCCGACGTATATCTGGCGCAGAGTGGTCTGGACTGGGTCATCCTGCGTCCGGGCACGCTGGTGGATACCGCGGGCACCGGCAGGATCACCGCCGGACCGGCGATCCCCTATGGCGACGTGCCGAGAGACGACGTGGCGGCGACGCTCGCCGAACTGATCGATCAACCCACAATCAACCGGGCCATCATCGAGCTGACCCAGGGCACTGCCCCGGTACGCGACGCACTGGCCGCGCTCGCGCGGCAGGAATAGCCCAACGTCCATGGAGATCGGCAGCCTCGCCCAAGGCGATCTTGCCGCCTTCACCACCGACCCGCAGAGATAGATAAGGAATCGAACCCATGTCAAACCAGCTCTCGCAGAAACCGACCGAGGACACCGAGGTCACCCGGATCATCAACCGCCTGCTCGGCACCTACTGGAGCTGTGTAGAGACATTAAAGTTGTATCCTTTAACCTGAAAAAGACTTTAAAGTTGTAAACTTTTAAAAAAAACACATACAAAACATGATACTAAGTGTGTATCACACGCTGTTCCAACATTATGCCTTGATGTTCTTGCAGGAACTGCAATTTACAGGAGGAAAAAGGTGTTTTTGTAGTTATCTGGCGTTACGTGACAGTGTTGGTCAGATACTTCCACCTCTTCAGAGTTAAAGTTTGATATATGGGAAAAAAACGCTCCCGGACGGGAGCGTAAGCCAGTGACTTCGGCGTCAAATGAGGGTCTAACAAGTGGAGCTGCGGGTTAATTCTGGGTGATCTGGCTGCGATGCTTTTCAGCCTGCTGCTGATGAATAACGGAAGATTGACCATTATTCGCCTTCTCATGCACAACAGCGGCTTTCTCATGCTCGTTCATTTCGGAAAATGATTTTGCTGTTTCGTTAGAAGCTGCTGGCTTGGATTTCATCATTTTTTTATGCATTTCAGCCATGTCCTGATGGGCAGCAGAATTGCCGTTTTGCATCATTTCATGGGACATTGCGGCCTGATCGTGACCGCTCATATCCATCATTTTCATGCTCTCCCCCTGAACTGCACTTTTTTCAGCGGATGATTGCATCTGATGGGCAGGCGCCTGGGCATTATTTACCTGGTCATGCATGTTCATTGTCTCTGCAGCCCAGGCAGATGAAGCGACAGCCATCATGGCAATAAAGGATACAAGGATCTTTTTCATGGTTGGGTCTCCGGTGTTTTCATACCCGAACAATCAATGCTTATAACAGAGAAAGCATTTGATCTCAGGGCTGGTTAATCATCACGCCAGGAACCGGGCGATTGAATTATCACGTTGCTCCTGATTTATGACTGATTATAAAAAACCGCCTCTGTTTATCGCGTGACTAAATGATGACATTTTTGTCACCTTCCGGATTTTTCCTGAATAACAGTATTAATCCGTTAACAGACGCACACTGAACACAATTTCCCGCCCCTGCTGTTCTGCTGACAGCTCGCCGCCGTGAGCATGAATGATCGACCTTGTAATTGATAATCCCAGCCCCGCGCCTTCCGTGTTGTGGACCCTAGATGAGTCTGCGCGATAGAACCGGTCAAACAGGCGTTCCAGATTAGCGGGAACCGGGCCAGACATCGTATTCGTAATCATCACGTTCACACAGTCACTGTCACGCTCAAGGTGTATCGCTGTACAGGTGTTATCGGGAGAATACTTGATTGCATTGGAAAGCAGGTTACTGAAAGC
>NZ_JAOWFM010000044.1:0-295380 GCF_030333655.1 Citrobacter sp. CK180 | reverse complement strand
CCATGCCGAACTCAGAAGTGAAACGCCGTAGCGCCGATGGTAGTGTGGGGTCTCCCCATGCGAGAGTAGGGAACTGCCAGACATCAAATCAAGCGAAGGGCCCGGTCGAAAGACCGGGCCTTTTTGCGTTTACGCGCCCTGAGAACTGCCGGATGGCGGCGGTGCCTTATCCGGCTCAGGTTCCACCTGATAAGCGCAGTGCCACCAGGCAGTTAGTGAATGACTTGCGACAAGAACGCCCGGGTACGCTCTGATTTAGGATGGGCAAAGAACTCTTCCGGTGGCGCCTGCTCAACAATTTCACCACGATCCATAAAGATCACCCTGTCTGCTACCGTTCGGGCAAAGCCCATTTCGTGGGTGACGCAAAGCATTGTCATCCCGGACTGTGCCAGACCAATCATGGTATCCAGCACCTCTTTCACCATCTCAGGATCCAGCGCGGAAGTCGGCTCATCAAACAGCATAATTTTGGGCTTCATGCATAGCGAACGTGCAATAGCCACGCGCTGCTGTTGCCCGCCGGAAATCTGCCCTGGAAACTTATGGGCGTGCTCAGCGATGCGCACACGTTCCAGGTAATGCATCGCCAGTGCTTCAGCTTCTTTCTTTGGCATCTTCCGCACCCAAATCGGCGCCAGAGTACAGTTTTGCAGTACCGTCAGATGTGGGAAGAGGTTGAAGTGCTGGAACACCATACCGACTTCCTGTCTTACCCGCTCGATATTGCGAATGTCTTCATTGAGTTCAATACCGTCTACCACAATACGCCCTTGTTGATGTTCCTCCAGATGATTAATACAGCGAATGGTCGTGGATTTACCCGAGCCGGAAGGGCCACACAGCACGATACGCTCCCCCTGTTTCACGTTCAGATTAATGTCTTTCAGAACATGAAACTGACCGTACCATTTATTGACGTTTTCCAGCGTGATCATCGCGTCGGCAGGTTGAATTAATAATTGGCTCATAAAATCCTCAGTGCGGCGTACGCCCGGTGTTAAAACGTTTCTCCAGATGCTGGCTGTAACGCGACATGCTGAAGCAGAAAATCCAGTAAATCAGTGCGGCAAAAACATACCCTTCGGTCGACATCCCCAGCCATGCAGGGTCAACAGTCGCCTGCTGAACGCTACTGAAAAGGTCAAATAAACCGATAATGATCACCAGGCTGGTATCTTTAAACAGGGCGATAATGGTGTTCACCAGACCCGGAATCACCAGCTTCAACGCCTGGGGTAGAATGACCAGTCCCTGGGTTTTCCAGTACCCGAGCGCCAGAGATTCCGCGGCCTCATACTGCCCTTTCGGTAATGCCTGTAACCCTCCGCGTACGACCTCCGCGACGTAGGCAGACTGAAAAAGGATCACCCCGACCAGCGCCCGGATAAGTTTGTCGATACTGGTTCCTTCCGACATAAACAGCGGCAGCATGACCGAAGACATAAACAGCACGGTGATTAACGGTACGCCTCGCCAGAACTCGATAAAGATAACGGAGAGCATCCGAACGATCGGCATATGAGAGCGACGGCCCAGCGCCAGCAAAATTCCCAGAGGAAGGGCACCCGCAATACCGACGGAAGCGATGATCAACGTGAGTGTTAATCCTCCCCATTGCCGCGTTTCTACCCGCTCCAGCCCGAAGAAACCGCCATACATCAGCCACCAGACAACAATGGGATAGATAACCGCCCATGCGGCGATATAGCGCCCGCGACGGGGCATTGCTTTCCAGAACATCGGCACAATGGAGGCCAGACCAACGAGTAATGCCAGGTTGATGCGCCAGCGTTGGTCATGTGGATAAAGCCCATACATAAACTGACCAAAACGTTCGTGGATAAATACCCAGCATGCACCCGCCTTCGTGCAATCAGCACGCGTCGAACCCACCCAGTTAGCCTGTAGAAACGCCCAGTTCAGCAAGGGGGGAATGAGTATCCACATGAGCCACAGACAAAAAAGGGTTAGCAGGCTATTGGACCAACTGGAAAAGAGATTTTTACGTACCCACAAAATTATGCGACCTGCGCCGTTATTGGCCGGGCGCATGGGATGAGACAGAAGAGCTTTTGTCATCATGGTTCCTTAGCGCTCAATCAGGGCGATACGGCGGTTATAAATATTCATCAGCAGGGAAATACTGAGGCTGATGATCAGATAAACCGACATGGTGATGGCGATGGTTTCAATGGCCTGACCCGTCTGGTTCAGTACCGTTCCGGCAAACAGGGAAACCATATCCGGGTAGCCGATAGCGGCAGCAAGCGATGAGTTCTTCACGATATTCAGATACTGGCTGGTCAATGGAGGAATGATCACGCGCAGTGCCTGGGGAATGATGACCTGACGCAGAGTTACCGGATTAGGGAGGCCCAGTGAACGCGCGGCTTCATGCTGGCCGTGGGGAACCGCCTGGATACCGGAACGGATGATCTCAGCAATAAATGCCGAGGTGTATACCGAAAGCGCCAGCGTCAACGCAGCCAGTTCTGGAATTAATGCCATCCCTCCCCGGAAGTTAAACCCGCGTAACTCGGGCACATCCCAGTGCAGCGCCGCGCCAAATAGCCACTGAGCGACAGCCGGCAATAGTACGATAAGCGCCAACGCCGTAGGCCATGTTCGGCGCAATTGCCCCGTCTTAATCTGGTGCGTTTTATTGAAGCGAAAGAGTCCAGTGGAGATGACGATCGCCAGAAGGATTGCCATGCAAAAAGCGATAACTCCTTCACCCAGCTGTGGTGCCGGAATATAGAGTCCCCGATTACTCAGAAAAACCAAATCCAGCGCGCTGACCGCCTGCCGTGGCCCGGGTAAATTACGCAGGACGGCAAAGTACCAGAAGAAGATTTGCAGCAATGGCGGAATATTGCGAAAGGTTTCGATGTAAATGGTCGATAACTTACGCAATAACCAGTTATCCGACAGGCGTGCAAGGCCGAGGAAAAAACCTAAAAATGACGCAAAAACAATACACAGTGCGGAGACCAACAGGGTATTGAGCAAGCCGACCAGAAAGACGCGACCGTATGTATCCCCTTGCTCGTAGTCGATCAGGTGCTGAACAATACCAAACCCGGCGCTGCGATCGAGAAACGCGAATCCTGAGGTAATCCCCCGGCTGCTCAGATTGTTAATCGTATTATGAATTAAATAGACCGCAACACTGACAACCGCAATAACGGCGAGTATTTGAAATAACCAGGCGCGGACCGCAGGGTTAGAAAAGGAGAGCATTCCTTTCACGGTTGAGCGGCGATGGGACATAAGAAAACCTCGGTAACCATAACTCTGGGCTGAGCGCCGCAGGTGCGGCGCCCGTTACATCACAACGGCTTAGCGTACGGGTGGTGCGTACTGAATGCCGCCGTTATTCCAGAGATTGTTCTGGCCTCGTTTGATCTTCAGCGGGCTTTCCGATCCCACGTTACGTTCAAAGATCTCCGCGTAGTTACCAACCTGTTTAATGATGTTGTAGGCCCATTTGTTATCCAGTTTCAGATCCTTACCGTAATCCCCTTCTTTGCCCAACAAATGCGCCATGTCCGGTGTTGCCGGATTCGCCGCTTTCTCATCTACGTTCTGCGAGTTAATCCCCATTTCTTCAGCATTCAGCATAGCGAACAGCGTCCAGCGGACGACAGAGAACCACTCATCATCACCACGGCGCACAACGGGCCCCAGAGGCTCTTTTGAGATGACTTCAGGCAAGACGATCCATTCGGCAGGGTCGCTCAGCTTGATTCGCAGGGCATATAACTGAGACTGGTCAGAAGCCAGCGTGTCGCAGCGGCCCGATTCCAGCGCTTTGGCTGACTCATCAGAGCGATCAAAAGTGACCGGGGTGTATTTCATTTTGTTGGCTTTAAAGTAATCGGCCACGTTCAGTTCGGTATCCGTGCCAGCCTGTATACAGACGGTGGCGCCGTCCAGCTCTTTAGCGCTTTTTAACCCCGCTTTGTTATGCGTCAGGAAACCAATCCCGTCGTAATACGTCACGCCAGTGAATGACATGCCCATACCTGCGTCGCGTGAAGAGGTCCAGGTTGTATTACGGGATAACAGATCGACTTCGCCGGATTGCAAGGCGGTGAAGCGCTCCTTTGCAGTGAGTGGGGTATATTTTACTTTTGTATCATCGCCAAAGACGGCTGCGGCAACGCCACGACAAACATCGACGTCAATACCCGTGAATTTACCGCTTGCATCTGCATAAGAAAAACCAGGCAGGCCGTCACTGATCCCACATTGTACGAATCCTTTTTTCTTTACGGCATCCAGTGTTGCGCCAGCATGCGCCTGATTTGCAACAGCAAGCAGCACGCCGACCGCAGCCAGGCTGGCTATCATCATCTTTTTCATAATGCATCCTGTGTGGAGAAATTATCGTTATAGAGAGACGTTCTGGAACGTCTTTACCTGTCTGTGGCTTTGGCCATACTCTTTTAAGCAAAGGTAGTGCCAGGTTTTGCGAACGAATGCTCGACGCAATATGCAGAGTGTAGACAGGAAAAAATAAATGCAGCGCCCTGAAATGGTGCGAAAATGAAACGTAAGCCACATTTTGGAGCAAAATATTTAAATTTACGGGCGCTGTGCGGAATAACGATTTCGCCCGTTAATATCGGCAGGATAAGTATGATAAATGCAGTTTCACTAAGACAGAATAATGAAAAACGCCAATCTTATAGAGTAGATATGTGAGAGAAATCTATAATTGATGATTAATAATAAATCGATTGTCCAGAGCTTTGTCTTATATTAAAAGCGCGGGTTGCCGCGCTTTTAATAAAACCTATTTCGTCAGGGCAACAATCCCCAGCGTCAGTCCTGCGACAGCGGCTGCGCCACCGGCAATCGCCCCCGCTGTTTCCCAGTTATCCTGCGTGGTGCCCTTCATACAGGTATTGGTATGAACCAGACGACCCTGGTCGTCATAAACCGGAACGCAAGGAGAGTCATGCGCACACCCCGCCAGCAAGGTTGTGAGCAATGCAACAGGAATTAATCTTTTCATGGTGTTACCTCAAAAATAAACGTTTCGCTACATCCAGCAAAGTCGAATGCTCCGCTAGCTGCGAACCCGGCGCTATTTTATCACGCCTTAAAAGGGCACCCGCATGTGGAATAATTTCAATTCATGTGGATTGTAAAAATAATGGAGAAAAGGATGGCTAAGCGGTGCATGTCTGGTAAATAGCAGGGAAAATAAATGACTATCTTTTTAATACATAAATGGATAATTATTTTGGAAAAAGGCGCCCGAAGGCGCCGTAATTTTAGTGGTTAATCATGATGCCGGTTAAAACGACGTCTCACGACCACAAAGAAGACCGGAACGAAGAAGATTGCCAGCAATGTCGCCGTCAGCATTCCTCCCATAACCCCTGTTCCCACCGCATTTTGTGCGCCACTGCCTGCGCCATGACTGATAACCAGCGGCATAACGCCGAGGATGAACGCCAGAGATGTCATCAGGATTGGGCGTAAACGCATACGCGACGCTTCAAGCGTTGCCTCAATCAACCCTCGTCCCTCTTTCTCCATCAGATCCTTGGCAAACTCCACAATCAGGATGGCGTTTTTAGCAGAAAGACCAATGGTTGTGAGCAGGCCAACCTGGAAGTAAACGTCGTTATTCAGTCCGCGAAGCGAGGCGGCCAGCAATGCGCCGACCACGCCGAGCGGTACGACGAGCATAACGGAGAACGGAATGGACCAGCTTTCATACAATGCAGCCAGGCAAAGGAAGACCACAATCAGTGAGATTGCATACAACGCCGGAGCCTGGTTGCCGGAGAGGCGCTCCTGATACGACATGCCTGTCCAGTCATGACCAATACCGTTCGGTAATTTTTCTGCCAGGCTTTCCATTAATGCCATCGCTTCCCCGGTACTTCTGCCGGGTGCCGCTTCACCCAACAGCTCCATTGAAGGCATACCGTTGTAGCGTTCCAGACGTGGTGAGCCGTAAATCCACCGTGCCGAACTGAAGGTGGAGAACGGAACCATTTCACCGTTTGCACTACGGACATACAGATTGTTGATGTCACCGGGCAACATGCGGAACGGCGCATCCGCCTGGACATAGACTTTCTTCACTCGTCCATGATCGATGAAATCATTCACGTACGTGCCGCCAAGCGCGGTGGAAATCGTCTGGTTGATGTCTGACAGGCTGACTCCCAGAGCCTGTGCTTTTTCCTGATCGACATCCAGCTTGAACTGTGGCGTATCTTCCAGTCCGTTAGGGCGTACGCGAACCAGCAGGTCGGGATGCTCTTTTATCATACCCAGCAACTGGTTCCGGGCTTTGGTGAGCTCCGTGTGGCCCAGGTTCGCCTGATCGATCAGTTCAAAGTCAAACCCCGTTGCCGTACCCAGCTCAATAATCGCGGGCAGGTTGAACGGGAAGACAAGACCATCCTTTATCTGGCTGAATGCCCTGGTTGCGCGGGCAACGATCGCTTCTACGCCATTTTCTTCGCCGGGGCGTTCTTCCCAGGGCTTCAGGCTAATAAAGACGATACCGGAGTTCTGCCCCTGTCCGCTAAAGCTAAAACCATTCACGGTAAAGACGGATTCAACGTTGGCTTTTTCCTGGTTCAGATAGTAGTTCTGAATCTGATCCAGCACCTGCTGCGTACGCGTCTGCGTCGCGCCAGCAGGTAACTGCACCATCGTCATGAATACGCCCTGATCTTCTTCTGGCAGGAAGGAGGTGGGTAAGCGCAGGAACAAAATGGCCATGCCGCCGACGATAAGGACATACAGCAGCAAATAACGCCCGGTCTTACGCAAAATACCGCTGACGCTGTTACTGTAATGCCCGACGCTTTTCTCAAACAGCGTGTTAAACCACCCGAAGAAGCCACCTTTCTTTTCATGGTGATCGGCAGACGCAGGTTTAAGCAGCGTGGCGCAAAGCGCAGGCGTCAGGATGAGCGCAACCAGTACAGAAAGCGCCATTGCAGAAACGATAGTCAGCGAGAACTGGCGGTAAATTGCGCCGGTTGAGCCACCAAAGAAGGCCATCGGCACAAATACGGCGGAAAGCACCATCGCGATCCCCACCAGCGCGCCCTGAATCTGCGACATTGATTTCTGGGTCGCTTCTTTGGGCGGTAGCTTTTCTTCCACCATCACGCGTTCGACGTTTTCCACGACGACGATAGCGTCATCGACCAGCAAGCCGATGGCGAGCACCATCCCGAACATTGTTAACGTATTAATAGAGAAACCGAACGCCGCCAGGATGGCGAATGTACCCAGCAGTACAACCGGCACCGCAATGGTCGGTATCAACGTCGCGCGTATGTTTTGCAGGAAAAGATACATGACCAGGAAAACGAGGATGATCGCTTCAAACAGCGTTTTCACCACTTCATGAATCGATATTTTCACAAACGGCGTGGTGTCATACGGGTAGACCACTTTCAACCCTTGCGGGAAGAAGGGCTGTAGTTCCGCAAGCTTCGCTTTAATGGCCGCTGCCGTATCCAGCGCGTTCGCGCCGGTTGCCAGCTTAATACCCAGGCCTGTCGCCGCCTGGCCATTAATCTTCGTCACCATGTTGTAGTTTTCGCCGCCCAGTTCGATGCGGGCCACATCTTTAAGATGGACCATCGAACCATCCTGATTCACTTTCAGCGTGATGCGGCCAAACTCTTCAGGCGTTTTCAGGCGTGTTTGCGCGATGATAGAGGCGTTAAGCTGCTGGCCCGGGATGGAAGGCGTCCCGCCCAGTTGGCCTGCGGCAATCTGGTTGTTCTGCGTTTTCAACTGGTTAATAACATCTAACGGCGTCAGTTGGTATTTGTTTAACGCATTGCTGTCGAGCCAGATACGCATCGCGTACTGCGCGCCAAACAGTTGGACGTCGCCGACGCCGGATGTCCGGCTGATGGTATCTTTAACGTTAGACGCCACATAATCGGAAATATCATCCTGCGTCAGGTTCTTATTGTCGGAAACAAAACCGGCCACCAGAAGGAAGCTACTGCTTGATTTCTCGACGCTGATACCTTGCTGCTGTACTTCCTGCGGCAACAAAGGCATGGCCAGTTGCAGTTTATTTTGTACCTGAACCTGTGCGATATCCGGGTCGGTGCCGGACTGGAACGTCAACGTAATAGTTACGCTACCGGACGAGTCGCTGGTGGACGACATATACATCAGGTTATCGATACCGTTCATATTCTGTTCGATAACCTGCGTTACGGTATCCTGCACCGTTTGCGCGTCCGCTCCCGGGTAGGTTGCGGAAATCGCAACGGCGGGCGGCGCGATGGTCGGGTACTGCGCAACGGGCAGCTGCATGATCGCCAGGGTGCCAGCCATCATGAGAATGATGGCCAGAACCCAGGCAAAAATCGGGCGATTAATAAAAAAGTTTGCCATGTCCGGTTACCTTATTGCGCTGCATTCGCCGCAGGGGCATCGGTGGTGGCTTTAACCTGTTCGCCAGGGCGGGCTTTCTGCAAGCCGCTGACGATAACTTTGTCGCCCGGTTGCAACCCTTTGCTGATTAACCATTTATCGCCGATCGCCTGAGTAGCGATAACGTCGCGCGCTTCAACCTGATCCTTATCATTGACGATCATCACCATCGCATCGCCACGCGGCGTACGCGTTACGCCCTGCTGTGGAACGAGAATGGCATTGGGCTGAATGCCTTCATCAATTCGCGCGCGGACAAACATACCGGGAAGCAGGGTGTGCTGAGGATTGGGGAAAACAGCCCGAAGGGTGATAGAACCGGTACTTTCATCTACCGTAACGTCGGAAAATTGCAGCGTGCCTTTCAGCGGGTACGCCTGACCATTTTCCATTACCAACTCGACGTTGCTGCGGGTGTTGTCTTTGTGCAGGCTACCCTGCTCGACGGACTGCCTGAGACGCATAAAATCGCTGCTGGACTGCGTCACATCAACGTAAATAGGATCAAGCTGTTGCACGGTCGCCAGTTCGGTTGCCTGACCATTGGTCACCAGCGCGCCTTCGGTGACACTGGATTTACCAATGCGGCCGCTGATCGGTGAAGTCACTTTGGTGTAGGCGAGGTTGATGCGCGCGCTTTCTACTGCGGCTTTTGCGGCGATAACGGCGGCATCGGCCTGACGAGCATCGGCGATGGCCTGGTCGTACTCTTGTTGGCTAATGTATTTTGTGCCAACCAGCGGAACGTAGCGTTTAACCGTTAAGTGTGCAATGGCGGCGGCAGCTTCGCTTTTTGCCAGCTCGCCTTTGGCGCTGTCGTAATCAGCCTGATAAGTCGCCGGGTCAATCTGATAAAGCGACTGGCCTGCTTCGATATCGCTACCTTCGGTGAAATTCCTTTTCAGTACAATGCCGCTGACCTGAGGCCGGACTTCCGCAATACGAAATGGCGTCGTGCGCCCCGGCAGCTCGGTCGTCACCGCTAAGGGAGCAGATTCGACTACGTGGACGGTGACTTGCGGCTCAGCAGGGTGAGCTTGCG
Source organism: Citrobacter sp. CK180 (assembly GCF_030333655.1). NCBI lineage: Bacteria > Pseudomonadati > Pseudomonadota > Gammaproteobacteria > Enterobacterales > Enterobacteriaceae > Citrobacter > Citrobacter sp. CK180. Next base: position 285,893 of record NZ_JAOWFM010000044.1, on the reverse strand, counting down.
TATCTCCCTGATCGTTACAACCGGCGAGTAACGCTGCGGAGATTATGATGAATGAGGGCAGGAGTGCAAACCTGGCATGTTTCGTCATTACTGTTCCTTAGAAAACCGAAGCTCGTTATTTACCGGATAACGGTAAGGCGTTAACGCGCACAAATAAAATAGCAGTTGGCTATCCTACAAATTATCAGCTCGTGATGTAAGCAATACTTATTTCTGGTCGTCATGCACGGCACGTAAAAGCAAAAAAAGATTAATATCCCGTCGTTTCATAATGCGGTGGAAAAGTAAAACCCTGTCTTTCATTAACACAAATAGAAATATACATTCTTTTGGTGAATAGTTTTATTTGATTCATTTGTATTTATTATTTATTTGGATGTATTGTGCGTAATAATACACGAGGACTCTCGTTTAAATAAAAATGAAGTGATACATTTGCGCGTTATCCCTGAACAGTATTTACTGTCATCCTCCGGTTTCAGACACATTTCATTATGGCCAGGAAAACAAAAGCGGACGCCCTCAGAACCCGACAACACTTGATTGAAACAGCGATCGTACAGTTCGCCTTGCACGGGGTCGGCAGCACCACGCTAAACGACATTGCAGACGCCGCGAATGTTACGCGGGGCGCTATCTATTGGCATTTTGAGAACAAGACGCAGTTGTTTAATGAGGTATGGGGTCAGCAACCGCCGCTACGCGATCTCATTCAGGACAGGTTAACAACGTGTGGGGGCGATAATCCGCTACAGAATTTGCGTGAAAAACTGATTGCCGCTTTGCAATATATTGCTGAGGTGCCCCGACAACAGTCATTGATGCAGATTTTATATCATAAATGTGAATTTCATAATGATATGATATCAGAGCAGGATATTCGGGAAAAAATAGGTTTCAGTTATCAGATAATGCGTGAAGCATTACAGCAATGTATGAATAAAGGACTGATTGCGACCGGTCTTGATGTCGAAGTTAATTTAATTGTGCTTCATGGCAGTTTTAGCGGGATTGTAAAGAACTGGTTAATGAATCCTTCCACTTATGATCTCTATAAGCAGGCGCCACAATTAGTGGATAATGTATTAAAAATGTTAGTTCCGAATGGCAATGTGATGGTATTAACGCAGAATAATAACCCGATCGGGGAAGCGTAACGGTTATCCCCAACTGTGCGTCGGCATAATTTGCATAGAATTGGCTGGCGTGCTACTCAAGGTCGGCGCAGTTGACGAGTTTGAGCGGGTTAACCGAATTCATGTTGCGGCATTTATCGTATTCCGTTGTCATCAGTTCGATCCACTGCATGAGTAATGCGTCAAAAAGGAAAACGGAGACTGCGAAAACAACCAGCCACCAATACTTACGAATCATTGCCAAATCCTGTGTATTCATGCCCAAGCGTGCAAGGAATATACACGAAACAACGCGGCAGAAAAGCAGACTTACAATGCTTTTACTTCACCTGAGACGTATCCGTCATTTCGGTCATTCGGCTCTTTTTGGACAGGTTTGTTGTCTTGCGCTTTTTCACCTTTGCCAGCTCGTTTTCCGCATAGTGAGAGGTGACGTTCAGCCTTCTGATGCCCATTTTTACGTATTCATTGTTGATTTCGATGCCGACAAATTTTCGTCCGGTTTCCACGGCTACGGCGCCCGTCGTGAAGCTTCCGGCGAAGGGATCTAACACCGTGTCGCCCGGGTTTGAGGAGGCCAGGATGATCCGGCTCAACAGCGCTCTGGGTTTTTGCGTGGGATGGTTCTCATACTCATCCATTAAGTAGCGGACGCGGGGAAAATCCCAGACGTTTCCGGGGACTTTTTGCGTGTTGTAGGGCTGGGGCGGATTTTTGCGGTAATCGATCAACGCTCTTTTTGCGCCGGTTTTGGTTTCAACCAGGATGTCATCACGATTAAACGTATAGTTCTTCGCATCTTTTACCATCATCAGAATGGGTTCATACATTGAGCCAAAATACTTTTTGGCCTGCACGCCTGAGCTGTCGTACGACCATATGATGCGGCTTTTGATATCGAACAGTTTCCTGCATTTGAGGTCGAGATAGGGCATGTTCTCTGTGCTGTTCATGATGTACATCGTGCCGTGTTTTTTCAGCACCCGATGGCACTCATCAATGCATTCAAACAGCCAGGCCAAAAAGGTCTCTTCGTCCCAGGACTCCACCAGACCGTCAAAATTTTTTCCGATGTTGTAGGGCGGGTCGGCAAAAATTAAATCGGCACTTTCCGGGGGCAGTTTTTTCAATTCTGAAAGCGCATCACCGTGAATGATCTTCTTCGATTCATCGCCAAAATATTGCGGCTCAAATCCGACATTCATGAACAAACTCCTGTCTGACGCGAATAAAAAAGGCGCTTCCCCATGCCGAGTAGCGCCTTTTTAAACAAGCAATTAGCTAATCGAAATTAGTTCATGCCGTATTTTTTCAATTTTTTACGCAGCGTACCACGGTTGATGCCCATCATCAGGGCAGCACGGGTCTGGTTACCACGGGTGTATTGCATCACCATGTCCAACAGGGGCTGTTCTACTTCAGCCAGTACCAGCTCATAGAGGTCATTAACATCCTGACCGTTCAGTTGAGCAAAATAGTTCTTCAGTGCCTGTTTAACCGAGTCACGCAGGGGCTTTTGAGTCACCTGATCCTGAGAGTTAACGGTAGAAACGGTCAGTACGTCAGAATTTACGCGTTGTTCGAACATAGTTCTGTCAGCTCTTTATTTCATTACGCAAAATTTTCGAAGTATGCCTCCAACGCCTCCAGCTGTTCGCTGGCATCCTCAATGGCGTTGAATGTGCGCCGAAACTGGTCATTTGGAGCGTGCTCCTGGAGATACCAGGAGACGTGTTTACGTGCAATTCGGTACCCTTTTGCCTGGCCATAAAAGTCATGCAGTTCCCGAACATGCGCGCAAAGCAAGCGCTTAACCTCTGCCAAAGGCAGGGGGGGTAGCAACTCCCCAGTGTCCAGATAATGCTGGATTTCCCGAAAGATCCAGGGTCTTCCCTGAGCTGCGCGGCCTATCATCAGGGCATCCGCCCCCGTATAGTTGAGCACAGCTCTGGCTTTATGCGGGTCAGTAATGTCGCCATTCGCGATAATCGGAATGGAAACTTTCTGCTTAACTGCCCGAATACTGTCGTATTCAGCATCTCCATTGAACAAACAGGCGCGGGTGCGTCCATGAATGGTCAGAGCCTGAATGCCACAGTCTTCAGCCAGTTGGGCAATCTCTACGCAGTTACGGTGTTCCGGGGCCCAGCCGGTGCGAATCTTCAGGGTGACAGGAACGTCCACTGCACTCACGACCTCGGTTAGTATCGACTTCACTAAATCCGGGTACTGCAAGAGGGCTGAACCTGCGAGCTTGCGATTCACTTTTTTAGCCGGACACCCCATATTGATATCAATAATCTGGGCGCCGCTTTCCACGTTAATACGTGCGGCATCGGCCATCTCAACAGGGTCGCTACCGGCGATTTGCACCGTGCGAACGCCTGGCTCATCAACGTGCACCATCCGTAAACGAGATTTGTCGCTTTCCCAAACCTGCGGGTTAGAAGACATCATCTCGGATACCGTCAATCCTGCTCCCATCTCATAGCACAGCGTCCGAAAAGGTCTGTCAGTAATGCCAGCCATGGGCGCTGCGATCAGGCGATTTCTAAGCTGGTATTGTCCGATGCGCATGAGTTAAGAAATGACCATACTGTGACTGCAAGGCGGCGTATATTACGCATTTTTTGCACGAGATGAAAGGCCAAACTTTGACCAATCCTCTGAGGTGGATCAAAGAATCGCAGTTAAGATGAACGATGAGAATTAATTAACTTTATAAATCATTGCGTTATAAAATGAGGCCGAATTTTTATACGCTTACAATTTTGCGTAACTTCTCATTTTTTCTTCTATGGCTGACGGCTGGACAACATAATCTGCTGATTTAACCAGCAGATTATCGTTTCATAGTGTGATCGTCGCCTCATTTCAGGACAGGATCGCGAAGCGTCGGTATCGACCATTCGTTAATGACGCGGCCATTCAAAGGCTGGACAGGGCGATTGTTGGCAGGGTGTATCGTATGGCGAAATTTTTCCAGTTGACCGGCAGAAAGCGTCATAGGCTGTTTCAGGACAATCCAGGTTACGCCTTCGCTACAGGGAGGCGTCGTTAATGAGCCGCTAAAGCGCCAGTAGGTTCTGTCTTCCGGCAACAGCAGATTGATATCGACGGGGGAAAGCAGCGGTATGCTGTCGCCCGGAATTGCCGGGATGGATTGCCATAAACGTTCAATTGCCTCATTTGGCTCACCGATATCAAACATGACGGCAACGACGGCAATCTCACCTTCCTGGTTTTTGTGCGTCAGGTGCAGCTCCATCGCATAGTGTTTACCATTGATGGTATTTTCACTTGGGGCATGAAAATGAAATTCTGCTAAAGCATAAGGCTGATCGTCAATCTGAGCGAAAGCAGAAGAATAGGGGGGCATTGTTGCCTGAAGAGTGTGGTCAACGTTCAGGAGCATGTCGGCGCGATCGATGTACTGTACGTTAAGCGGCGGGAGCTGGATTTCATTCGTGGTGAGAATATCAACAGGGGACTGGCTCATCCCGGTCTGGCACAGTTTGTATGCTTTATTGATTTCACCCCAGTGCGCGGGAGAGGTGTCGCCTTCATAGCTCCAGTCAGTTGCCGAACCGGAGACGGGCATCATACAGATTGCCAGAAAGGCAGTGGCCAAAGAAATTAACTTCATGCATTTACCCGATGAATTGAAAACAACATAACATTATATAAATCAATCAATTATAAAGAATATTGTATCGGTGACGAGCAGGAGAGGAAAGCGAATCGTGTGAAAAAGGCGTGGCCAGATGACCACGCCGGAAAGGACTGATTATTTTTTACGACCGGTAATGCGGCACCACTCTTCTTTCTCTACCACCGGGTCGAGCGTAAAGAGTTCGGTATAGGCTTCGCATACGCTTTCCGCCTGGCTGGCCAGGATGCCGGAAAGCCCCAGTAAACCGCCCTCAACGGGCAGTACGCTGATTAACGGGGCCAGTTCACGTAATGGGCCAGCCAGGATGTTAGCGACCACCACATCGGCTTTCATGGCTTCTGGCTGGTCTTTGGGGAGATAGAGCTCCAGACGCTCAGATACGCCGTTGCGCTCTGCGTTATCACGGCTGGCCTGGATCGCCTGCGGATCGATATCGATCCCGATAGCTTTCGCAGCGCCCAGCTTTAATGCGGCAATTGCCAGGATGCCGGAACCGCAGCCAAAGTCGATCACCGTCTTACCGTTCAGATCAAGCCCGTCGAGCCATTGCAGGCAGAGGGATGTGGTGGGATGCGTGCCGGTACCGAAGGCCAGACCCGGGTCCAGCATGACGTTGACGGCGTTCTCATCCGGTACATCGCGCCAGCTCGGGCAAATCCACAGACGCTCGCCAAAGCGCATCGGGTGAAAGTTGTCCATCCATTCGCGTTCCCAGTCTTTATCTTCCAGTTGCTCAATCTTATGCGCGAAACCCGCGCCCAGCAGCGGATGATGCTCAAGGATTGCCACCACCTCTTTCATGTCGGTTTCGGCATCGAACAGGCCGATAACGTCGGTATCGCCCCACAGACGCGTTTCACCTGGCAGCGGCTCAAATACCGGCGTGTCGTGCGTGTCCTGGAAGGTCACAGAGACCGCGCCGGTTTCCACCAGCGCATCGCTAAGTTCTTCGGCGTTCGTACCGGTCGTATTCAGTTTCAGTTGGATCCACGGCATGGCAAAACTCTTTATTTATCAGTAGTCAATAAGGTGGCTTGCTGGGCAGATGAACCAAAACGGTTTCCGGCCAGAAAAGCCAATAAACTGAGCAGTAGCGAGGGCACGATGGGGTGAAAGCCCAGGTACTGAACGTTAAAGGTGGCGAGCACGGCATACAACACGCCGCCAATGATCATGGCGCTTAGCGCGCCTGTCGCGTTTGCACGTTCCCAGTACAGACCCAGCACCAGCGGCCACAAGAACACTGCTTCCAGGCCGCCGAAAGCCAGCAGGTTAAGCCAGATAATCATTTCCGGCGGTTTCCAGGCCGCGAGCAGCAGCAACGCGCCTAACAGCAGCGTGATGATGGCTGACATCCGCTTCAGGCGAGTTTCGTTATGCATTTGCTCCGGGCGAATATTCAGATAGAGATCTTTAATGATCGTAGCGGAACTTTGCAGCAACTGGGCATTGATTGTCGACATAATGGCCGCCATCGGCGCGGCGAGAAAGATGCCGGCGGCAATCGGCGGCAGAACCTTAACCATCAGCGTTGGAATGACCAGATCCGGTACGGTCAGGTCAGGAATCACCGCCCGCCCCAGCGCGCCCGCCAGGTGCATACCGAACATCAGGATCGCCACCACAATCGTGCCGATGATAATGCCGCGATGCACCGCTTTACTGTCTTTATAGGAGATGCAACGCACGGCAGTATGCGGCAGGCCGATCACGCCAAAGCACACCAGCACCCAGAATGAGGTCATAAAGGTCGGTGACAGAATGTCATCCGCGCCCTGCGGCGTCACCAGTTTCGGGTCTATCGTTTGCAGGGTTTCGACCGCGTGTCCGAGGCCGCCTGCCGCATGAACCACGCCGACCAACAGGACGATGGTGCCAATTAGCATGACCATGCCCTGCATCGTATCGTTGAGCACGCTGGCGCGAAAACCGCCAAATGCGGTATACAACGCGATGCTGACGCCAAAGATTAACAGCCCTGTTTCGTAGGGGATGCCCGCTGCGGTCTCAAGCAGACGCGCGCCACCAATAAACTGTACGGTCATCGCCCCGACGAAAGCCACCAGCAGGCTGAGGCTTGCCAGCCAGACCAGCAGACGGCTTTGATAGCGGGCAAACAGCATATCGTTAAGAGTGACGGCGTTGTAGCGCCGCGCCAGAATAGCGAACTTCTTACCCAGAATACCCAGCGAGAGCCAGACGGCGGGTAACTGGATCATCGCCAGCAATACCCAGCCCAGGCCGTATTTATAGGCCGCGCCCGGGCCGCCGATAAATGAGCTGGCGCTGATGTAGGTGGCGGTCAGCGTCATCGCCAATACAATTCCGCCCATCGAACGGCTACCGAGGAAATACTCATTCAGGAAGGTGCCCGTCGTCCTTTTTCGCATGGCATAGACCGACAGACCAAACACCACCAGCAGATAGGCGATAAGCGGCAGAATGACTTCAAGCTGCATCATCGTCCTCCAGAGGAATGTCGCGATAGATAAATTTCACCATAGCCCAGCACAGTAAAATGAAAACAAGCGGCGTCAGCAGGCAGGCCATTTCAAACCAGTGCGGAAGGCCCGTTATGCCGGGTGCCGCGCCTGGTAAGTAAGCAGTCACCAACCACGCAGCCAGATACAGAAGGGTCAGCCACAGCGCCCAACGCGCCTCTTTGTTGGCCTGAACAAAACGCGTGTCCATTTTTTGTCCCTTGTGGATGAAGAAAGCGGGGATTGTACCTTATGGGATGTACCGGAGGGAAAAAAACAAAAGGCCGGAAAACCGGCCTTTTTTAGTTAACGCACGCTTATTTTTCCTGAAGACCGAGTTTCTTCTCCAGATAGTGGATGTTGGTGCCACCGTGCTGGAAGTGCTCGTCGTTCATGATGCGGGTTTGCAGGTCAATGTTGGTTTTGATGCCATCAATGATCAGTTCCTGCAATGCGTTTTTCATACGGGCAATCGCCACGTCACGGTTTTCACCGTAGCAGATCAGCTTGCCGATCATGGAGTCATAGTACGGCGGTACGGTGTAACCCGCGTAGATATGGGACTCCCAGCGTACGCCAAAGCCGCCCGGCGCGTGGAAGCGCGTGATTTTACCCGGGCTTGGCAGGAAGGTGTTCGGGTCTTCGGCGTTGATACGGCATTCTACCGCATGGCCTTTCACCACAACTTCTTCCTGCTTGATGGACAGCGGCTGGCCCGCAGCGATACGCAGCTGTTCTTTGATCAGGTCAACGCCGGTGATCATTTCAGTAACCGGGTGTTCTACCTGAATACGGGTGTTCATTTCGATGAAATAGAACTCGCCGTTTTCGAACAGGAACTCAAACGTACCTGCTCCGCGATAGCCGATATCGACACACGCTTTGGAGCAACGCTCGCCGATGTAACGACGCAGTTCCGGGGTAATGCCCGGCGCTGGCGCTTCTTCGACCACTTTCTGGTGACGACGCTGCATGGAGCAGTCACGTTCTGCCAGATAGATAGCGTTACCCTGACCGTCAGCCAACACCTGAATTTCGATGTGGCGTGGGTTTTCCAGGTATTTTTCCATGTACACCATGTCATTGCTGAAGGCTGCTTTCGCTTCCGCTTTGGTCATGGAAATGGATTGCGCCAGTTCGGCATCGCCGCGCACAACGCGCATGCCGCGACCGCCGCCGCCGCCGGACGCTTTGATAATAACCGGGTAGCCGATGCGTTTTGCAATGGCGCGGTTTTTATCCATATCGTCGCCCAACGGGCCGTCAGAACCCGGTACGCATGGAACGCCAGCCTGCTTCATTGCGCTGATTGCGGACACTTTATCGCCCATCAGGCGGATGGTGTCGGCCTTCGGGCCAATGAAGATAAAGCCGGAGCGTTCAACCTGCTCAGCGAAGTTGGCGTTCTCAGACAAGAAGCCGTAACCCGGATGGATTGCCACCGCGCCGGTGATTTCAGCGGCGCTGATGATAGCCGGGATGTTCAGATAGCTTTTTACGGACGGAGCCGGGCCAATACAGACCGTCTCATCCGCCAGCAATACGTGTTTTAAATCGCGATCCGCGCTTGAGTGCACAGCCACGGTCTTGATACCCAGTTCTTTACAGGCACGAAGAATACGCAGTGCAATCTCGCCACGGTTGGCGATGACAATTTTATCCAGCATGTTCGCCTCGTTATTCGATGACGACCAGCGGCTCGTCAAATTCTACCGGCTGACCACTTTCGACCAGAATTGCTTTCACCACGCCGGATTTATCGGCTTCGATCTGGTTCATCATTTTCATGGCTTCAACGATGCACAGGGTATCGCCCGCGTTAACTTTCTGACCGACTTCGACGAATGCTTTCGCATCCGGGCTCGGGGTGCGGTAGAAAGTACCAACCATTGGGGAACGTACGATGTGACCACTGATTTCCGCTGATGCAGCAGGCGCTTCCATTGCTGGAACAGCCGCCGGAGCGACAGCGTTAGACAGAGCTGGCTGCTGCATTGGCGCAGCATAAGCTTGTTGCATCACCGGAAAACCTGCGTTTGGCGCGGTGCGGCTGATGCGCACAGACTCTTCGCCTTCAGAAATTTCCAGTTCGGAGATGCCTGATTCTTCAACCAGCTCGATCAGTTTTTTAATCTTACGAATATCCATGAGTGGGTTCCGTACTCTTTGTTTAGTGTGATTGTGACAGGCGTTTTACCGCCGTCTGTAAAGCGTATGAGTAACCGTCAGCGCCGAATCCGCAAATGACGCCAGCCGCAATATCGGAAAGATACGAATGCTGGCGAAACGGTTCCCGCGCATGTACGTTGCTCAGGTGAATCTCGATAAACGGGATACTCACCGCGAGCAGCGCATCGCGAATCGCAACACTGGTGTGCGTAAACGCGGCCGGATTAATCAGGATATAGTCCACAGTGTCTTTAGCCTGATGAATACGGTCGATGAGTGCGTACTCCGCGTTAGACTGCAAATGATCCAGCGTCACATTCAGCGCGTCGGCCTCTGCATTCAAACGGTTAACAATTTCCGTTAGTGTCAGGGTGCCGTACTTATCGGGTTCACGGGTGCCGAGCATATTAAGGTTCGGACCGTTTAAAAGCAAAATGTGTGATTTGTCGGCCATCGTGCAGCTATCTCCTGCGATTCTCCGGTAAAAAACAAAATATACCTTTGATGCGCGATTGTCACCCTTTCAGCGGCTTAAAAACCCTGTCCGGGAAACCAAGGTCGCACATTATAACGATTTCGTAGCATTTGGCAGCTAAATACTGGTCTTATCAGGGAAGATTATCAACTGCTAACACGCAAAGACCCAAGGCGAGTCCTGGTTTTGCAACAAACCGCACATAACGGAGGCGTTACAGCATTTTGCCCGCAAACGACCGCCACCACTGGCGAAATGTCTTGTAGCGCCAGGCTAAAAGCACCAGCGCCAGCAGGGCATAAATGACTGGCTGCGGCGATAAAATTTTTACCGACCACAGATAATGAATGGGAGCCAGAATCGCGACAAGATAAACGAAGTTATGCAAACGTTGCCAGCGTTTCCCCAGTTTTCGTTGCGCCGCCTGCGTGGAGGTCAACGTAAGGGCGAATAAAATGAACCAACTGATAATGCCCAACGTTAAATAAGGACGAGTGATTAACTCCTGGCCCAGCAGCGCCAGATTATTTATGCCCAGTTCAAGTAGCGCATAGCTGGTTAAATGCAGCGTGGCCCAGGCGAAGCACCATAACCCTAACAAGCGGCGGGTGCGGATCAATAATGGCTGTTTAGCGTAGCGCGCCAGCGGTGAAACCAGCAAGGTGGCGAGCAAGAATTTCAGCGCTGTCCTACCGGTAAAGTGTTGAATATCTTTGACCGGATCGGCGCTGAGCCCTCCCTGATTCACCGCCCAGACGAGCCAGAGAAACGGTAATAATCCGGCAAGATGCAGCAGTACTTTTAGCCAGACGATCTGTTTTTGTGTCAGACGCACTTAGAAATTCTCCCGCAGATCCAGACCTCGATATAAAAACGCCACTTCACTGGCATAGCCGTTAAACAGCAGCGTCGGCTGTCTTTGTACATCCAGAATGCCGCCCGCGCCAATAAAACGCTCGGTCGCCTGTGACCAGCGCGGATGATCAACGTGCGGATTCACGTTGGCGTAAAATCCGTATTCGTTTGGCGCGGCCAGATTCCAGGTGGTCGGCGGGCGTTCGCGGGTCAGTTTAATACTGACGATCGACTTAATCCCCTTGAACCCGTATTTCCACGGCACCGTCAGACGGATGGGGGCGCCGTTTTGCGGCGGCAGCGCTTTACCATAGACGCCGACAGTCAGCAGCGTGAGCGGGTGCATTGCCTCGTCCAGACGCAATCCTTCGACGTAAGGGTATTTTAGCCCGCCGCCGATAAAGCGGTCTTTTTGTCCCGGCATATCATCGGGCGCGTAGATCGTTTCGAACGCCACATAGTTGGCATTGCTGGTGGGTTCGACCAGTGCGAGCAGTTTATGTAAGGGGAAGCCAATCCAGGGAACCACCATCGACCATGCCTCAACGCAGCGCATACGATAGATTCGCTCTTCCAGCGGGAAACGCGTCGTGAGCGCATCGTGATCGAGCGTTAAGGGTTTCGCTACTTCGCCGCTAATTTTCAACGTCCAGGGATCGGTTTTCAGGCTACCCGCGTTGGCGGCCGGGTCTGCTTTATCGAGGCCGAATTCATAGAAATTATTATAACCGGTGACTTTGTTTTCCGGCGTTAACGGGAGGTCGTTTTGCCAGGCTGCGGGTTTGCTGAAATCAAGCGGCTTACCGGCAGGCGCAGGGGGACGATCGTTGCCTTTAAACCAGCTCAGCAGGTCGGCCTGGGCGGTGGCAGGCAGAGAAAGGGCGGCCGCGCTGATACCTAAAGCTTTCAGTACCTGGCGGCGCTGCAACATAAAAACGGACTCCGCGGTTACGTCGGCTTCCGTCAGTTTTTTCATTTTCATAGCATCCTCCGTCATGCGTTTTTTTAAGCATGACGGAGGCGAAACGTTAACGCGAATATGTCACGAAAATTTGAAGATTAGGCAATCTTCACCAGCGTACGGCCCTGTGCCTGGTTATTGATGATGGCATCGGCGAATTTCGGCGCGTCTGCCAGCGTGATTTCTGTTGCAGCCTGCGCATAGAAAGAGGCTGGCAGGTCGTTGACCAGGCGTTTCCAGGCTTCTGCGCGGCGGGCAGGTGGGGTCATCACGGAATCCACGCCCTGCAAGCGGACATTACGCAGAATAAACGGCATGACCGTGGTGGGGAGTGCGAAGCCGCCCGCCAGACCACAGGCCGCAACGCAGCCGCCGTAGTTCATCTGCGCCAACACTTTCGCCAGCACTTTATCGCCAACGGTGTCGATGGCACCGGCCCAGAGTTGTTTTTCCAGCGGGCGGGATTCGGCAAACTCATCGCGCCCCAGAATGCGGTTGGCGCCCAGGCTACGCAGGTAGTCGTGAGTGCTTTCGCGTCCTGACACGGCCACAACCTGGTAGCCCAGCTTATGCAGCAATGCAACGGCAGTGCTGCCCACGCCGCCGCTGGCGCCGGTCACGACAATCTCGCCATCTTCAGGACGAATGCCCGCGTCTTCCAGCGCCATCACGCACAGCATGGCGGTAAAACCGGCGGTGCCGATAATCATCGCATTTCGGCTATCAAGACCTTTCGGGAGAGCAACCAGCCAGTCGCCTTTTACGCGGGCGCGCTCAGCCAGACCGCCCCAGTGGTTTTCGCCCACGCCCCAGCCGGTCAGTAAAACCTCCTGACCGGCATGGAAGCGGGGATCTTCACTGGCGCGTACGGTTCCGGCGAAATCGATGCCAGGAATCATCGGAAAGTTACGGATGATTTTCCCCTTCCCGGTGATGGCCAGAGCATCTTTATAGTTCAGGCTGGACCAGTGGACATCTACCGTTACATCCCCTTCCGGTAGCCGACTTTCTTCAAGGGTCTGAACGGAAGCAAGGGTTTTACCGTCCTGCTGTTCTAAGATCAAAGCCTGCATAACCTGTCCTCAATTTGCATAGTGGATTGGAAAAATATTTATGAAGACTATACTCGCTAATCAAAACGTGATGCCGATTCAACGCAATAAATTGCCAGATAGACCTGATTTGGTAGTATGCCCGCTTAGCTGTGCAATTTAACGGACTTCGCGTTCAGAGTTGCTCTTTCATGTCGTTTATAACTGTCGGAGTTAACACACGGATGCGATTAACGACGAAATTCTCAGCCTTTGTCACGCTGCTTACCGGGTTAACGATTTTCGTTACGCTCATCGGCTGCTCGCTGAGTTTTTACAATGCCATCGAGAATAAATTCACCAGCCGCATTCAGGCGGTCGCCACCGCTATTGACACGCATCTTGTCTCCTCTGATTTTGTCACGCTAACGCCGCAGATTAATGAACTGATGGTATCGGTCGATATCGTGCGCGTCGATTTGTTGCAGGATGGCCGCCAGGTGTATAGCCATTCGCGCAACAGCAGCTATCGGCCAGCGGGAAGCAACAACCTGTATCGTGAGCTGACGATTCCGCTGGTAAAACATCCCGGCACCTCGCTGCATGTGGTGTTTCAGGACCCGATGGGCAACTATTTTCACTCGCTCGTGACCACCGCGCCGCTCACGCTGGCGATCGGCTTTATCGTTCTCATCCTGTTCTTATCGGTACGCTGGCTACAGCGCCAGCTGTCCGGGCAGGAGCTGCTGGAAATTCGTGCAACGCGTATTCTGAACGGCGAACGCGGGCCGAATGCGCGAGGGTCGGTCTATGAATGGCCCGCGCGCACCAGTAGCGCGTTGGATATGCTGCTGTCTGAAATTCAGTTTGCCAGCGAACAGCGCAGCCGTTTGGATACGCTTATCCGTTCTTATGCGGCGCAGGATGTCAAAACCGGGCTGGGCAATCGCCTGTTTTTTGATAACCAACTGGCGACGCTGCTGGAAGATCAGGAAAAAGTGGGATCGCATGGCGTGGTGATGATGATCCGCCTGCCAGACTTTAACCTGCTTCACGACAGCTGGGGGCGCGATCTCGCGGAAGAACAGCTGTTTGCGCTGATTAATCTGCTGTCGACATTTATTATGCGCTACCCGGGTTCGCTGCTGGCGCGCTACCACCGCAGCGACTTTGCCGTCCTGTTGCCGCACCGCACATTGAAAGAAGCGGAGAGCATCGCCGGGCAGTTATTAAAAGCGGTAGATGCATTACCGGTTAATAAAAAGCTCGATCGTGACGATATGGTACATATCGGCATTTGCGCATGGCGTAGCGGTCAGTCAACGGAGCAGGTGATGGAACATGCCGAAGCCGCGACCCGAAATGCCGTGTTGCAGGGAGGGAACAGTTGGGCGGTGTATGACGATTCGCTGCCGGAAAAAGGCCGTGGCAATGTACGCTGGCGCACCCTTATTGAGCAGATGCTCAGCCGGGGCGGGCCGCGGATTTATCAGAAACCGGCGGTAATGCGTGAAGGACGCGTACACCACCGGGAGCTGATGTGCCGTATCTTTGACGGCGCCGAAGAGGTGATTTCGGCGGAATACATGCCGATGGTATTGCAGTTCGGTTTATCGGAAGAGTATGACCGCTTGCAAATTAGCCGTTTGATCCCGCTGCTGAAATACTGGCCGGAGGAAAATCTGGCGATGCAGGTAACGGTAGAATCGTTGATCCGCCCACGGTTTCAGCGCTGGCTGCGTGATACGTTGATGCAGTGCGAAAAATCGCAGCGAAAACGTATTATTTTTGAACTTGCCGAGGCAGATGTTTGTCAACACATCAGTCGGTTACAGCCTGTTATTCGTTTAATGAATGCGCTTGGCGTTCGGATCGCGGTGACACAGGCGGGTTTGACGCTGGTGAGTACCAGTTGGATTAAAGAACTTAATGTGGAATTACTGAAACTTCATCCGAGTCTGGTAAGAAACATTGAGAAACGAACGGAAAACCAGTTACTGGTACAGAGCCTGGTGGAAGTCTGCACGGGAACGCATACGCAGGTTTACGCGACAGGCGTCCGTTCGCGTAGCGAGTGGCATACGCTGACGGGGCGCGGAGTGGCGGGCGGACAGGGGGATTTTTTTGCCTCCTCCCAACCACTTGACACCAACGTGAAAAAATATTCGCAAAGATACTCGGTTTAACCTGCCGTTTAATTTGTTTTCACGTAGAATAACGCGCGCTGTGCCTCATGGGGGTGTGCTTGTCTGCTCGCCAGATTGTTGCAGCAAATATGCAGGTAAACGACCTTTTACAGGTTGCAAATGAAGGCCAGGATTGCTGCTGATGTATTCAGTTCTGATGGACCCAGACAGAGATTTGTAACAAAGGAAACGTACTGCGCTAATTTTCACCGTAGCAGATGATTTTTGCGCCTTGTCGCTGCTGCGTGTGGTTGGTAAAGTAAGCGGATTTTGTTTTCCGCCCCAGCTTTCAGGATTATCCCTTAGTATGTTGAAAAAATTTCGTGGCATGTTTTCCAATGACCTGTCCATTGACCTGGGTACTGCGAATACCCTCATTTACGTAAAAGGACAAGGCATCGTATTGAATGAGCCTTCCGTTGTGGCCATTCGTCAGGATCGTGCCGGTTCACCGAAAAGCGTGGCCGCAGTAGGTCATGATGCGAAGCAGATGCTGGGTCGTACGCCGGGCAATATCGCTGCTATTCGCCCGATGAAAGACGGCGTTATCGCTGACTTCTTCGTGACTGAAAAAATGCTCCAGCACTTCATCAAACAAGTGCACAGCAACAGCTTTATGCGTCCAAGCCCTCGTGTGCTGGTGTGTGTACCGGTAGGAGCGACCCAGGTAGAGCGTCGTGCGATTCGTGAATCCGCACAGGGCGCTGGCGCTCGTGAAGTGTTCCTGATCGAAGAGCCGATGGCTGCGGCAATCGGCGCCGGTCTGCCGGTGTCTGAAGCAACCGGTTCAATGGTTGTCGATATCGGTGGCGGTACGACGGAAGTGGCCGTTATCTCTCTGAACGGCGTGGTTTACTCTTCTTCTGTGCGTATTGGCGGCGACCGCTTCGACGAAGCGATCATCAATTACGTGCGCCGTAACTACGGTTCTCTGATCGGCGAAGCGACCGCAGAGCGTATCAAACACGAAATCGGTTCTGCGTATCCGGGCGACGAAGTGCGTGAAATCGAAGTTCGCGGGCGTAACCTGGCGGAAGGCGTTCCACGCGGCTTTACCCTGAACTCCAACGAGATTCTGGAAGCGTTGCAGGAGCCGCTGACCGGTATTGTGAGCGCGGTGATGGTTGCGCTGGAACAGTGCCCGCCGGAACTGGCGTCTGATATCTCCGAGCGTGGCATGGTGCTCACGGGCGGCGGCGCGCTGCTGCGTAACCTTGATCGTCTGTTAATGGAAGAAACCGGCATTCCTGTCGTTGTTGCTGAAGATCCGCTGACCTGCGTGGCGCGCGGCGGCGGCAAGGCGCTGGAAATGATCGATATGCACGGCGGCGACCTGTTCAGCGAAGAGTAATCGGATACCGGCAGGGTGATGGTTTGATTACCCTGCCGACTCTGATACGAGAATACGCAAACTTATGAAGCCAATTTTTAGCCGTGGCCCGTCGCTACAGATTCGCCTTATTCTGGCGGTGCTGGTGGCGCTCGGCGTGATTATAGCCGACAGCCGTCTGGGGACGTTCAGCCAAATCCGCACGTACATGGATACCGCCGTCAGCCCTTTCTACTTTATTTCCAATGGTCCCCGTGAATTACTCGACGGCGTGTCGCAAACGCTGGCTTCGCGTGACCAACTCGAACTTGAAAACCGGGCGCTGCGCCAGGAACTGTTGCTGAAAAACAGCGAATTGCTGATGCTGGGGCAATACAAACAGGAGAACGCGCGTTTGCGCGAGCTGCTGGGTTCGCCGCTGCGTCAGGACGAACAAAAAATGGTGACTCAGGTCATCTCCACGGTTAACGATCCTTACAGCGATCAGGTGGTGATCGACAAAGGAAGCGTGAACGGGGTCTATGAGGGGCAACCGGTCATCAGCGACAAAGGCGTAGTGGGCCAGGTCGTTGCGGTGGCGAAACTGACCAGCCGCGTTCTGCTTATTTGCGATGCGACACATGCGTTGCCGATTCAGGTGCTGCGTAACGATATCCGCGTCATTGCCGCCGGTAACGGCTGTACAGACGATTTACAGCTTGAGCATTTACCGGCAAACACCGACATTCGCGTTGGCGATGTGCTGGTAACGTCGGGTCTGGGCGGCCGTTTCCCGGAAGGGTATCCGGTGGGCGTGGTTTCGTCCGTCAAGCTGGACACCCAACGTGCTTACACCGTGATTCAGGCGCGTCCGACTGCGGGTTTACAGCGTTTGCGTTATCTGCTGCTGCTGTGGGGAGCCGATCGCAACGGCGCTAATCCGATGACGCCGGAAGATGTGCATCGCGTCGCTAACGAACGACTGATGCAGATGATGCCGCAGGTTCTGCCTTCGCCAGATGCGATGGGGCCGCCAGCGCCAATGCCGGACCCTGCCACGGGGATTAGCCCGGCGCCTGCCGCGCCTCAACAACCGTCGGCTACGCGCGCAACGGGGGGGCAATAGTGGCAAGTTATCGTAGCCAGGGTCGCTGGGTTATCTGGCTCTCGTTTCTTATTGCGCTATTGCTGCAAATCATGCCCTGGCCGGATGACATCATCGTTTTCCGGCCAAACTGGGTGCTCCTTATCTTGCTGTACTGGATACTCGCACTGCCGCACCGCGTAAATGTGGGTACAGGTTTTGTGATGGGTGCCATACTGGATCTGATCAGCGGCTCCACGCTTGGCGTGCGGGCCTTGTCGATGAGTATCATTGCTTATCTGGTTGCACTGAAATTCCAGCTATTCCGTAACCTGGCGCTCTGGCAACAGGCGCTGGTGGTGATATTGCTCTCACTGGTCGTGGACATTATTGTTTTCTGGGCCGAGTTTTTAGTGATCAACGTCTCTTTCAGACCGGAAGTGTTCTGGAGTAGTGTAGTAAACGGTGTGCTCTGGCCCTGGCTTTTCCTGCTGATGCGCAAAGTGCGCCAGCAGTTTGCTGTGCAGTAAAGGTTTCTATGACTGACGTTTATCTTGCTTCCGGTTCACCTCGCCGCCAGGAGCTGCTTGCGCAGCTGGGCGTCTCTTTTGTACGTATCGTTACGGGAATTGAAGAAACGCGTGGCGAAGGCGAAAGCGCGCAACAGTATGTCTCCCGTCTGGCGCGGGAAAAGGCGCAGGCAGGCGTGGCGCAAACGGCGCGCGACTTGCCGGTGCTGGGCGCCGATACTATCGTGATTCTTAACGGTGAAGTGCTGGAGAAACCGCGCGATGCAGAACACGCGGCGCATATGCTGCGCAAACTGTCGGGGCAGACGCATCAGGTGATGACGGCCGTCGCGCTGGCGGACAGCCAGTACGTTCTGGATTGTCTGGTGGTGACGGAGGTGACGTTCAGAACACTGAGTGATGAGGACATCGCGGGCTATGTCGCCAGCGGTGAGCCTATGGATAAAGCTGGAGCATACGGTATTCAGGGGCAGGGTGGCTGTTTTGTCAGGAAGATAAACGGCAGCTATCACGCCGTGGTCGGCTTACCGCTGGTTGAAACGTATGAGTTGCTGAGCAATTTTAACGCACTGCGTGAGAAAAGGGATAAACATGACGGCTGAATTGTTGGTAAACGTAACGCCATCGGAAACACGCGTGGCGTACATTGATGGCGGTATTCTTCAGGAAATTCATATTGAGCGTGAAGCGCGACGAGGCATCGTAGGCAATATCTACAAAGGCCGTGTAAGCCGTGTACTTCCGGGTATGCAGGCGGCTTTTGTAGATATTGGACTGGAGAAAGCCGCGTTTCTTCATGCTTCAGACATTATGCCGCATACCGAATGCGTGGCGGGTGAAGAGCAAAAGAACTTCACCGTACGCGACATCTCTGAGCTGGTGCGTCAGGGGCAGGATCTGATGGTGCAGGTGGTAAAAGATCCGCTTGGCACCAAAGGCGCGCGCCTGACGACGGACATCACGCTGCCTTCCCGCTACCTCGTCTTTATGCCCGGCGCGTCGCACGTTGGCGTTTCTCAGCGTATTGAAAGCGAAACCGAACGTGAACGCCTGAAGAAGGTGGTGGCGGAGTATTGCGACGAGCAGGGCGGATTTATCATCCGTACGGCGGCGGAAGGGGTGTGCGAAGAGGATCTGGCGTCGGATGCCGCTTACCTCAAACGCGTCTGGACGAAAGTCATGGAGCGTAAAAAGCGGCCGCAAACGCGCTATCAGATGTACGGCGAACTGGCGCTGGCGCAGCGCGTACTGCGTGATTTTGCCGATGCCGAGCTGGACAGAATCCGCGTGGATTCGCGTCTGACGTACGAGGCATTGCTGGAATTTACTGCGGAATATATCCCTGAGATGACCAGCAAGCTCGAACACTACAGCGGTCATCAGCCGATTTTCGATCTCTTTGATGTTGAAAATGAGATTCAGCGCGCGCTGGAACGCAAGGTGGAACTGAAATCCGGCGGTTATCTGATTATCGATCAAACCGAAGCCATGACCACCGTTGATATCAATACCGGGGCGTTTGTCGGGCACCGTAATCTCGATGACACGATCTTCAATACCAATATTGAGGCGACGCAGGCGATTGCGCGGCAGCTGCGTCTGCGCAATCTGGGCGGTATCATCATCATCGATTTTATCGACATGAATAATGAAGATCATCGCCGTCGGGTACTGCATTCTTTGGAGCAGGCGCTGAGCAAAGATCGCGTGAAAACCAGCATCAACGGCTTTTCGCAACTGGGTCTGGTAGAGATGACCCGCAAGCGTACCCGCGAAAGCGTGGAACATGTGCTATGCAATGAATGTCCAACGTGTCATGGACGCGGTACGGTGAAAACGGTGGAAACCGTCTGCTATGAAATTATGCGTGAAATCGTGCGTGTGCATCATGCCTACGACTCCGATCGTTTCCTCGTTTATGCCTCTCCAGCGGTGGCGGAAACGTTAAAAGGCGAAGAGTCGCACGCGCTGGCAGAGGTGGAAATTTTTGTCGGCAAGCAAGTTAAAGTCCAGATTGAACCGCTCTATAACCAGGAGCAATTTGACGTCGTAATGATGTAAAAGACCGCCGTTTCCAGGCCGGATAACGGGTTTGTGAGTCACATTTTTGGCAGACAAGGAGAGACGCGTGAGGCGATTGCCGGGGATATTACTGCTCACTGGAGCCGCGCTCGTCGTCGTCGTTGCGCTGCTGATCAGTGGATTGCGCCTTGCGCTCCCCCATCTGGATAGCTGGCGTCCGGCGATCCTCAGCAAAATTGAATCTGCCACGGGTATTCCTGTTGCCGCCAGCCAGTTGCATGCGAACTGGCAAACCTTTGGCCCCACGCTTGAAGCCCGGGACATCCATGCCAGTTTGAAAGATGGCGGCGAGCTTTCAGTAAAGCGCGTCACGCTGGCGCTGGATGTCTGGCAAAGCCTGTTGCATATGCGCTGGCAGTTTCGCGATCTCACCTTCTGGCAACTGCACATCCGCACCAATACGCCGATCCAACGCAGCGACGGCGACGAAGGCATTGAAACCAACCGTATTAGCGATCTTTTCCTGCGTCAGTTTGATCACTTCGATCTCCGGGACAGCCAAATTAGCTTTCTGACCTTATCAGGCCAGCGAGCCGAACTGGCGATCCCGCAGCTTACCTGGTTGAACGGCAAAGACAGGCACCGCGCGGAAGGTCAGGTCAGTCTCTCCAGCCTGACCGGGCAGCATGGCGTGATGCAGGTTCGTATGGATCTGCGTGACGACGACGGGCTGCTGAACAACGGTCGGGTCTGGCTACAGGCCGACGATATTGATGTGAAGCCGTGGCTGGGCAAATGGATGCAGGATAACGTGGCGCTGCAAACCGCGCGCTTTAGCCTGGAAGGCTGGATGACTCTCACGAAAGGCGAAGTCTCCAGCGGCGATATCTGGCTTAAACAGGGCGGCGCGAGCTGGCAGGGCGATAATCATTCGCACACGCTTTCCGTTGATAACCTGACCGCGCACATTACGCGTGAACAGCCGGGCTGGCAGTTTTATATTCCTGACACGCGTATCACGCTGGATAGCAAACCCTGGCCGCGCGGCGCGTTAACGCTGGCCTGGGTGCCGGAACAAGAAGTTGGCGGTCAGAACAACATACGCAGCGATGAATTGCGTATTCGCGCCAGCAACCTTGAACTGGCTGATATGGACGGGCTGCGTCCGGTGGCGGCGAAACTCTCGCCTGCGCTGGGCGACATCTGGCAGGCCACACAGCCACGCGGAAAAATAGACACTCTCGCGCTGGATATCCCGCTACAGGCGACGGAGAAAACGCGTTTCCAGGCGTCGTGGGATAACCTTGCCTGGAAGCAGTGGAAGCTCTTACCGGGCGCGGAACACTTCTCCGGTACCTTGTCCGGCAGCGTGGAAAACGGCGCGCTGACCGCCTCGATGCAGCAGGCCGAAATGCCGTATGAAACCGTCTTTCGCGCACCGCTGGAAATTGAAAACGGCGTGGCGACGCTCACCTGGCTGAAGAATGACAAAGGGTTTCAGCTGGACGGGCGCAACATCGATGTGAAAGCGAAAGCCGTACATGCGCGCGGCGGTTTTCGTTATCTGCAACCCGCCGGAGAGGAGCCCTGGCTGGGGATTCTGGCGGGGATCAGCACCGATGACGGTTCACAGGCCTGGCGTTATTTCCCGGAAAACCTGATGGGCAAAGAGCTGGTTGATTACCTTAGCGGCGCGATTCAGGGCGGCGAAGCGGATAACGCCACGCTGGTGTATGGCGGCAATCCACATCTTTTCCCCTACAAACATAATGAAGGTCAGTTTGAAGTGCTGGTGCCGCTGCGTAACGCGAAGTTTGCTTTCCAGCCTGACTGGCCCGCGCTGACCGACCTCAACATTGAGCTGGACTTCCTGAACGATGGCCTGTGGATGAAGGCGGATAGCGTCAATCTGGGCGGTGTTAAGGCCAGCAATCTGACCGCGATCATCCCGGACTATGCCAAAGAAAAGCTGCTGATTGATGCCGATATCAATGGGCCGGGTAAAGCGGTCGGCCCGTATTTTGACGACACGCCGCTGAAAGATTCTCTCGGCGCTACGCTGGAGCAACTCCAGATTGACGGCGATGTGAATGCTCGCTTACATCTTGATATTCCGCTGGATGGCGAGCTGGTCACCGCCAAAGGGGACGTCTTGCTGCGTAATAATAGTTTGTTCATTAAGCCGCTCGACAGCACGCTGAAGAACCTGAGCGGTAAGTTCAGCTTCAACAACGGCAATCTTAAGAGCGAACTGTTAACGGCAAACTGGTTTAATCAGCCGTTGAACGTGGATTTCTCCACCAATGAAGGGGAAAAGGCCTATCAGGTCGACGTCAACCTTAACGGCAACTGGCAGCCGGGCCGTATGGGCGTGCTACCTGCGCAGGTGAACGATGCTATAAGCGGCGGTATGGCGTGGAACGGTAAAGTGGGCATTGCGCTTCCTTATCACTCTGGTGCGACATACAACGTAGAACTGAAAGGCGACCTGAAGAATGTGAGCAGTCACTTACCGTCACCGCTCGACAAGCAGGCCGGGGAATCCTTGCCGGTGAGCATTAAGGCTGACGGTAACTTGCGTGGCTTCGCGCTGACCGGTAGCGCCGGGAAAAATAATCACTTTAACAGCCGCTGGCTGCTGAATCAGAAACTGACGCTGGATCGGGCAATCTGGACAACGGATAGCCGCACCACGCCGACATTGCCTGACCGACAAGGCGTTGAGCTTAATCTTCCGGCAATGGATGGCGCAGAGTGGCTGGCGCTGTTCCAGAAAGGCGCGGCGGATAACGTTGGCGCAAAGACCAGTTTGCCGCAGCGCGTGACGCTACGAACGCCTTCTCTGTCGCTGGGCGGGCAACAGTGGAATAACCTGAGCATTGTCTCTGAGCCGTCGCTGAATGGTCAGAAGGTCGAAGCGCAGGGGCGCGAGGTTAACGCCACGCTGGCGATACGCAATAATGCCCCGTGGCAGGCGAACATCAAATACCTGTATTACAACCCGAGCGCGGCGAAGCGTACAGACGGCGCGCAGGCGACCTCGCCGTTCTCCTCCCTTGAGCGAGCCAGTTTCCGCGGCTGGCCTGATGTGCAGTTACGCTGCGTTGAATGCTGGCTGTGGGGGCAAAAATATGGGCGTATTGACGGCGACGTCGCGATTCAGGGAAATACGCTGACCCTGAGTAACGGGCTGCTGGATACGGGCTTCTCCCGGCTGACGGCTGAGGGGGTCTGGGTGAACACGCCGGGTAGCGAGCGCACGTCGCTGAAGGGGAAACTGCGCGGCCATAAAATTGATGCCGCAGCGGGATTCTTTGGCGTTTCAACCCCTATCCGCAACGCCTCGTTTAACGTGGACTATGACTTACACTGGCGTAACCTGCCCTGGCAGCCGGATGAGGCTTCCCTTAATGGCATTTTACGTACCCGCCTGGGGAAAGGTGAAATTACCGAGCTGAGCACCGGTCATGCGGGGCAGCTTCTGCGTCTGCTGAGTTTTGACGCACTGCTGCGTAAGCTGCGTTTTGATTTTAGCGATACGTTCAGCGACGGTTTCTACTTTGACTCTATTCGCAGTACGGCGTGGATCAAAGACGGTGTGATGCACACTGACGATACGCTGGTGGATGGGCTGGAGGCCGACATCGCCATGAAAGGTTCTGTCAATCTGGTGCGTCGGGAACTCGATATTGAAGCCGTCGTCGCACCGGAAATCTCCGCCACGGTAGGGGTTGCCGCCGCGTTTGCGGTGAACCCGATTGTCGGGGCGGCGGTATTTGCCGCGAGTAAAGTGTTGGGGCCGTTGTGGAGCAAAGTCTCCATTCTGCGCTATCGCATCACGGGCCCGGTAGACAAACCGCAGATTAACGAAGTCCTGCGCCAGCCGCGTAAAGAAAGCCAGCAATGATTTGACGGGGGCGAGTAATTGCCCCAATCTCAGTAAATAGAAATGAATGACGAACTGCAAAAGCCGGATGGCGCTGCGCTTATCCGGCCTACATAACTTCTACCGCAGTCCGGTATTGAAGCGCCTGATGGCGACGCAGGCGCGTCTTATCAGGCCTACAACAGTAACTAACGAGTAGCAAAACGATGAGTCTGAACCTGGTAAGTGAACAATTGCTAGCGGCGAACGGCCTGAACCATCAGGATTTGTTTGCCATTCTGGGCCAACTGGCCGAACGCCGTCTCGATTACGGCGATCTCTATTTTCAGTCGAGCTATCACGAATCCTGGGTTTTAGAAGATCGCATCATCAAAGATGGTTCTTACAACATCGATCAGGGCGTTGGCGTGCGCGCTATCAATGGTGAAAAAACAGGGTTTGCCTATGCCGATCAGATCAGCCTGCAAGCGCTGGAGCAGAGCGCGCAGGCCGCGCGTACCATCGTGCGCGACAGCGGCGACGGCAAAGTAAAAACACTGGGCGCGGTAGAGCACCCGATGCTTTATACCGCTATTGACCCGCTACAGAGCATGAGCCGCGAAGAGAAACTCGACATTCTGCGTCGCGTGGACAAGGCGGCGCGTGAAGCCGACAAGCGCGTACAGGAAGTGACGGCCAGCCTGACCGGTGTGTATGAGCTGATTCTGGTGGCGGCGACCGACGGTACGCTGGCGGCGGATGTGCGCCCGCTGGTGCGTCTGTCTGTCAGCGTACAGGTAGAGGAAGACGGTAAACGCGAGCGTGGCTCCAGCGGCGGCGGCGGTCGTTTTGGTTATGACTTTTTCTTAGGCGATTTGGACGGTGAAGTACGCGCCGATGCCTGGGCGAAAGAGGCGGTGCGCATGGCGCTGGTGAATCTGTCGGCGGTTGCCGCTCCGGCGGGAACATTACCCGTTGTGCTGGGCGCGGGCTGGCCTGGTGTGCTGCTGCACGAAGCGGTAGGCCACGGACTGGAAGGGGATTTCAATCGTCGCGGTACGTCGGTGTTCAGCGGTCATATCGGTGAACTGGTCGCGTCTGAACTGTGTACCGTGGTTGATGACGGCACGATCGCCGATCGCCGTGGTTCGGTCGCCATTGATGATGAAGGTACGCCGGGCCAGTACAACGTGTTGATTGAAAACGGCATCCTGAAAGGGTACATGCAGGATAAACTCAACGCGCGTCTGATGGGCGTTTCACCGACCGGTAACGGACGTCGTGAATCATATGCGCATCTGCCGATGCCGCGTATGACCAACACCTATATGCTGGCCGGGAAATCCACGCCGCAAGAGATTATCGAGTCTGTGGAATACGGTATCTATGCGCCTAACTTTGGCGGCGGGCAGGTGGATATCACCTCCGGGAAGTTTGTGTTCTCGACTTCAGAAGCGTACCTGATCGAAAACGGTAAGGTGACGAAACCCGTGAAAGGGGCGACGCTAATTGGTTCTGGTATCGAAGCGATGCAGCAGATCTCTATGGTCGGGAACGATCTGAAACTGGATAACGGCGTTGGCGTCTGCGGTAAAGAAGGGCAGAGTCTGCCGGTAGGCGTGGGCCAGCCGACGTTAAAAGTGGATAACCTGACCGTGGGCGGCACCGCGTAAAGTCGTTTTGTAGGCCCGATACGCCGTTACGTTATCGGGCATTTTGCCGGGTGCGGCGTGAACGCCTTATCCGGCCTGCCTGTTCTGTAGTCGGGCCGTTGATCACTTCTCTTTCCCTCGACCGTACATTCCCTGAAATAACTGCGCGACATCGACAAAATAGTCTGTCAGATAGTTAATCACCACCTGCACCTTCAGCGGCAACTTATCTTTTTCGGTATACAGCGCGTAAACCGGGCGTGGATCGGACTGGTAGCGGGGCAGCAGGATCTCCAGCTCTCCGCTGTTGATCTCATTGATCACCCACATCAGCGGAACGTAGGCGATCCCGGCGCCTGCGGTCAGCCAGCGGCTGAGCGTCATCGGATCGTTGGTGACGAAGCGCCCTTGTGGGATCAGCCGGGTGGAGATCCCTTCCGGCGCAATCAACTCAAACTCGTTATCCGGGCGCACGCTGTATTCCAGCCATGAGTGATTGCTGAGGTCGGCGGGTTTTTCCGGTACGCCAAATTGCGCGAGATAACTTTTGGCGGCGCACACCACCATCGGCATTGCCCCCAGACGGCGTGAAAACAGGCTGGAGTCCTGCAACGCACCGACGCGGATCACCACGTCCAGACCATCAGCGATCAGGTCCGGCGCCGGGATGCCGGTCACCAGGTTAACCGTCAGGCCAGGGTACTCTTTCAGCATTTTGGCCGTTAACCCGGCGAGGACATTTTGTGCCATGGTTGAAGAACAACCAATTCGCAAGGTGCCGATAGGCGTGTTGTTGAAGGCATAAAGCTGCTCATGGACATCCTGCACTTCGTGCAGCATCCGACGGCAACCCTGATAATAAATTTTACCGGCCTCGGTCAGCCCAATGCTGCGCGTACTGCGGTTTAGCAGCTTAACCTGTAGCTCATCTTCCAGTTTTGCCACGGTCTGGCTGATAGAGGAAACGCTCATTTGTAGCTGTCTGGCAGCGGCGGTAAAGGAGCCAAATTCAACGACTTTGGCGAACACCGACATGCGTTTTAATCTTTCCATTATTCACTCTGGCTTAAAAGTGATTTAGATCACATATTATAGATAACAGCATAACAGTTACGTTAATATATTATTATTCAAATAACCGCTATGCCGCTCTCGCCTGGTTTTCCACGCCCTTCCCTGCGGTGGCATTGGCTGAAAACTGTATCGCCTGCACTCTCTTTATAAATCAAGGTCAACATGAGTCTGTTTCCCGTTATCGTGGTGTTTGGTCTCTCCTTCCCACCGATATTTTTCGAATTGCTTTTGTCACTGGCGATTTTCTGGCTGGTGCGCCGGATGCTGGTTCCAACCGGCATTTATGACTTCGTCTGGCATCCGGCTCTGTTTAATACCGCGCTGTATTGCTGCCTGTTCTATTTAATATCGCGCTTGTTCGTTTGAGGTAGAAGTGAAAACACTAACAAGAAAACTCTCTCGTACGGCCATCACGCTCGTACTGGTCATTCTGGCCTTCATCGCAATTTTCCGTGCCTGGGTCTATTACACCGAGTCGCCGTGGACGCGTGACGCGCGCTTCAGCGCCGACGTGGTTGCCATTGCGCCAGACGTCGCGGGCCTTATCACCAACGTGAGTGTGCATGATAACCAGCTGGTGAAGAAAGACCAGATACTGTTCACCATCGATCAGCCGCGCTATAAAAAAGCCCTCGAAGAAGCGGAAGCTGATGTTGCCTACTACCAGGTGCTGGCACAGGAAAAACGTCAGGAGGCTGGCCGCCGTAACCGCCTTGGCGTCCAGGCGATGTCGCGTGAAGAGATCGATCAGGCCAATAACGTTCTGCAAACCGTATTACATCAGCTTGCCAAAGCGCAGGCGACGCGCGATCTGGCAAAATTAGACCTCGAACGTACCGTGATTCGCGCCCCTGCTGACGGTTGGGTCACCAACCTGAACGTCTACACCGGCGAGTTTATTACCCGTGGCTCAACGGCGGTTGCGTTGGTGAAACAGCACTCTTTCTACGTGCTGGCCTATATGGAAGAGACCAAACTGGAAGGCGTCCGTCCAGGCTATCGCGCAGAGATAACGCCGCTTGGCAGTAACAAAGTGTTGAAAGGCACCGTTGACAGCGTGGCGGCTGGGGTCACTAACGCCAGCAGCACGCGTGACGCCAAAGGGATGGCGACCATCGACTCCAATCTGGAGTGGGTACGTCTGGCGCAGCGTGTTCCGGTACGTATCCGTCTGGACGATCAGCAGGACAACCTGTGGCCTGCCGGGACAACCGCAACCGTTGTGATTACCGGCAAGCAGGATCGTGATGAAACGCAGGACTCCTTCTTCCGTAAAATGGCGCACCGTCTGCGCGAGTTTGGTTAATCACCATGGGTATCTTCTCCATTGCCAACCAGCATATCCGCTTTGCGGTAAAACTGGCATGCGCCATCGTCCTGGCGCTGTTCGTTGGCTTTCACTTTCAGCTTGAGACGCCGCGCTGGGCGGTGCTGACCGCCGCGATTGTCGCCGCAGGCCCGGCATTCGCCGCCGGTGGGGAACCCTATTCCGGCGCGATTCGCTATCGCGGGATGCTGCGTATCATCGGGACATTTATTGGCTGTATCGCCGCGCTGACCATTATCATCACCATGATTCGCGCGCCGTTATTAATGATTCTGGTGTGCTGTATCTGGGCGGGATTTTGTACCTGGATCTCCTCGCTGGTACGGGTTGAAAACTCCTATGCATGGGGGCTGTCCGGGTATACGGCGCTGATCATCGTCATTACCATTCAGGCGGAGCCACTACTGACGCCGCAGTTCGCGGTTGAACGTTGCAGCGAGATCGTGATTGGTATCGTCTGCGCTATTATGGCGGATCTGCTCTTTTCGCCGCGTTCAGTGAAACAGGAAGTGGATCGTGAAGTCGACGGCCTGCTGGTGGCGCAATACCAGCTGATGCAGCTGTGTATTAAGCACGGCGACAGTGAGGAAGTGGACAAAGCCTGGGGCGATCTGGTGCGGCGGACGGCGGCGCTGGAAGGTATGCGCAGCAATCTCAATATGGAGTCATCGCGCTGGGGGCGCGCCAACCGCCGCCTGAAAGCGCTGAATACGCTCTCGTTGACGCTGATCACCCAGTCCTGTGAAACATACCTGATTCAGAACACTCACCCGGAGTTGATCACCGACACTTTCCGCGAGCTGTTCGAAACGCCCGTCGAAACCGCGCAGGACGTACATAAACAGCTTAAGCGGATGCGCCGCATCATCGCCTGGACCGGCGAACGTGAAACGCCCGTAACCCTTTACACCTGGGCCGGTGCGGCGACGCGCTATCTGCTGCTAAAGCGCGGCGTGATTGGCAACGCCAAAATCAGCGTGACGGAAGAGGAAGTGTTGCAGGGCGAGCCCGTCGTGAAGGTGGAATCTGCCGAGCGCCATCACGCGATGGTTAACTTCTGGCGTACCACGCTGTCCTGTGTGCTGGGCACCTTATTCTGGCTGTGGACGGGCTGGACGTCGGGAAGCGGCGCGATGGTGATGATTGCGGTCGTCACGTCGCTGGCGATGCGCTTACCCAACCCGCGCATGGTCGCAATCGACTTTATTTACGGGACGCTGGCGGCGCTGCCGTTGGGTCTGCTCTATTTTTTAGTGATCATCCCGAATACGCAGCAAAGCATGTTGCTGCTGTGTCTGAGCCTGGCGGTGCTGGGATTCTTCCTCGGGATCGAAGTCCAGAAACGGCGGTTGGGTTCGATGGGGGCGCTGGCCAGTACCATTAACATCATCGTGCTGGACAACCCGATGACCTTCCACTTCAGCCAGTTCCTTGACAGCGCGCTCGGGCAGATTGTGGGGTGCATGATGGCGTTTATCGTCATTCTGTTAGTTCGTGATAATTCACGCGACAGAACCGGACGTGTGCTGCTTAACCAGTTCGTTTCCGCAGCGGTGTCTGCGATGACCACCAACGTTGTGCGCCGTAAAGAGAACCACCTTCCGGCGCTGTATCAGCAGTTGTTCTTGTTAATGAACAAATTCCCGGGCGACCTGCCGAAGTTTCGTCTGGCGCTGACGATGATCATTGCGCACCAACGTCTGCGTGATGCGCCCATCCCGGTCAATCATGATTTATCTGCTTTTCACCGCCAGCTCCGGCGTACGGCCGATCATGTGATTTCAGCCGGAAATGACGATAAGCGTCGGCGCTACTTTGGACAACTGCTGGATGAGCTTGATGTCTATCAGGAAAAATTGCGAGTCTGGGAAGCGCCGCCGCGGGTGACGGAGCCGGTAAAACGGCTATCCGGCATGTTGCACAAATATCAGCACGCCTTGACGGATAACTAACACTCAGGAGCCGACGCCAAAAGCGTCGGTTTTTTTGTGGCTATACTTATCTGACGTGCGGAAAACATGACATCAGGAGGAGAAAGAACCATGCAAACGCTCCAGGACAACGAACTTTTTCAGACGGGATATCTGGTTGATGGACTTTGGAAAACGCTGGATAACACCTTTGATGTTCTTAATCCGGCAACCGGTGAAACGATAGCCGCGGTTGCCAAAGCCGGTAAAAAAGAGACCGAAGAGGCGATTGCGGCGGCGGCAAAAGCCTTCCCTGCCTGGCGGGCCAAAACGGCAAAAGAGCGCTCGGCCATTCTGTATCGCTGGTATGAACTGATCATTGAGCATAAATCCTGGCTGGGCCGTCTGATGACCACTGAGCAGGGGAAGCCGTTGAAAGAGGCGGAAGGCGAAGTGGAGTACGCCGCCAGTTTCATCCAGTGGTTTGCTGAACAGGCGAAGCGGGCAAATGGCGAAATAATCCCGCCGATCAAACCCGGATCGCGGATCTTTGCCACTCGTGAACCGATTGGCGTCGTGGCGGCGATTACGCCGTGGAACTTCCCGATGGCAATGTTGACCCGTAAATTAGGCCCGGCGCTGGCGGCAGGCTGTACGGGGGTCATTAAACCGGCGAATAACACGCCGCTTAGCGCATTCGCCTTGCTGACGCTGGCGAAGAAAGCTGGCGTACCTGACGGCGTGCTGAACGCCGTCGCGGGCAATACCCCAGAGATCAGCGACGCCATTATGGCCAGCCACGAAGTGCGCAAAATCTCCTTTACCGGATCGACCGCCGTGGGGAAAACGCTGGTGCGTAACGCGGCTGACACGATGAAGAAAGTCTCGATGGAACTGGGGGGCAATGCGCCGTATATCGTGTTTGACGATGCGGATATTGACGCTGCGGTACAGGGGGCGATCGCCAATAAATTCCGCAACGCGGGGCAGGTGTGCGTCAGCGTTAACCGTTTCTATATCCATGAGTCGGTCTATGACGAATTTACCCGCAAGCTGGCGGATGCCGTACAAAAACTGAAGGTCGGAAATGGTCTGGAGGAGGGCGTGATCGTCGGCCCGCTGATTGAACCGGCGGCCGTCGATAAAGTGCGTGAGCACGTTGAGGACGCTATCGCAAAAGGGGCGAAGGTACTGGCAGGCGCTAAAGCGCATTCGTTAGGCGGGAATTTCTGGCAGCCCACTGTACTGGGCGACTGTAGCGATGGGATGAAACTGGCCAGTGAAGAGACCTTCGGGCCGGTCGCGGCCTGCTTTCGTTTTACCAGTGAAGAAGAGGTCATTCAGCGCGCCAACAATACGCCGTTTGGCCTGGCGGCTTACTTCTACACGCAAAATTTACAACGCGTATTCCGTGTTTCCCAGGCGATTGAAAGCGGCATGATTGGGATTAATGAATGCGCCGTATCAACCGAGCTGGGGCCATTTGGCGGGGTGAAAGAGTCGGGTCTGGGACGTGAAGGATCGGTGCTGGGGCTTGAAGAGTTTCTGGAAGTGAAGACCCTGCACATCGGCGGCCTGTAATGTGACTGCGTCGGGGGTGGTGGCTGGCTATGAACATCTATACCTTTGATTTTGATGAAATAGAAGACCAGAACGATTTTTACCGCGAGTTTACGCGGATGTTTGGCCTTGCCAGAGAGAAAGTCGGCGATCTTGATTCTCTATGGGATGCTCTTATGAGCGAGGTGCTGCCATTGCCGCTGGAGATTGAGTTTGTTCATCTGCCGGAAAAACTGCGCAGGCGCTACGGCGCGCTGATTTTGCTGTTTGATGAAGCAGAAGAGGAACTGGAAGGACAGCTGCGGTTTAATGTTCGCCATTCGTGATGACAAACATAAAAAAGCCCCCGGCAGTCGGGGGCAAGTCGTCGGACTAGACGACGAGGGTTTATTTGTAAAGTTCTGCCGTAGCGTGCCAGTTGTCGCCGCTACGTGCTTCAGTAATCTGATAGGCGGATGCGCCGTTTGCTTCTGCTTTTTTGTTCAGCATTTCATGCATATCCATCGGGGAAGAACCGATAGCGCTTACGGAAACAGAGCCGATAGCCTGACGGCCTTGCGCTTGTTCTGCGTTGATGGATTCGGCTGCGAATGCGCCAAAAGAGAGAACGGACAGAACGCTTAATGCTGCAACAGTAGTTTTGATTTTCATGATTTTTACCTCGTCGAATTCTTTTATTAGGGTCTGTGTTTCGTGACCCTCATCACAAAATCAAGTATACACTAATCACGCGATTAATTAATACCACGCTAATGGTTTCATGGGTTATTGTGCGTTAATGATTTGTTTTTTTATAACCGTATGGAATTAAAAACGTGTTAAAAAGCATGTTGTTAATATTAAATTCAATAAAATCATAAGGATATGAAATTTTGCAATTTGTGCGTTTTTTCCAATGCACATTCACCATGTAAATGATTTTTGACGGTTAAACGCACTATTTGTTAAGTGACAGACAGTGAAAAATGACGGCGGAAGAGGTGGCGGCAGGTTTTTTCCCCGTCGCGCTTAACGACGGGGAGAAGGGATTACAGCTCTTGTTCGAACAGTTCCAGAATGGCTTCGTACAGATCTTTCACCGTAAAGCCATTCGCGGGAGTGGTGAAAATGGTGTCGTCACCGGCAATGGTCCCGAGGATGCCTTCCGCTTTCCCCAGCGAGTCCAGCAGACGCGCGATCAGCTGTGCGGCGCCAGGACTGGTATGGATCACCACAACAGCATCGTTGTAGTCGATATCTAACACCAGATTCTTTAAAGGGCTGGAGGTGGTTGGCACGCCTAGCTCAGCCGGGAGACAGTAGACCATCTCCATTTTTGCGTTGCGGGTACGCACCGCGCCGAACTTGGTCAGCATGCGCGAGACCTTGGACTGGTTGATGTTATCAAAGCCCTGATCCTGTAACGCGAGGACGATTTCGCCCTGTGAACTGAATTTTTCTTCTTTGAGTAGCGCTTTGAACGCCTTGACTAATTCTTCTTGTTTAGCCGAGCTTCGCATAAGTCACCCGTAATATGAGGATGGAAACAACATTATTATGCATACAGATGAATTTTTATGCAAACAGTCTGCCTCACCGGAGGCTGAAATAATGTTATGAAAGAGCGGAATTCTATCAAATTCCGTTATCAAGAAACATGCCTGCGTCACGGCGCGCAAATAAGCTTAAAAGTAAATTAAATGTTATCAAATTGATGTTGTTTTGGAGGGGCAGTAGAGTATATTGTCAGCACCTGTTGGAAAGTTGTTCTGTGGTTCAGGCGCTTTTGAATTACGTAAATTAGCTTTTCTATTACGTAAGTTAAATGCATAAAAGCCAAATTTGCATGACTACGCATTCTTGACGCGTGGTGGTTGTATTCATTGGATTTGTGAATTATGGTCGCCGCCGCGGAGCAACAAACACTTAGCTTATCAATATAATAAGGAGTTTAGGATGAAAGTCGCAGTCCTCGGCGCTGCCGGCGGTATCGGCCAGGCGCTTGCACTACTGTTAAAAACCCAACTGCCTTCAGGTTCAGAACTCTCCCTGTACGACATCGCTCCAGTGACCCCAGGTGTGGCCGTTGACTTGAGCCATATCCCTACAGCAGTAAAAATCAAAGGTTTCTCCGGCGAAGACGCGACCCCGGCGCTTGAAGGCGCAGACGTCGTACTGATCTCGGCTGGCGTGGCGCGTAAACCGGGTATGGATCGTTCCGACCTGTTTAACGTTAACGCAGGTATCGTGAAGAACCTGGTACAACAGATCGCAACGACCTGTCCGAAAGCCTGTGTGGGCATCATCACCAACCCGGTGAACACTACCGTCGCTATCGCTGCTGAAGTGCTGAAAAAAGCAGGCGTTTACGACAAGAACAAACTGTTTGGCGTGACCACGCTGGACATCATCCGCTCCAACACCTTTGTCGCGGAACTGAAAGGCAAACTGCCGACCGACGTTGAAGTTCCGGTTATCGGCGGTCACTCTGGCGTGACCATTCTGCCGCTGCTGTCGCAGATCCCGGGTGTCAGCTTCACCGAGCAGGAAGTGGCTGACCTGACCAAACGTATCCAGAATGCGGGTACGGAAGTGGTTGAAGCGAAGGCTGGCGGCGGATCGGCAACCCTGTCTATGGGTCAGGCTGCTGCGCGCTTTGGTCTTTCTCTGGTGCGCGCGCTGCAAGGCGAGAAGGACGTGGTGGAATGTGCCTACGTTGAAGGTGACGGCCAGTATGCGCGCTTCTTCTCTCAGCCGCTGCTGCTGGGTAAAAACGGCGTGGAAGAGCGCAAGTCTATCGGCAAACTGAGCGCGTTTGAACAGAATGCGCTGGAAGGTATGCTGGATACGCTGAAAAAAGATATCGCCCTGGGCGAAGAGTTCGTTAACAAGTAAGCGCTTTTGTGCAGGCCGGATGGCGGTGTAAACACCTTATCCGGCCTACAAGTTAACCGAGACACAGTAAAAAACCGGAGATGACTCCGGTTTTTTTATTACGTTAATTTGTCGCCGGGTATTCCTGAATGGTGACCTGGAGCGTCAGCTTTTTATCGTCACGCATCACAATCACCGGGATCACCGAACCTGGACGTATTTCAGCAACCTGATCCATGGTCTCCAGAGCGGAAACAGCAGGTTTGTTGTTGACTGAAATGATCACATCATTGACCTGAATACCCGCCTGCGCAGCCGGGCCGTCCGGCGACACTTCATTGACCACAATCCCCTGGATTTGATCCATCCCGGCGCCCTGCGCATGCAGCGGCGCGATTTCTCGCCCACCGATGCCGATATAACCGCGAATCACGCGACCATCGCGGATCAGCTTATCCATAATCTTGGTCGCTAACTGGAACGGGATTGCAAAACCGATCCCTTCCGGCGTCTCGCCGTCGTTACTCTTATCAAATGACAGGGTGTTAATACCCATCAGTTCGCCCAGCGAGTTAACCAGCGCTCCGCCGGAGTTACCGTGGTTGATGGAGGCGTCCGTTTGCAGGAAGTTTTGTCGTCCGGTCGGGTTCAGACCGATACGCCCGGTGGCGCTGATGATCCCCTGAGTAATGGTCTGCCCCAGGTTATACGGGTTGCCGATGGCCAGAACCACATCACCAATATGCGGTGAGCGTTTCGTGTTGATCGGGATCGTCGGCAGACCGCCTGTGGCATTAATCTTTAACACCGCCAGATCCGTCAGCGTATCCGAACCAACCAGCAGCGCTTCAAACACGCGTCCATCCTGTAGGGCGACGATGATCTGATCCGCATCGTTGATCACATGCTTATTGGTGATGATGTAACCGCGCTGATCCATGATCACGCCCGATCCCAGCGTGCGGATCTCAAGCTGATTATGCGTGGTGCTGTTCATACTGCGGTTATAAACGTTGACGACGGCAGGCGCGGCGCGGCGAACCGCCGAATTATAGCTGGCTGGCGTCTCATCCGCGCTGTCGAATTGCGGTGTGGTCAGGGTATTTATTTTGCGCAGCGAGGGCATGGCCGCCAACAGAATGGCACCCACAATAAGACCAATTGCGACCGAACGTAAGATCTTCACAAACATGATGGAGGCGTCATTAAAAAAGGGAACGGCAGCAGCATACCACGAGTTAACCGGACATCGCACGCGGGGCTGATGTCCGGTTAACGATGACTTAACGCAGGAGCAGGTAAATGTTCTCGTTACCGCGTACGACCTGTAGCGCAATAATCGACGGTTTCGCTTCCAGCACTTTGCGCATTTCCGCAATCGAGTGCACGCGATCGCGGTTAACGCTAATGATCACGTCATCTTTGTGCAAACCGGCCTGGGCGGCGGGACTGCTTTTTTCAACGTTATCAATTTTGATGCCTTTATTGCCGTCTTTTAACTGACCATCGCTCAGCGTTGCGCCCTGCAATGCCGGGGCGATCATCTCCGCGCTGGCGGAGGATGACGTGCTGGTGTCGAGGGTGACTTCGACTTCCAGCGGTTTGCCGTCGCGTAACAGACCGAGCTTCACTTTCGTGCCGGGTTCCGTCGTTGCGATGCGTGAGCGCAGTTCGGCAAAGCTGCTCAGCGGCTTGCCGTTGAGACTGGTGATCACGTCGCCGGATTTCACACCCGCTTTCGCGGAACCTGAACCCGGGAGCACTTCGCTGATGAACGCCCCGCGCTGTACATCCAGCTTGAAGGCTTTGGCGATATCGGCGGTCAATTCCATGCCTTTAATTCCCAGCAGGCCGCGTTTAATTTCACCAAACTGAATCAGCTGTTGCGCCAGCGTGCGCGCCATATTACTCGGAATCGCAAACCCAATGCCGATGCTACCGCCGCCAGGTGCCAGAATAGCGGTGTTGATGCCGATCAGCTCGCCGTTGAGATTCAGCAGCGCGCCGCCGGAGTTGCCGCGGTTAATCGAGGCGTCGGTCTGAATAAAGTTTTCCAGCCCTTCCAGATTCAGCCCGCTCCGGCCAAGCGCGGAGACAATGCCGGAGGTGGCGGTTTGCCCCAGACCAAACGGGTTGCCTACCGCGACGGCAAAGTCGCCGACGCGCAGTTTGTCGGAGTCGGCGATGGCGATTTGCGTCAGGTTGCTGGCGTTCTGGATTTGCAGCAGCGCGATGTCGCTCTGGTCGTCGCTGCCGATCAGTTTAGCGTCAAACTCGCGTCCGTCATTTAACTGAACGCTGATCTTCTGTGCCTGATTAATGACATGGTTATTGGTCAGAACGTAGCCTTTGGCGGCGTCAATGATGACGCCCGACCCCAGCCCTTCGAACGGCTGAGAGGGTTGATCAGGCAACTCGTCGCCAAAAAACTTTTTAAACTCTTCTGGAACCTTCTGGCTTTGGGTCGCGGTTCCCTCAACCTTCACGCTAATCACGGCCGGCAGCACTTTTTCCAGCATTGGCGCGAGACTGGGGAGCGCCGCCTGACCGGGAATCTGCGCGGGTATCGATGCGACGGCCTGAAACGGTGCCGAGAGCGTTAACCCGACACTTAACGCTAATGCACTTAACAACGGGGTTTGTTTTTTCATGGAGCCTGCTCTCGTACCTTGAGTGAACGGAAAGACGATTCAAAACAGTTTGATGTTATTGAATTTTCGGCCTGGTAACAATGAGGTTAATGACTAAATAATAGCTGGGACAGGAGAGAAGAGACGGGCGCAATCGCTGCGCCCGAAAAATTTCTTAACGATGTGCGATTAGTCGCGTTTTGCGCCACTACGCAGCAGGCCGGAAGCGCCTTCGGAATAGTCACGCGGCATCTGGACCGGCGCCTGATCGTTACTGGCTTCAGACTCCGCCAGACGGTTACGGAACGGGTTCGATTCCGCAGACAGTTCCGGCAGCAGGCTACTGGAGCTTTTCGCCATGTGCTGATACAGCTGACGATAATCATGCGCCATGGTATCCAGCAGCTCGGCGCTGCGGGCAAAGTGGCTGACCAGCTCTTCACGATACTCTTCCAGCTCAGCTTTATTCTTTTCCAGTTCGTACTGCAATGCCTGCTGTTGGCGTAATTTACGATTACCAAAACGCATGGCTACGGCACCAATGATGATACCGACGACTAACCCAATTAGCGCATATTCCCAGGTCATGAACATCTCCCGTTGTCTTTTGTTTCCGTAGGGTGTTGGCTTTAGGCTCCATGCCTGCGCCTGATTATGCCACTATAACCGCTAATCCCGTAGAAGTGGAATCCCGTGTTTATATCACGTAATGTAGAACGGCCTTTTTTTCGTCAGCCGTGAACGTCGGCACATCGATTTTCAAGGAATAACAATAACATCATGCAAAGCATTTCCCCCACATCGCGTTACCTTCAGGCCCTCAACGATGGCAGCCATCAACCCGACGACGTGCAAAAAGATGCGGTCAACCGACTGGAGTCGATTTACCAGGCGCTGATCGCCAAAACGCCTCCGGCGCCGCAAACCGGCGGACTGATGGCCCGTTTCGGTAAACTGCTTGGCAAACGTGAACCGTCAGCGAATGCGCCGGTGCGTGGTCTGTATATGTGGGGTGGGGTCGGGCGAGGGAAAACCTGGCTGATGGATCTCTTCTATCATAGTCTGCCGGGCGAGCGGAAACAGCGTCTGCATTTCCACCGCTTTATGCTGCGTGTGCATGAGGAGCTAACGGCGCTACAGGGGCAGACCGACCCGCTGGAGATTATTGCCGATCGTTTCAAAGCCGAAACGGATGTGCTCTGCTTTGATGAGTTTTTTGTTTCCGACATCACCGACGCGATGCTGCTTGGCGGCTTAATGAAAGCGCTGTTTGCCCGCGGCATTACCCTGGTGGCGACCTCGAACATCCCGCCGGATGAGCTGTACCGCAATGGCCTGCAACGTACCCGCTTCCTTCCGGCTATCGACGCTATCAAAGCGCATTGCGACATCATGAATGTGGATGCCGGGGTGGATTATCGTCTGCGCACGCTGACGCAGGCGCATCTGTGGCTTTCGCCGCGTAATAACGAAACGCAGCAACAGATGGATAAACTCTGGCTGGCGCTGGCCGGTGCGAAACGTGAGAATGCGCCAACGCTGGAGGTGAATCATCGTCCGTTACCGACGATGGGGGTGGAAAACCAGACGCTGGCGGTTTCCTTCATCACCTTATGCGTGGACGCTCGCAGCCAGCATGACTATATTGCGCTGTCGCGCCTGTTCCACACGGTTCTACTGTTTGATGTGCCGGTCATGACGCCGCTGATGGAAAGCGAAGCGCGCCGTTTTATCGCGCTGGTGGATGAATTCTACGAGCGCCATGTGAAGCTGGTGGTGAGCGCCGACGCGCCTTTATATGAGATCTATCAGGGCGAACGCCTGAAGTTTGAGTTCCAGCGCTGTTTGTCGCGTTTGCAGGAGATGCAGAGCGAGGAGTATCTGAAACGTTCGCATATGCCGTAGGCCGGATAAGGCGTTTCTCCGCCATCCGGCGCAGGTTGCCTGGTGGCGCTTCGCTTATCAGACCGGCAGAAATGCCCCGCACAAAACCCATTGCAAATCACAAAAAGGGGTCGATCTTTGCCCCTGACTTCTCTATAATCCTGCGACCCCACGTTACAAGAAAGTTTTTTTCCCAAAACTTTTTGTGTGCTGGCATTGGCTATTCGAAGGGGTAGGTTTGCCGGACTTTGTCGTGTGAACCTCAACAATTGAAAACGTTTGGGTGTTCACCAACGTGTAACTATCTATTGGGTAAGCTTTTAATGAAAACTTTTACAGCTAAACCAGAAACCGTAAAACGCGACTGGTACGTTGTTGACGCGACCGGTAAAACTCTGGGCCGTCTGGCTACTGAACTGGCTCTTCGCCTGCGCGGTAAGCACAAAGCGGAATACACTCCGCACGTCGATACCGGTGATTACATCATCGTTCTGAACGCTGACAAAGTTGCTGTAACCGGCAACAAGCGTACTGACAAAGTGTACTATCACCACACCGGTCACATCGGTGGTATCAAACAAGCGACCTTTGAAGAGATGATTGCTCGCCGTCCTGAGCGTGTGATTGAAATCGCGGTTAAAGGCATGCTGCCAAAAGGCCCGCTGGGTCGTGCTATGTTCCGTAAACTGAAAGTTTACGCTGGCAACGAGCACAACCACGCGGCACAGCAACCGCAAGTTCTTGACATCTAATCGGGATTATAGGCAATGGCTGAAAATCAATACTACGGCACTGGTCGCCGCAAAAGTTCCGCAGCTCGCGTGTTCATCAAACCGGGCAACGGCAAAATCGTTATCAACCAACGTTCTCTGGAACAGTACTTCGGTCGTGAAACTGCCCGCATGGTAGTTCGTCAGCCGCT
This sequence comes from Citrobacter sp. CK180, assembly GCF_030333655.1. Taxonomy (NCBI): domain Bacteria; kingdom Pseudomonadati; phylum Pseudomonadota; class Gammaproteobacteria; order Enterobacterales; family Enterobacteriaceae; genus Citrobacter; species Citrobacter sp. CK180. The sequence continues at coordinate 246,305 of NZ_JAOWFM010000044.1, read as the reverse complement.
GGAACTGGTCGACATGGTTGAGAAACTGGATCTGTACATCACTGTTAAAGGTGGTGGTATCTCTGGTCAGGCTGGTGCGATCCGTCACGGTATCACCCGCGCTCTGATGGAGTACGACGAGTCTCTGCGTTCTGAACTGCGTAAAGCTGGCTTCGTTACTCGTGACGCTCGTCAGGTTGAACGTAAGAAAGTCGGTCTGCGTAAAGCACGTCGTCGTCCGCAGTTCTCCAAACGTTAATGGGTTTCTGCTCCGGCAGATTACCATTGGCGAAAAAACCCGCTTCGGCGGGTTTTTTTATGGAAAAAATGCGCGTGTGTCCAAAGTAATCCTCTGATTGCCACCTCTTTTTCCCCATTTCCAGAATCGACTCACCACAAAGGTCACAAAATCTGGTAAACTATCATCCAATTTTCTGCCCAAATAACGGGTATTGTTCATTTTTTGTTTGCTTTTTGAACAATAATGACTTTTCCGCAGGCGGGTGACATAACTTCTGGCTGGCCACGCGGTGGCTGGTAGCAGTAAAAATTCTGAATATACCTGGAGGTTTTCATGGCTGTCGCTGCCAACAAACGTTCGGTAATGACGCTGTTTTCTGGTCCTACTGACATCTATAGCCATCAGGTCCGCATTGTGCTGGCGGAGAAAGGTGTTAGTTTCGAGATCGAGCATGTGGAGAAGGATAACCCACCTCAGGATCTGATTGACCTCAACCCGAGTCAGAGCGTACCGACCCTGGTGGATCGTGAGCTGACCCTGTGGGAATCTCGCATCATTATGGAATACCTGGATGAGCGTTTCCCTCATCCGCCGCTGATGCCGGTTTACCCGGTTGCGCGTGGCGAAAGCCGCCTGTACATGCACCGTATCGAAAAAGACTGGTACACGCTGATGAACGTCATCGTGAACGGGTCCGCTTCTGAAGCTGACGTTGCGCGTAAACAACTGCGTGAAGAGTTGCAGGCGATCGCGCCTGTGTTTGGTCAAAAACCGTATTTCCTGAGCGATGAGTTCAGCCTGGTTGATTGCTATCTGGCGCCGCTGCTGTGGCGTTTGCCGCAACTGGGTATTGAGTTCAGCGGTGCGGGCGCTAAAGAGCTGAAAGGCTATATGACCCGCGTCTTTGAACGTGACTCGTTCCTCGCTTCTTTAACTGAAGCTGAACGTGAAATGCGCCTCGGTCGGGGTTAATCAGTATGGATTTGTCACAGCTATCCCCACGCCGTCCATATTTGCTGCGTGCATTCTATGAATGGTTGCTGGATAACCAGCTCACGCCGCACCTGGTGGTGGATGTGACGCTGCCTGGCGTGCATGTCCCTATGGAATATGCGCGCGACGGGCAAATTGTTCTGAACATTGCTCCCCGTGCGGTTGGCAATCTGGAGTTGGCCAACGACGAAGTGCGTTTCAACGCGCGCTTTGGCGGCGTCCCACGCCAGGTCTCCGTACCGCTGGCTGCGGTACTGGCGATCTATGCGCGTGAAAACGGCGCAGGCACAATGTTTGAACCTGAAGCCGCTTACGATGAAGACGTCGCCAGCTTAAATGATGACGATGTAACGCCGGGCGCGGAGAGCGAAACGGTCATGTCCGTGATTGATGGTGATAAGCCCGATCATGACGATGACAACAATCCTGATGACGATCCGCCGCCGCCGCGTGGTGGTCGACCCGCATTACGCGTAGTGAAGTAACCAAGACAGACAGGCCCTGAGGGCCTGTTTTTTTTCACGCCTGCCACGATTTCACCCCACTTTCGATCCTGTGATAGGATGGCCCTAGTTGCTGTTTTCCTCGACGATTTACATAATGGACGCTATGAACGCATTTGATTCGCAAGCAGAAAATTCTCCGCCAACCATCGGCCGTAGTTTGCGCAGCCGTCCGCTGGCGCGTAAAAAACTGTCGGAAATGGTAGAAGAAGAACTGGAGCAGATGATTCGTCGCGGTGAATTCGGCGAAGGGGAGCAGCTGCCGTCTGAGCGGGAGTTGATGACCTTCTTCAACGTGGGCCGCCCGTCGGTGCGTGAAGCGCTTGCCGCGCTCAAGCGTAAAGGTCTGGTGCAAATCAATAACGGCGAACGCGCCCGCGTGTCGCGGCCTTCTGCTGATACCATCATCAGCGAACTTTCCGGCATGGCGAAAGATTTCCTCTCGCACCCCGGCGGTATCGCCCACTTTGAGCAACTGCGCCTGTTCTTTGAATCAAGCCTTGTGCGCTATGCGGCGGAACACGCGACGGATGAGCAAATTGATCTGCTGGCGAAAGCCCTGGAGATCAACAGCCAGTCGCTGGACGATAACGCGCTCTTCATTCGTTCCGACGTCGAGTTTCACCGCGTGCTGGCGGAAATCCCCGGCAATCCGATCTTCATGGCGATTCATGTCGCGCTGCTGGACTGGCTGATCGCTGCGCGTCCTGCGGTTTCCGGGCAGGAGTTACATGAGCATAATAGCGTGAGCTATCAAGAGCATATCGCTATTGTCGATGCCATTCGTCGGCGCGATCCAGATGAAGCTGACCGCGCGCTGCAAACCCACCTCAATAGCGTATCCGCCACCTGGCACGCCTTCGATCAAAAGAAAAAATTGCGTTAGCGATCGCGATCCTGACGATCGTTTAGTGAAGTAGATCGCACTCTGTGCGTTCTGTACTGGGGTGCTGCTTATTTGATCTGGTATAACAGGTATAAAGGTATGTAGTCAGATAACACTAATCATCGACAGAGGTCGTTATGGCAAAAGATTTACGAGGCGTAATGCCAGCGTTGTTAACTCCTTTTGATAACCAGCAGAAACTGGATATTGAGAGCCTGCGCCGTCTGGTGCGTTTCAACATTGCGCAGGGCATTGATGGGCTGTACGTCGGTGGCTCGACCGGGGAAGCGTTCGTTCAGAGCCGCGCAGAAAGAGAGCAGGTCCTGGAAATTGTGGCGGAAGAGGCGAAGGGCAAGGTGACGCTGATTGCCCATGTCGGTACGGTCAGTACCGAAGAGAGCCAGCAACTGGCCAGCGCGGCGCATCGTTACGGTTTTGATGCCGTTTCCGCCGTGACGCCGTTTTATTATCCGTTTAGCTTTGAAGAGCATTGCGATCACTACCGCGCCATTATCGATTCCGCTGAAGGATTACCAATGGTGGTGTACAACATTCCTGCGCTGAGCGGCGTGAAGCTGACGCTGGAGCAAATCAACACGCTGGTCACGCTGCCCGGCGTTGGCGCGCTGAAACAAACCTCCGGCGATCTCTATCAGATGGAGCAGATCCGCCGTGCGCATCCTGATCTGGTGCTCTACAACGGTTATGACGAAATCTTCGCTTCCGGTCTGCTGGCAGGCGCAGACGGGGGAATCGGCAGCACTTACAACATTATGGGCTGGCGTTATCAGGGGATTGTTAAGGCCTTGCAGGAAGGCGATGTAGCGAAAGCGCAGCATCTGCAAACCGAGTGCAATAAGGTCATCGATCTGCTCATTAAAACCGGCGTGTTCCGTGGGCTGAAAACGGTGCTGCACTACATGGACGTGGTCTCCGTACCGCTGTGCCGTAAGCCGTTTTCGCCGGTTGATGAGAAGTATCTGCCTGAACTGAAAGCGCTGGCGCAGCAGTTAATGCAGGAACGCGGTTGACCGGTTGCCGGATAGCGCTAACGCTTATCCGGCCTACAAAATATGAAACGTAGGCCGGGTAAGGCGAGGCGAAGCCGCCATCCGGCAAAGCGACAATAAAAATCGTCGGGAGAATGAAAAATGAGTACTTCTACCCAGAATATCCCGTGGTATCGCCATCTCAACCGGGCGCAGTGGCGGGCATTTTCCGCCGCCTGGCTGGGATATTTGCTTGATGGTTTTGATTTTGTGTTGATTGCTCTTGTTCTGACGGAAGTGCAGGGCGAGTTTGGGTTAACGACGGTTCAGGCGGCCAGCCTGATCTCGGCGGCGTTTATTTCCCGCTGGTTTGGCGGGCTGATGTTAGGCGCAATGGGTGACCGCTATGGCCGACGTCTGGCGATGGTCACCAGTATCATTCTTTTCTCTATGGGGACGCTGGCCTGCGGTTTTGCGCCCGGCTATACCACCATGTTTATCGCCCGTCTGGTGATCGGTATGGGAATGGCGGGCGAATATGGCTCCAGCGCCACCTATGTCATTGAAAGCTGGCCGAAGCACTTACGTAATAAAGCCAGTGGATTCCTGATTTCCGGTTTCTCCGTCGGGGCGGTCGTGGCGGCGCAGGTTTACAGCCTGGTGGTTCCGGTCTGGGGCTGGCGCGCGCTGTTCTTCATTGGCATTCTGCCGATCATTTTCGCGCTCTGGCTGCGTAAAAACATCCCTGAAGCGGAAGACTGGAAAGAGAAACACGAAGGCAAAGCGCCGGTGCGCACGATGGTGGATATTCTCTACCGGGGCGAACATCGCGTCGTCAATGTGCTGATGACGATCGCCGCCGCAACCGCGCTGTGGTTCTGCTTTGCGGGCGACCTGCAAAACGCGGCGATTGTGGCGGTGTTAGGGTTACTGTGCGCCGTTATCTTCATCAGTTTTATGGTGCAAAGCAGCGGCAAGCGCTGGCCAACGGGCGTGATGCTGATGATCGTGGTGCTCTTTGCTTTCCTCTATTCATGGCCGATTCAGGCGCTGCTGCCAACGTATCTGAAAACTGAACTGGCTTACGATCCTCACACCGTTGCGCAGGTGCTTTTCTTTAGCGGCTTTGGGGCGGCAGTCGGCTGCTGCGTGGGCGGTTTCCTCGGCGACTGGCTGGGTACGCGTAAAGCCTACGTTTGCAGTTTGCTGGCTTCCCAGGTGCTGATCATTCCGGTATTTGCGATTGGCGGCGCAAACGTCTGGGTACTGGGTCTGCTACTGTTTTTCCAGCAGATGCTGGGGCAGGGGATCTCCGGGATCTTACCGAAACTCATTGGCGGTTATTTTGATACCGACCAACGAGCGGCAGGTCTGGGCTTTACCTATAACGTCGGCGCACTGGGCGGCGCGCTGGCCCCTATCCTCGGGGCGCTGATCGCACAGCGTCTGGATCTGGGCACCGCGCTGGGATCGCTCTCCTTCAGCCTGACCTTTGTGGTGATCCTGTTGATTGGGCTGGATATGCCGTCCCGCGTACAGCGATGGCTGCGTCCTGAAGCATTGCGTATGCATGATGCTATCGACGGAAAACCGTTCAGCGGGGCCGTGCCGTTTGGCGGCGACAAAAGCGCCTTTGTAAAAACCAAAAGCTGATGAGGTTTGCCCGGCCAGTTTGCCGGGCGACCTGCGTAAGGAAGTGGATATGTCGTTACTTGAACAACTGGATAAAAACATTGCCGCCAATGGCGGGTTGATTGTCTCCTGCCAGCCGGTTCCTGGCAGCCCGCTCGATAAACCGGACATCGTGGCTGCGATGGCGCTGGCGGCGGAGCAGGCTGGAGCCGTCGCGCTACGCATTGAAGGCGTGGACAATTTGCGGGCGACCCGTGCGCTGGTCTCCGTACCGATTATCGGTATTCTCAAGCGTGACCTTGACGACTCCCCGGTTCGCATCACGCCATTCCTTGAGGATGTGGATGCGCTGGCACAGGCCGGGGCGGATATTATTGCGGTTGACGGTACTGACCGCGTACGTCCGGCGACCGTCGATGCGCTGCTGGCGCGTATTCATCAGCACCAGTTGCTGGCGATGACCGACTGCTCGTCACTGGAAGATGGCTTAGCCTGTCAGCGACGTGGCGCGGAAATTATCGGCACGACGCTGTCGGGATACACCACGCCGGACACGCCGGACGAACCTGACCTCGCGCTGGTCAAAGTCCTGCATGATGCCGGATGCCGGGTGATTGCCGAGGGGCGTTACAACACGCCGGCACAGGCCGCTGAAGCCATGCGTCACGGCGCGTGGGCGGTGACAGTGGGATCTGCCATTACGCGGCTGGAACATATTTGTCAGTGGTACAACGCGGCATTGAAAAAGGCGACGTCATGAGCACGCTGGCGATCGATATTGGCGGCACCAAGCTGGCTGCCGCGCGGGTGGATGATGATTTACGCATCCGCGAACGACGTGAATTGCCGACCCCCGCCAGCAAAACGCCGGATGCGCTGCGAGAGGCGCTAAAAGCGCTGGTTGAACCGCTGCAAACGACCGCGCAGCGGGTGGCGATAGCCTCTACCGGCATTATCAGAGAAGGCGCGCTACTGGCGATAAATCCGCATAACCTGGGTGGTCTGCTGCATTTTCCGTTGGTGCAGACGTTAGAAGATCTTACCGGTCTGCCGACGCTGGCGGTGAATGACGCGCAGGCGGCGGCATGGGCGGAATACCATGCCCTTGCGTCTGATGTCCGCGATATGGTGTTTATTACTGTGTCGACCGGCGTTGGCGGCGGCGTGGTGAGCGACGGCAGATTGCTCACCGGGATGAGCGGTCTGGCCGGGCATCTGGGGCATACGCTGGCCGATCCGCAGGGGCCGGTTTGCGGTTGCGGACGACGCGGCTGTGTGGAGGCTATCGCCTCAGGACGCGGCATTGCGGCAGCGGCGCAGGGTTCCCTGGCCGGGTGCGACGCCAGAACTGTCTTTGCACATGCGGCTGCCGGGAACGAACAGGCTGTGCGTCTGGTTCAGCACTCCGCGCAGGTTGTCGCGCGGTTAATTGCCGATGTTAAAGCGACAACGGATTGCCAGCAGGTGGTTATTGGCGGCAGCGTAGGGTTAGCTGAGGGATATCTGGCGCAGGTACGCCACTTTCTGGCGCAGGAACCGGCGGTTTATCAGGTGGCGTTAAGCGCAGCGCATTACCGACATGACGCGGGGCTACTGGGCGCCGCGTTGTTAGCTCAGGGAGATAAATGATGTTGATGGGAGAAATTCAGTCGTTACCGTCTGCCGGGCTGCATCCGGTATTGCTGGATGCGTTAACCCTGGCGCTGGCGGCAAGGCCGCAGGAGAAAACGCCCGGGCGCTACGAATTGCAGGGCGACGATGTGTTTATGAATGTGATGCAGTTTGCCACGCAGTCGCCGCAGGAGAAAAAAGCGGAGCTGCATGTGCAGTACATCGACATTCAGCTGTTATTGACGGGTGAGGAGCGCATTCTGTTCGGCGTAGTCGGGTCAGCGCGCGAATGCGAGGAGCTGCATGATGAAGAGGATTACCAGCTTTGCCGCCGCATCCATGAACAGCAGTCCATTACGCTGACACCGGGGATGTTCTCCGTGTTTATGCCGGGGGAACCCCATAAGCCCGGATGTATGGCTGGCGAGCCAGGGGAGATTAAGAAAGCTGTGGTGAAGGTGCGCGCCAGCTTATTAGAGGCATGAAAATACCGGATGGTTTATAGCCATCCGGTGTAACGCTTTATATCTCCCGATAGTGCATAATCCCGTCAGTCGAGTTGTTGAAAATTCAGCTCGTGACGCAGTGCTTTTCCTGATGTGCAAAGTAAATTGGTTATTCAGTTGATTCAACTTGCTGTGCAGTCAGTGCTATTTGTGAACGAATGAGCTCATCTGCCAGTAGTTTTTCGTCAGGCAACTGCACTTTGTACTCGCTCGCCATGATGGTATTCGGCAGGCCGTTCAGCGCGTAATGCGCTTCCCCCGCGCCTTTTCCTGCGCACAAAACCAACCCGACGGGCGGGTTTTCTCCCGGCATTGTCCAGTGCTCTTTGGCATAGTTCAGGTACATATTCATCTGCCCGGCATCCGCATAACTGAATTTGCCGACCTTCAGGTCAACGAGCAACAGGCAACGCAAGCGGCGATGGAAGAACAACAGATCGACGCGGAACCAGCTATCGTCTATGCGTAATCGGCGCTGGCGGCTGACAAAAGCAAAATCGTCACCAAGTTCCAGCATAAAGTCCATCAGGTGACTGAGCAGCGCCTCTTCGAGATCCGACTCGGAATACTCGTCCTTCAGGTTAAGAAATTCCAGAATGAACGGGTCGCGTATGGCTCGCTCCGGCAAGACTGTTGGCTCGGCGGGCGCAGGCTGCTGCAACATGGCGGATTTGTCATGGGACAGTAGCGTCCGTTCGTAGAACTGGGTGGAGATTTGCCGATCGAGTTGCCGCACAGACCAGCCGTTACGTAGCGTCTCTTTCTCGTAAAAAGTGCGGGCATCGGGATTTTTTACCGATAGTAAACGCACGTAAGCTGACCAGGGAAGCGGAAAAACTTTAGCGAGGTAAATGAGATTTGAAGATTCACCAGACAGTGTCTGCTGAATTTCAATATCTTGAAAATAAAGATAAAACATGCGCATTTGTCGTAGGTTTGCGGTGGAGAACCCACGCTTATAGCGCTGGCTTAAATCTGCGGATAACCGCTCAATGAGTTGAATACCATAAGCCGCTCGTGCTTCGCCGCCTTGTTCAAACTCGACAATTCTCCTGCCGATTTCCCAGTAGGTTGCCGTCATCAAAGCATTAATACTGCGGACGGCCTCGGTATGGGCATTGTCCACTAATCGAATAATACCGTCATGGATTTGCTGATAATCGTCAGCGTGTTGAAGTGGTGTTGGTACAGTCATGTCATCCCTGGCGCGATAGTTGCGAAATGAAAAATATATCGCTACCAATACGCTTCAGGCATATCCCGGTCAATCCAGGAGAGGTGTATTACATTGAGTTACAGCCGTATTTGCGAGCGGCTTTCGAAGAACGAATTCGCATATATTTAGCAGAGAAATATTGGCTCCCCATCCATTAGCGTCAGGTTGTGGCAGGGGAGCCAGAAGTATTACACTTCCAGGTAGTTCAGGATACCGTCTGCCGCTTTACGGCCTTCGGCAATTGCCGTGACCACCAGATCCGAGCCGCGCACGATGTCGCCACCGGCGAAGATTTTCGGGTTGCTGGTCTGGAAGGCGTTTTCATTGCCTTCCGGCGCGATAATCCGCCCCTGGGAGTCCAGCTCCACGCTGTGTTTCGCCAGCCACGCCATGTTGTGCGGGCGGAAACCAAACGCCATTACCACCGCATCAGCCGGGATCACATGCTCGGAACCGGCGACGATTTCCGCACGACGACGACCTTTCGCGTCCGGCGCGCCCATTTCGGTACGCACCATCTTCACGCCGCTTACTTTACCGTTGGCATTCACTTCTACACCCAGCGGCTGCACGTTGAACTGGAATTCGACCCCTTCTTCGCGCGCGTTTTTTACTTCGCGTCTGGAGCCAGGCATGTTCTCTTCGTCACGACGATAGGCGCAGGTGACGTGCGTTGCGCCCTGGCGAACCGAGGTACGCACGCAGTCCATCGCGGTGTCGCCGCCGCCCAGTACCACGACGCGTTTGCCTTCCATACTGACGAACGGTTCGTCAGTGGTTTCGCCAAAGCCCATGATCTGTTTGGTGTTGGCAATCAGGAATGGCAGGGCATCGAACACGCCGTCGGCATCTTCGTTTTCCAGCCCGCCGCGCATTGATTGATAGGTGCCAACGCCGAGGAACACCGCATCGTACTCTGCCAGCAAGTTGTCCAGCTGCACGTCGCGACCCACTTCGGTATTCAGTTTGAACTCAATGCCCATGCCGGTGAAGATCTCACGACGGCGGGTCATCACCTCTTTTTCCAGCTTGAAAGCCGGGATGCCGAACGTCAGCAGACCGCCGATTTCCGGGTGACGGTCAAAGACCACCGCCTTCACGCCGTTACGGGTGAGTACGTCGGCACAGGCCAGCCCTGCCGGGCCCGCGCCGATAATCGCCACGCGTTTGTCGGTCTGACGCACGCCAGTCATGTCCGGGCGCCAGCCCATTTCGAACGCTTTATCGTTGATATAACGCTCGATGTTGCCGATAGTCACTGCGCCGAACTCGTCGTTGAGCGTACAGGAGCCCTCGCACAAACGATCCTGCGGGCAGACGCGGCCGCACACTTCCGGCAGCGTGTTGGTCTGGTGAGACAACTCCGCCGCTTCGAAAATACGTCCTTCGTTCGCCAGCTTCAGCCAGTTCGGGATGTAGTTATGTACCGGACACTTCCACTCGCAGTACGGGTTGCCGCAGGAGAGGCAGCGATCCGCCTGCGCTTTGGCCTGGCCTTCGGAAAACGGTTCGTAAATTTCAACAAACTCGATTTTGCGGATCTTCAGCGCCTTCTTCGGCGGATCAACACGTTGCAGGTCGATAAATTGGTATACGTTCTGACTCATTGCTCTACCCCTTACTGCGCCTGCACACGCAGCTCAGCTGCGCTACGACTACGGTGACCCAACAGTGCTTTCACATCACTGGACTTCGGCTTAACCAGCGCGAATTTGGTTGAGAATACTGACCAGTTAGCCAGGATCTCTTCACCGCGCTGGGAACCGGTATGCTGCACATGCTCGGTAATCAGACCGCGCAGATGTTCTTCGTGGATGGCCAGGTCATCGACGTTCAGCACTTCCACCAGCTCCGGGTTCACGCGTTTGCGGAACTCGCCGTCTTCATCCAGCACGTAGGCGAAGCCGCCTGTCATGCCAGCACCGAAGTTAACGCCCGTTTTGCCCAGTACACAGACAATACCGCCCGTCATGTATTCACAACCGTTGTCGCCAATGCCTTCTACCACGGTGATGGCCCCGGAGTTACGTACTGCGAAACGTTCGCCCGCGCGGCCCGCCGCATACAGACGACCGCCGGTCGCGCCGTACAGACAGGTATTGCCGATGATGCTGGCCTCATGACTGCGAAACGCTGAACCCACCGGAGGACGCACCGCCAGCAGACCGCCTGCCATGCCTTTACCGACGTAGTCGTTGGCATCGCCCGTCAAATACAGCTCCACGCCGCCCGCGTTCCAGACGCCGAAGCTCTGACCTGCGGTGCCGCTGAAGTGTGCCTTGATCGGGTCAGAGGCCAGCCCCTGATCGCCATGCGTCTGAGCGATATAGCCAGAGAGCGACGCGCCCACGGAGCGGTCGGTGTTGCGAATGTCGAACCAGAAGGTTTTGCTCTGGCGTTCATCGACAAACGGCTTCGCCTGTTGCAGCAGTTGCGCGTTCAGCACGCCGTTATCAAACGGCGGGTTATGTTCGGTGCAGTACAGCGCTTTACCCGGATGAGGCTCAGCGGTTTCCAGCAGTCGGGACAGTTCCAGCTTCTGCTGCTTAGCGGTAAACCCTTCCAGCTCTTTCAGCAGGTCGGTACGGCCAATCAGATCCACCAGACGCTTCACGCCAAGCTGCGCCATCAGCTCGCGGGTTTCGCGGGCGATAAACTCAAAGTAGTTGGTCACTTTGAACGGCAGGCCGTGGTAGTGGTTCTTACGCAGTTTGTCATCCTGAGTCGCCACGCCCGTCGCGCAGTTGTTCAGGTGGCAAATACGCAGGTATTTACAGCCCAGCGCCACCATCGGGCCGGTGCCGAAGCCAAAGCTTTCCGCGCCGAGAATCGCCGCTTTGATGATGTCGAGGCCAGTTTTCAGGCCGCCGTCCACCTGCAAACGGATCTTGTGACGCAGACCGTTAGCCACCAGCGCCTGCTGGGTTTCCACCAGGCCCAGCTCCCACGGACAGCCCGCATATTTCACGGAGGAGAGCGGGCTGGCACCGGTGCCGCCGTCATATCCGGCGATAGTGATCAGGTCTGCATAGGCTTTCGCCACGCCGGTAGCGATGGTGCCGACGCCCGGTTCAGAAACCAGCTTCACGGAGATCATCGCTTTTGGGTTGACCTGTTTCAGGTCGAAAATCAGCTGCGCCAGATCCTCGATAGAGTAGATATCGTGGTGCGGCGGCGGAGAAATCAGCGTCACGCCCGGTACGGAATAGCGCAGTTTGGCGATGTACGGGGTCACTTTGTCACCCGGCAACTGGCCGCCTTCGCCCGGCTTCGCGCCCTGAGCGACTTTAATCTGAATGACGTCAGCATTGACCAGATACGCTGGCGTTACGCCGAAGCGGCCGGAAGCGACCTGTTTGATGCGCGACACTTTGTTGGTGCCGTAGCGCGCCGGGTCTTCGCCGCCTTCGCCGGAGTTGGAGTTACCGCCGATGCTGTTCATCGCTTCCGCCAGCGCTTCGTGCGCTTCCGGGCTCAGCGCGCCGATGGACATCGCGGCGGTATCGAAGCGTTTAAACAGCTCGTTTGCCGGTTCAACATCGTTGATGCTGATGGCGTTATCGCCAGGATTGAGCGCCAGCAGATCGCGCAGCGTTGCCGCCGGACGTTCGTTAACAAGCGCGGCATATGCCTGGTAATCGCGGTACTCGCCGCTCTGCACCGCCTGTTGCAGGGTGCGCACCACATCCGGGTTATAGGCGTGGTATTCGCCGCCGTGCACGTATTTCAGCAGACCGCCCTGATCCAGCGGTTTACGCGCCAGCCAGGCACGTTTCGAGAGGTTCAGCAGATCCTGCTGGAAGTCGGCAAAACCGGCGCCGCCAATGCGGCTGACCACGCCCTGGAAGCAGTGGCTCACCACGTCGTCATGCAGACCGACCGCTTCAAACAGCTTGGAGCAGCGGTATGAGGCGATGGTCGAAATGCCCATTTTGGACATGATCTTGTACAGACCTTTATTGATGCCGTTACGGTAGTTCAGCATCACGGTACGGTAGTCTTTGGCGATGGCCTGGGTGTCGATCAGACGGCCCAGCGTTTCATAGGCGAGATACGGATAGATCGCCGTGGCGCCAAAGCCCAGCAGCACGGCAAAGTGGTGCGGGTCACGCGCGCTTGCGGTTTCTACGATGATGTTGGCATCGCAGCGCAGGCTCTTATCCACCAGACGAGTCTGTACCGCCCCGACAGCCATCGGCGCCGGAACCGGTAAACGGTTTTTCCCGATGTTACGGTCAGAGAGCACCAGCAAGACGGTGCCGTTACGCACCATCTGTTCAGCCTTATCGCACAGCGCTTTCACCGTTTCTTCGAGCGAGGTTTCCGTCACATCGAAGGTGATATCCAGCGTATCGGCGCGGTAGTGCTCCTCTTTCATGGTGGTGAGCTGTTTGAAATCGGAGTACAGCAGAATTGGCGATTTAAAGCTCAGACGGTGCGCCTGTCCTTCCGCTTCGCAAAAGACGTTCATCTCGCGGCCAATGCTGGTGGCCAGCGACATGACGTGCGCTTCACGCAGCGGGTCGATTGGCGGGTTGGTCACCTGCGCAAACTGCTGGCGGAAGTAGTCGTAAATAATGCGCGGCTGGCTGGAAAGCACGGCGAAGGGGGTGTCATCACCCATTGAACCGACCGCTTCCTGGCCGTTTTCGCCCAGTACGCGGATGACGGAATCCAGCTCTTCGGCGCTGTAGTTAAACTGTTTCTGATAGCTGGCGAGCATGTCGTCGTCCAGCTCGCGGTTTCCGACCTGATCGTCGGCCAGATCTTCAAACGGCACCAGGCGGCGGACGTTCTTCTCCATCCACTCTTTATACGGATGGCGGCTTTTCAGATCGTCATCGGTTTCCGCAGAGTGCAGGATGCGCCCGCCACGGGTGTCGATCACCATCAGTTCACCGGGGCCGACGCGGCCCTTTTCCACGACTTCGTCAGGCTGGTAGTCCCAGATCCCCACCTCAGAGGCGCAGGTGATCAGTTTATCTTTGGTGATGACGTAGCGCGCCGGACGCAGACCGTTACGGTCGAGGTTACAGGCAGCGAAGCGACCGTCGGACATCACGATGCCCGCCGGGCCATCCCACGGCTCCATGTGCATGGAGTTAAAGTCAAAGAAGGCGCGCAGGTCCGGGTCCATATCCGGGTTGTTCTGCCATGCGGGCGGCACCAGCAGGCGCATGGCGCGCACGATGTCCATCCCGCCTGCCAGCAGCAGTTCCAGCATGTTATCCAGCGAGCTGGAGTCGGAACCGGTCTCGTTGACGAACGGCGCGGCAGATTGTAAATCCGGGATCAGCGGCGTCTGGAATTTATAAGTACGGGCGCGCGCCCACTGACGGTTGCCGGTAATGGTGTTGATTTCGCCGTTGTGCGCCAGGTAGCGGAACGGCTGCGCCAGCGGCCAGCGCGGCACGGTATTGGTGGAGAAGCGCTGGTGGAACAGGCAAATGGCCGATTCCAGACGCAAATCCGCCAGGTCCAGGTAGAAGCGCGGCAGATCCGCCGGCATACACAGACCTTTATAGATGTTCACCAGGTTCGACAGGCTACAAACGTAGAAGTCTTTATCGTCCTGAAGGCGTTTCTCAATGCGGCGGCGGGCGATAAACAGGCGGCGTTCCATATCCCGGGGACGCCAGCCCGCAGGGGCGTTAACAAAAATTTGCTCAATACGTGGCAGGGAGGAGAGGGCGATTTCACCGAGGACACCTTCGTTGGTCGGCACATCGCGCCAGCCCACAATCGACAGGGTTTCCCGCTGTAATTCTTCTTCGACGATACGACGTGATGCCGCCGCCAGCTCAGGGTCCTTATTCAGGAAGAGCATACCGACAGCGTAGTTTTTGGCTAAACGCCAGCCGCGCTCTTCTGCAACGATGCGAAAAAAGCGATCGGGTTTTTGCAGCAGCAAACCGCAACCGTCGCCGGTTTTACCGTCAGCGAGGATCGCGCCACGGTGCTGCATACGGGCCAGTGCGTGTATGGCGGTACGCACTACCTTGTGGCTAGGTTCGCCTTCTATGTGGGCGATCAGGCCGAAACCACAGTTATCCCTCTCAAGGGATTTATCGTACAACATATCAGTGAACCTCCCCAGGCTCTGCGGGACTCCCATCCGATACCGATTGCGCACGGGCACAGAAAGAGCGTGGCGACGGGGGTTGCGTATCATACGCTTACCTCGCATTCGCCCTCTTTTATCCTTTTCGCATCGGTAAATACGTTTAAGAGGGAATCTCAATTACTGCATAAATATGATGAGCAGGCTGCTCATCCAGAAAGCTTCCAGCGGATTTCCAACTTATCGGGAATCCACACACAGGTCAAATGGCAATCTTATTTATGCAAAAATGTGCTATAGGTCTATTAACTTTATGAATGTATTGAAAATAATGACTTTTTTACATTGATTTGATGCGGCATAAGCGCAGGGGAGAGTGTGATCTGTCTCACTATCATAACGGCCTGTTAACCCTTATCTCACCTTGATTATCCGTAATGCTTAGCATTTTATGCTGGTTTAAGCGGCGCAGGCATTTCATGATACTGTTTTTTAGCCAGTGTCATCAGAAGATAAAAAAAGTGTGCAGTTATAAGGAAAAGTAATTAGCTATGGAGTGAATGAAATTTCGGTAATTTTGCTTGATTATGCAATAAATAAAAGCCTGCCGGAGCGATTGATCCAGGTCATCGCCGACAAAGGCTAAAAATGGCAGGCTTTGGCCTCTTTTCAAGGCGCGGTCTATCAGATTATGCAGTTACAGAAATTAGTCAATATGTTTGGTGGGGATCTTTCTCGTCGTTATGGGCAAAAAGTTCATAAACTGACGTTGCACGGCGGATTTAGCTGTCCAAACCGCGATGGCACCATCGGACGTGGCGGGTGTACTTTCTGTAATGTCGCCTCTTTCGCCGATGAGGCGCAGCAGTATCGCTCTATTGCCGAACAACTGGCGCATCAGGCGCATCTGGTCAATCGCGCCAAACGTTATCTGGCCTATTTCCAGGCGTACACCAGTACCTTTGCCGAAGTGCAGGTGCTGCGTTCTATGTATCAGCAGGCGGTAAGCCAGACCAGCATTGTCGGGCTGTGTGTCGGGACGCGCCCCGACTGTGTACCGGATGCGGTGCTCGATCTGCTCTGCGAATATAAAGACCAGGGCTATGAAGTGTGGCTGGAACTGGGATTGCAAACCGCGCATGACAAAACGCTGCGCCGTATTAATCGCGGCCATGATTTTGCCTGTTATCAGCGAACCACCCAACTGGCGCGCGAGCGTGGGCTGAAAGTGTGCTCGCATCTGATTGTGGGTTTACCCGGCGAAGGGCAGACGGAATGCCTGCAAACGCTGGATCGCGTGGTGGAAACGGGCGTGGATGGCATTAAGCTGCACCCGCTGCATATTGTAAAAGGCAGCATTATGGCGAAAGCCTGGGAAGCGGGGCGCCTGAACGGTATTGCGCTGGAGGCGTATACGCTGACGGCGGGGGAGATGATCCGCCATACGCCGCCGGAGGTTATTTATCATCGCATTTCCGCCAGCGCCCGTCGTCCGACGTTGCTCGCCCCGCTATGGTGTGAGAATCGCTGGACGGGCATGGTGGAGCTGGACCGCTATCTTAACGAACATGGCGCGCAAGGCTCCGCGCTTGGTACGCCGTGGGTGCAGCCGGAGAGCTAACCATCCGTAGGCGTGTAGGCCTGATAAGCGAAGCGCCATCAGGCAGCCTGGCGCACATTGCCGGATGGCGGCTATGCCTTATCCGGCCTACCGCCTACCCGGTCATTTCACCGATAACCTCCGCATTTATTGCACAATTTTCAACGTACTGCTCAGAATTGAGTATTATTGTGCGAAGTTGTCGTGAAGGAATCCCCTATGAAGCAAATTCGTATGCTGGCGCAATACTATGTCGACCTGATGATGAAGCTGGGTCTGGTGCGCTTTTCGATGCTGTTGGCGTTAGCGCTGGTGGTGCTGGCGATAGTGGTGCAGATGGCGGTCACCATGGTGTTGCATGGTCAGGTCGAAAGTATTGATGTCATCCGCTCCATCTTTTTTGGCTTGTTAATCACGCCCTGGGCCGTCTATTTCTTGTCGGTGGTGGTGGAGCAACTGGAGGAGTCCAGGCAGCGCCTGTCACGGCTGGTACAAAAGTTGGAAGAGATGCGCGAGCGCGATCTCAAACTCACGGTACAACTGAAAGACAATATTGCTCAGCTTAATCAGGAAATTGCCGATCGCGAAAAAGCGGAGGCTGAGCGCCAGTCGACCTTCGAACAGCTAAAAGTGGAAATCAAGGAGCGTGAAGAGACGCAGATTCAGCTTGAACAGCAATCCTCTTTCTTACGCTCTTTCCTCGATGCGTCGCCGGATTTGGTTTTTTATCGCAATGAGGATAAAGAGTTTTCCGGCTGTAACCGCGCGATGGAACTGCTGACCGGCAAGAGTGAAAAACAGCTCGTCCATTTAAAACCGGCTGACGTCTATTCTCCCGAAGCGGCGGAAAAAGTGATTGAGACCGACGAAAAAGTCTTCCGCCATAACGTCTCGCTGACCTATGAACAGTGGCTCGATTACCCGGACGGGCGCAAAGCGTGCTTTGAAATTCGCAAGGTGCCCTATTACGACCGCGTTGGTAAACGTCATGGCCTGATGGGCTTTGGGCGCGATATTACGGAACGTAAGCGTTATCAGGACGCGCTTGAACGCGCCAGCCGCGACAAGACCACGTTTATCTCTACGATCAGCCACGAGCTGCGTACGCCGCTGAATGGCATTGTCGGCTTAAGCCGCATTCTGCTGGACACCGACCTTACCAGCGAGCAGGAAAAATACCTGAAAACCATCCATGTCTCTGCGGTCACGTTGGGGAATATTTTCAACGATATCATTGATATGGATAAGATGGAACGGCGTAAAGTCCAGCTGGATAACCAGCCGGTAGATTTCACCAGTTTCATGGCGGATCTGGAGAATCTCTCCGGCCTGCAAGCGCAGCAAAAAGGGCTACGCTTTGTGCTCGATCCGACGTTGCCGCTGCCGCATAAGGTGATCACCGACGGCACGCGTTTGCGCCAAATTCTGTGGAACCTGATCAGCAACGCCGTGAAGTTTACCCAGCAAGGGCAGGTGACGGTGCGTGTACGCTATGATGAAGGCGATGTGCTGCATTTTGACGTGGAAGATTCCGGCATCGGTATTCCGCAGGATGAGCAGGATAAAATCTTCGCCATGTATTATCAGGTGAAAGACAGTCATGGCGGTAAACCCGCAACGGGGACCGGGATTGGCCTGGCGGTATCGCGCCGTCTGGCAAAAAATATGGGCGGTGACATCACCGTTTCCAGCCAGCCGGGTAAAGGTTCCGTCTTTACGTTAACCGTACATGCGCCAGCCGTGGCGGAAGAGGTCGAGGACACGCTGGAAGAGAATGACATGCCGCTGCCTGCGCTGCATGTGCTGCTGGTCGAGGACATTGAGCTGAACGTCATTGTGGCGCGTTCAGTGCTGGAAAAACTGGGCAACAGCGTTGACGTGGCGATGACCGGGAAAGCCGCGCTGGAAATGTTCACCCCGGGTGAATACGATCTGCTGCTGCTGGATATTCAACTGCCGGATATGACGGGTCTGGATATCTCCAGAGAACTTACCCGCCGCTATGCGCGGGAAGAATTACCGCCGCTGGTCGCACTCACTGCTAACGTCCTGAAAGACAAGAAAGAGTATCTGGACGCGGGAATGGACGATGTGTTGAGCAAGCCGCTGTCGGTTCCGGCGTTAACCGCCATGATTAAAAAATACTGGGATACCCGTAACGAAGAGGAGAGCACTGTGACATCTGAAGAGAGCAGCAAATCGCAAGCGTTGTTAGATATCCCGATGTTAGAGCAGTATATCGAACTGGTCGGCCCGAAATTAATTACGGATGGACTGGCGGTGTTCGAGAAAATGATGCCGGGTTACTTAAGCATTCTGGAGTCTAACCTGACGGCGCGAGATACCAAAGGCGTTGTTGAAGAAGGCCACAAAATTAAAGGCGCGGCGGGCTCCGTCGGGTTGCGTCATCTACAGCAACTGGGTCAGCAAATTCAGTCGCCGGATCTTCCTGCCTGGGAAGATAACGTGGGTGAATGGGTTGAAGAGATGAAGCAGGAGTGGCAGCACGACGTCGCGGTGCTGAAAGCCTGGGTGGCAAACGCGGAAAAAAAATGACCCCGGATTGACCGGGGTGCGCGAATACTGCGCCAACACCAGGGAAATCGTGGCTGCGCCGTAAGTTATGATTGTTTTTTACACAGGCGCAGCTCTGCTTTTCAGGCCGCACGCAGTTAAGATAGCAAATCTTAAATGTTTTGTTACATGAATCAGTTAAATGTGTGAAGCGCAGCATTTTAATCAGAATTATTAATACGCTTCAGTAAGTTGCGAAAAGGATCATCACGATGAAAAAAATTGGCGTAGTGCTCAGTGGATGTGGCGTATACGACGGCGCCGAGATTCATGAAGCCGTTCTGACCCTTCTGGCGATTGCCCGCAGCGGCGCGCAGGCCATCTGCTTTGCGCCGGATAAACAGCAGGCTGATGTGATTAATCACCTGACGGGCGAAGCGATGGCGGAGACGCGAAATGTTCTGATCGAAGCCGCGCGCATTACGCGGGGGGAAATTCGTCCACTCGCCCAGGCGGTCTCCAGCGATCTGGACGCGCTGATTGTTCCGGGTGGATTTGGCGCGGCGAAAAACCTGAGTAATTTTGCCAGCCAGGGCAGCGAGTGCCGGGTAGATAGCGACCTGGCCGCGCTGGCAATCGCCATGCACCAGTCGGGTAAGCCGTTAGGGTTTATGTGCATTGCCCCGGCAATGCTGCCCCGGATTTTTGGTTTCCCGCTTCGTCTGACGATTGGCACCGATATCGATACGGCGGAAGTGCTGGAAGATATGGGGGCCGAGCATGTGCCATGTCCGGTTGACGATATTGTGGTGGATGAAGATAACAAAATTGTCACCACGCCTGCTTACATGCTGGCGCAGGATATTGCACAGGCGGCGACCGGCATTGAAAAACTGGTGTCTCGCGTACTGGTTCTGGCTGAATGAGTAAAGGGCGTTTCACTCCGCTGGCGTCCCTGCGCCGTTTGCTCCTGCGCATCCTTGTGGTGCTGGCGGTTTTTTGGGGCGGCGGCATCGCGCTGTTCAGTGTCGTTCCGGTGCCTTTTTCCGCAGTGATGGTGGAACGGCAGATTAGCGCGTGGCTGCAAGGCGATTTCGGCTATGTTGCGCATTCCGACTGGGCTGGCATGGATGAGATCTCGCCGTGGATGGGGCTGGCGGTGATTGCGGCGGAAGACCAGAAATTCCCGGAACACTGGGGCTTTGATGTTTCGGCCATTGAGAAGGCGCTGGCGCACAACGAGCGCAATGAAAACCGAATTCGTGGGGCGTCCACGCTTTCTCAGCAAACGGCGAAGAATCTCTTTTTATGGGATGGCCGCAGTTGGCTGCGTAAAGGGCTGGAGGCCGGGCTCACCGTCGGGCTGGAAACCGTCTGGAGTAAAAAACGCATTCTGACCGTCTACCTGAATATTGCGGAGTTTGGCGATGGCGTGTTTGGCGTGGAAGCGGCGTCGCAGCGCTATTTTAATAAACCTGCCAGCCGGTTAAGTATGTCAGAAGCCGCGCTATTGGCGGCGGTGCTGCCGAACCCTTTACGCTTTAAAGCGAACGCGCCTTCAGGCTACGTGCGTAGCCGTCAGGCGTGGATTTTGCGTCAAATGCGCCAGTTGGGCGGCGAATCGTTTATGACGCGTAACCATCTGTATTAAGATTGTGCTGACGCGCGGCCTCAAGAGAGGGGAGCGGCAGCGCGCTTTTGTCTTCTTCCTGGCGGTTCATCTTCAGCGCCGCCACCAGACCCGGTTGGGCAATCAACCGTTCCCACTGTCTTTCCTGTTTGCGATGGCAAAACCAGGCTGACCAGCTTGCCAGCGGGATCAGCGTGCTCTCGCCGATGTTGTCGCAGATCACCGGGATCGCTTCGGATTCGCTAATGCGGTGACACAGAATATTTTGCGGCTTCAGGGTCATGGTGACGATGCGGTTATCGTAGATATAACGCTTGAGCGTTTTCAGCAACTGGCGCAGGACGGCGGCATCTTCGTCATTGCGGCACTGCGCCACAAATTCAGTCAGCGTGACGGACGGTTTGCCATCGAAATCGGTTATCACATCGTAGACGTAGCCCGTACCACAATCGGTCTCTACCGTACCGTGATAGCGCGGGATGCCGCTCCAGTCTTGCAGGTAACGTGACAGATGCGCGTAATATTTCAGCTCGCGGCGGATCTCTTTCTTGCCGCTGCGGTCGGCATTGTAAATGATCTTAATGCAGCGTTGGGCATCGCCCGGATGCGCATAACATTTACGATGGCGTCCGGTGCCCAGGGGATTTTGTTCAGATAAAAGTATCATGAGATCTCCTGGTAATGTTGCTAATAGAACCAGTATGAACGCTCAACTTAAATAGAACGTAAACAACCCCTCTTAAGGTTTTCTTAAGGTTTAATCAGGACGGAAAAGCGCACGGAATGTACAATATTGACGCAGGCAGAAAGGCGAGGGAATAAAAAAAACGCCGGGTGGCGTTTTCTGGGGGAAAGGAGGAGACGAAAGCGAAATGGCCTAATCTTCGTCGAATCCTGAATTGAACAGCGCGATCACCGCCGCCAGCGCTTCGACCTCCTGCGGGCCGGTAGCTTCAATTTCTATCTGGCGACCTTTAGCAGAGTCCAGCATCAGTAGGGCGATGACGCTATTGGCTTCGGCTTCGGTTCCTTCATCATTGCGTAACAGCACTTCGGCCTCAAAACCCTGCATTAATTCAAACAGTTTCATCGCAGGCCGGGCATGCATACCCAGCTTGTTCGTGACTTCTACAGTCTGCTTCACGGTCATGTTTTGCGTTTTTCCAGCGTTCTATGGCGTGACTGCACGTTCTTACCGCGTGAACGGAAGTAGTCTGCCAGCTGTTCTGCAATATACACCGAACGGTGTTTCCCGCCGGTACAGCCGATGGCTACGGTGAGATAGCTACGGTTGTTTGTCTCCAGCATGGGTAACCATAACTCAAGATAGCTGCGAGTCTGGTAGATAAAATTGTGTACTTCTGTGTGCCTGTCGAGGAATGCCGCAACTGGTTTATCGAGGCCGGTCATTGGACGCAGTTTCGGGTCCCAGTGCGGGTTAGGCAGGAAGCGCACGTCAAAAACATAATCGGCATCAATTGGAATACCGTGCTTGAAGCCGAAGGACTCGAACACCATTGTCAGCTCGCGTTCGCGCTTGCCCAGCAGACGGGTACGCAGCATTTCCGCCAGTTCATGCACGGACATTTCAGAGGTATCGACAATCAGATCGGCGCGGGAACGCAGCGGTTCCAGCAGATCGCTTTCCTGGTCGATGGCGCTCTCCAGGGAGAGATTTTTGCTGGAAAGCGGATGCAGACGGCGCGTATCGCTGTAACGGCGAATCAGCGTGTTGCGATCGGCATCAAGGAACAGAAGCTGTGGTGAAAACGCATCGGGCAGGTTGTTCATCGCCTGCTCGAAAATTTCAGGGGACTCAGGCATGTTACGCACGTCAATGCTGACGGCCGCAGAAATCTGGCGATCGGCCAGCGTACGAGCCAGATCGGGCAACAGCACCACGGGGAGGTTGTCCACGCAGTAAAAACCCATATCTTCCAGCGCACGCAGGGCGACAGATTTCCCTGACCCTGAACGACCGCTGACGATCATCAGTACCATGTACCGTTTCTCCTCACAACAGATGCCATTGGGTGGTTATGCCTCATCCTTTCCACCTTCGGTGTCAGTGATGATTTGATACAGCTCTTCGTCACTCTGCGCGGCGCGCAGACGGCGGCAGATGGTTTTATCCGCCAGACGTTTAGCGACCAGCGACAGTGTATGCAGATGCGTTTTGGTCTGATCTGCGGGCACCAGCAGGGCGAAAAGCAGATCGACCGGTTGATTATCAATGGCATCGAAAGCGATAGGCGTTTCGAGTTGGACGAACACGCCGACGGCGCGCAGCGTATCTTCTTCCAGCTTGCCGTGCGGGATGGCGATACCATTGCCAATGCCGGTACTGCCCATTTTCTCACGCGTCAGGATTGCTTCAAATACCACCTGCGGAGGCAGGCTGAGCTGTTTTGCCGCCAGTTCACTGATAATCTCCAGCGCACGTTTTTTGCTCTGGCAGTGAACGCCGCTGCGCGTACATTCCTGGTTAAGTACGCTGCTCAGTTGTAGAGTCGTATCGTTATTTGTCATAATTTCACCTAAGAACCTGTTCCATCAGAATGATTCCTGATGAGGCAGATTCGGAGCGCTAACTGTACAAATGGCCTGTTGTGCGTCACAACAGGCCGTCCTGCACTCGCTAACTGCCCGGACAATTAGTGTTGTTTCAGTTTATCTTTGTGTTTCGTTAGCTGCCTTGCCAGTTTATCGATCAAACCGTCAATGGCGGCATACATATCCTGACTTTCCGCGCTGGCGTGAATTTCGCCACCGTTTACATGCAGTGTCGCATCCGAGATGTGTGTTACCTTCTCCACTTTCAAAACAACGTAGACCTGATTAATCCTGTCAAAATACTGCTCAAGTTTGGCGAATTTGGTTGAGACAAAGTCGCGCAGGGCTTCAGTAATTTCGACGTTATTTCCAGTGATGTTGAGCTGCATAGTGTCTTCCTTATCGGTTGGTTCAAACCAGCTGTTTGCGCTGATTGGACGGCGGAATGGATAAAGACTCTCGGTACTTCGCAACGGTGCGGCGCGCCACCATGATACCCTGATCCGACAACATAGAGGTTAACTTGCTGTCGCTCAGCGGCTTCGCGGGGTTCTCCGCAGCAATTAATTTCTTCACCAGCGCACGTATCGCCGTGGAAGAGGCTTCGCCTCCGCCTTCGGTATTCACATGGCTGGAAAAGAAATACTTCAGTTCAAAAATGCCGCGTGGACTGTGCAGATACTTCTGCGTGGTCACACGGGAAATCGTCGATTCGTGCATCTCGACGGCCTGGGCGATGTCCGCCAGCACCATCGGTTTCATAAACTCTTCGCCTTGCTCGAAGAAGGCCTGCTGCTGCTCAACAATACAGCGGCTCACGCGTAACAGGGTGTCGTTGCGGCTTTCCAGACTTTTGATCAGCCACTTCGCATCCTGAAGGTTGCTGCGAATGAACTGGCTGTCGGCATCATTACGCGCGCCGTTGCACAGGGCGGCATAATGTTGATTGATCTGTAGACGGGGAATGCTGTCGCCGTTCAGCTCCACCATCCAGTAACCGTTGTGCTTACGCACCAGCACATCCGGGATCACATATTCAGGTTCGCCGGTCTGGATAGACTGACCCGGTCTGGGATCGAGCGACTGGATAAGATTGACTGCCTCTTTCAGCACCTCTTCTTTCAGCCGCGTAACGCGCATCAGGGTGCGGAAGTCATGATTGGCCAGCAGATCGAGGTGATCGCTGATGATCAACCGGGCGTCTTCCAGCCAGGGCGTGGATTTATCGAACTGTGAGAGCTGGATCAGCAGGCAGTCACGGAGATCTTTTGCCGCCACGCCGATGGGATCGAAGCGCTGAACGCGTTTAAGTACCGCTTCTATTTCATCGAGGCCGATCTCTTCATCGCCGATGCTTTCGAGAATGTCATCCAGCGAAATGGTGAGATAGCCGGTATCATCAACGGCATCGACAATTGAGGTGGCAATCGCGCGATCGGTATCCGAGAACGGAGTCAGCCCGACTTGCCACATCAGGTAGTCCTGGAGGGACTGCGTGGTTTCGCCCTGGTACACCGGCAGCTCGTCGTCGATGTAGTCGCCGCTGGTGCCGGACGGCGTACCTGCGGTGTAAATCTCATCCCAGCTGGCGTCAAGCGGCAGCTCTTCGGGCATCTCTTTCTGTTCGAGCGCGTCTGCGGTATCCAGGGCTTCGTTGTCCTGGGTTTCGCGCGTGTCGATTTCATCGTGAAGATCGGTTTGCTCAAGCAGCGGATTACTCTCCAGCGCTTGCTGAAGTTCCTGCTGAAGTTCCAGCGTAGACAACTGCAACAGACGGATGGCCTGTTGTAGCTGGGGCGTCATCGCCAGTTGTTGGCTGAGCCTGAGTTGCAAACCTTGCTTCATGTTCAGAGTCGTTTTCTCCCGCTGTGACGTCGCAGTCTTCTACCCTATCAGAGTCTGAAGTCTTCCCCAAGGTATACGCGCTTAACGTGCTCGTCTTGCAGGATTTCTGTCGGTGTGCCGTGTGCGATCAGATGCCCCTGGCTGACAATATACGCGCGTTCACACACCGCCAGCGTCTCACGAACGTTGTGGTCGGTAATCAGAACGCCGAGACCGCTGTCGCGCAGGTGCTCGATAATGCGTTTGATGTCGATGACGGAAATCGGGTCAACGCCTGCAAACGGTTCATCCAGCAGGATAAATTTCGGATTTGCGGCCAGCGCGCGGGCAATCTCCACACGGCGGCGCTCACCGCCGGACAACGCTTGTCCGAGGCTGTCGCGCAGATGCTCGATGTGGAACTCTTCCATCAGTTCATTGGCGCGGTCTTCACGCTGTTCGGTCGTGAGATCGTCACGAATTTGCAGCACCGCCATCAGGTTATCAAACACGCTCAGACGGCGGAAAATGGAGGCTTCCTGCGGTAAATAGCCAATACCGCGACGCGCGCGGGCATGCAGCGGCAGCAGGCTGATGTCCTCATCGTCAATAATAATGTTGCCAGCGTCGCGCGGCACAATGCCCACCACCATGTAGAAGGTAGTGGTTTTACCTGCGCCGTTCGGCCCGAGCAGACCGACGATCTCCCCGGAATTCACGGTCAGGCTGACATCTTCCACCACGCGACGGCCTTTATAGGCTTTCGCAAGATTCTTTGCAGTTAATGTTGCCATAACGAATTAGTTACCCTTCTTCTGTGCCGGGGCCTGGTCTTTGTTTTTGTCCTGCAATTGCGACGGCACCAGAACCGTCGTTACACGTTTGCCTTTTTCGCTGAACGCCTGCATTTTCTGCTCTTTCACCAGGTAAGTGATCTTATCGCCGGTGATGTTGCTGTCGAGCTGCTCCAGGTAGGCGTTACCGGTCAGGACGACGAAATCTTTCGCCAGCTCATAATGCATTTTTTGGGCATGGCCTTTTACCGGCTTGCCGTTGTCCTGCATCTGATAAAACGTCGCCGGGTTGCCGAAGCCGTCGATCACCTCTTTGCCTTGCTCGCCGCCCGGACGGGTGACGACCACTTTATCGGCATTGATTTTGATGGTGCCCTGAGTCACGACGACATTTCCGGTAAACGTCACCACGTTACCCTGCATATCCAGTGACTGCTGGTCCGATTCAATATGAATCGGTTGTTCGGTATCGCCGGTGACCGCGAACGCCGGAAGACTGGCGGCCAGAAGTGTGCTGGCAAGCACAAGATTAAGGCTGAGTTTGTTTGTTTTGAATTTCATAGGAGGTTCTAACCTTTTCAATCAGCTCGGCGTTCTTGCTGCGTAAGTTGCCGCGCATTTTCAGTCCGCTGGAGTTAAATGTTGTTCCGTATAACGTGACCAGATCTTCAGAGGTGACATCCTGCGTCACCAGGTTGATCGTCGCGTTATCCGTCGTGATTCTGCGTAGTTGAGCGTCAGGCGCCAGCGCATTGACTTCAACGTGACCATACAGATAGAGCATCCGGTCTTCGGTCAATTTCGCCTTATCCGCTTTAATCGACCATGTCGGGACTTTATCTTTATCAAAGGTGGTTAATACCGGTTGGGTAAACCACGAAAGCGCCTGTTCTGAATAATATTCAACGTGCTGCGCAATAAGACGATAGTTCAACGCGCCTTCCGGGCTATAGACGACCGTATCGGTATGCTCGCTCTTATAAGTCGGATCGCTGGTGTTCACCACAACCTGAGCAGGATCGTCTTTATCCGCCAGATTAATTCCGATCAACACCAGTACGGCCAACGACAGTAGAATGATAACCCAACGTCTGGTTTTACTCATATCGATTGCCCTTTGGCCTCATCAAGCTTACCCTGCGCCAGCAAGAGTAGATCGCACACTTCCCGCACCGCGCCGCGTCCACCGGCGATATGCGTCACATAGTCGGCGCGGGGGATCAGGAGCGGATGCGCATCAGCGACCGCAACGCTCAGACCCACTTTTTCCATCACCGGCCAGTCGATCAGATCGTCACCGACGTAAGCCACATTTTCAGGCGCAACGCCCAGCTTATCGAGCAGGTCGCCAAACGCGATAAGTTTGTCCGACTGCCCCTGATAGAGATGCGTGATCCCCAGGGTGGCACAGCGATCTTCTACAAGTTTAGCCTTTCGCCCGGTAATAATAGCGACCTCAATCCCGGAAGTGAGCGCACAGCGAATGCCGTAGCCATCACGGACGTTAAAGGCCTTCAGCTCTTCACCGTTGTTGCCCATATAAATCAGACCATCAGACAGCACGCCATCCACATCGAGGATGAGCAGACGGATGTTTTCCGCCTGGGCGATAACCTGTGTACTGACGGGGCCATAACAGGTCGCAAGCGACGCACCTGCTTTACTCATTTCTTTTATCCTTGAGTTTCTACACTACGCCTGCACGCAGTAAATCATGCATATGTAACACACCCAGTAACTGGTCGCCATCAGCAACCAAAACGGAGGTGATATGACGGGACTGCATTAAGTTCAGGGCGTTAACGGCGAGAATACCGGGGCGAACGCGAATTCCCCCTGGCGTCATGACGTCGGCAATCCCTAACTGGCGAACATCCACACCCATATCGAAAACACGACGCAAGTCGCCATCGGTAAAGATGCCGTCAATCTTCATTGTGTCATCACAAATGACGGTCATGCCGAGATTTTTACGCGTAATTTCCAGCAGGGCATCACGCAGGCTGGCGTTTTTATTCACATGCGGGATTTCATCGCCGGTGTGCATGATATCGTTAACGCGCAGCAGAAGTTTACGGCCAAGTGCGCCGCCCGGATGCGACAACGCAAAATCTTCGGCGGTAAAGCCGCGGGCTTTTAATAACGCGACCGCGAGCGCATCGCCCATGACCAACGTAGCCGTAGTGCTGCTGGTCGGCGCCAGACCCAACGGGCAGGCTTCTTTCGGCACTTTAACACACAGATGCACATCCGCCGCACGCGCCATGCTGCTTTCTGGCCGCCCGGTGATACAAATCAGCGGCACCTGCAAGCGTTTGAGAACCGGGATTAATGCGGCAATCTCATTGGATTCGCCAGAGTTGGAAATCGCGATCACCACATCCTGCGAGGTGACCATGCCGAGATCGCCATGCGCGGCCTCGCCTGGGTGAACAAAAAAGGCGGAAGTGCCGGTGCTGGCAAAGGTGGCGGCCATTTTCCGCCCGATATGACCTGATTTCCCCATCCCCATGACAACGACTTTGCCTGTACACGAGAAGATTTTTTCACAGGCGAGCGTGAAGTTCTGGTCGATGTATTGATCAAGCTCCGCCAGGCCTTCACGTTCAATCTCCAGGACGTCTTTGCCTGCTTTCTGAAAGTCAAAACCCGGTTGTAACGCTAAGTGCGACATAGTCCGTTTTCCCGTTATCCAATAAGAAGCGGCGATAGCCAGTACAGCATCGCCAGCCATACGATAAAACCGCCGGTCAGCAGCACGCCTGCGCCCCGACCAATCTGGCGCGGACGCCGCCAGCACAGCAATGCCAAAACAATGCTCACTAACAGCATCACGCTATAGTCACGCCCAAACGCCAGCGGGTTGACGTCGCCTGGCGTAATCAATGCAGGCAGCCCCAGAACGATGGCGATATTAGAAATATTGGCGCCGATAATGTTGCCAATGGCGATATCATTTTCACCTTTGCGGATGCCCGCGATCGCCGTCGCCAGCTCCGGCAGGCTGGTGCCAATCGCAATCACCGTCAGGCCGATAGTCAGTTCGCTCATGGCGAAGTAGTTCGCCAGTACGGTGGCGTTATCAACCACCATCCGCGTCGCCATCGGCATAATAATCAGCGCGATACCCAGCCACAAAAACGCGACGGGTAAGCCGCCTTCGCGCGGCAGCTCCGCCACCTGCTCCCGGGTGAGGCTGTCATTTCCTTGCCGCTCCGCCAGGCGCGCGATCTTAACAATGAACAGCAGCCATAGCACGGCCAGCAGCAGAAGAAAGATTCCGTCGCTACGGCTCAGCTCGCCATCGTGCAGGACGGAGCCCGCCAGCACACTGACAAATAACATTAGCGGCAATTCGCGGCGCAAAACATCAGAATGCACGGTAAAAGGGTGAAACAGCGCCGCCAGGCCCAGAATCAGCAAGATATTGATGATGTTGGAGCCGAGCGCGGTGCCCACGGCTAAATCCAGTTGCCCGTGAAGCGACGCGGCAACCGAGACAATTATCTCCGGTAATGATGTTCCGATACTGACGACCGTCATCCCGATAATGAGCGGAGGAATCCCCACTGCCCTACACAAAATCGATGCGGCAAACACCAGACGATCGGCGCTGTAGACCACCAGAAGTAAACCAATAATTAACAGCGCCGTAGCTAAAAGCATCTAAAGTCCTTTCTTCAGGTATACTCGCCGGTCCACTGGAGGGATCTTCTGGAAGCCGTAACGAAGTCTTAATTTTGACTTTATGCGGCTAAAAAGTAAAACAAATGCCAGCTTTAGCTAACCAGGGCAGGTAATATTCTGTAAATATGTTGGGTTCATGGCTAAATTCAGCGCCATGCTTAGATCAACAAGGCGATACAAAGGATGAATCAATGGGTCAGTCTGTGGCGAATTTAGTCGATATGCGCGACGTCAGCTTTTCGCGTGGCGACCGCTGCATTTTCGATAATATTTCCCTGACCGTGCCACGCGGGAAGATCACGGCGATCATGGGGCCATCGGGGATCGGTAAAACCACGCTGTTACGACTGATTGGCGGACAGATCCCGCCGGATAGCGGGGAAATACTGTTTGATGGCGAAAACGTACCTGCTATGTCTCGCTCGCGGTTGTACACGGTACGAAAACGGATGAGCATGCTGTTTCAGTCGGGGGCGCTGTTCACCGACATGAACGTGTTTGATAACGTAGCCTACCCGCTGCGGGAGCACACGAATTTACCCGCGCCGCTGTTGAAAAGCACGGTGATGATGAAACTGGAAGCCGTTGGTCTGCGCGGTGCGGCAAAGCTCATGCCCTCTGAACTGTCCGGGGGGATGGCGCGGCGTGCGGCATTAGCCCGTGCTATTGCGCTGGAACCCGACCTCATTATGTTCGATGAGCCGTTTGTGGGTCAGGACCCGATTACGATGGGCGTACTGGTGAAGCTGATTTCAGAACTGAACAGCACGCTGGGCGTAACCTGCGTTGTCGTGTCCCACGATGTGCCGGAGGTGCTGAGCATCGCCGATCACGCCTGGATTATGGCGGACAAAAAAATCGTGGCGCACGGTAGCGCGAAGGAACTGCAAGAAAATGCCGACCCGCGCGTCCGCCAGTTCCTGGACGGTATTGCCGACGGGCCGGTTCCGTTCCGCTATCCGGCGGGCGATTATCACTCCGATTTACTCGAAACAGGGAGTTAAGCCACTCATGCTGTTAAATGCGCTGGCATCGCTTGGACACCGGGGGATCAAAACCCTCAGAACGTTCGGGCGTGCCGGGTTAATGTTATTCAATGCGGTGATTGGTAAGCCGGAATTTCGCAAGCATGCGCCGCTGCTGGTGCGTCAGCTTTATAATGTGGGCGTCCTGTCGATGCTCATTATTATCGTCTCTGGCGTTTTTATCGGCATGGTGCTCGGGTTGCAGGGCTATCTGGTTCTGACGACCTACAGCGCGGAAACCAGCCTGGGTATGCTGGTGGCGCTTTCATTGTTGCGTGAACTGGGGCCGGTTGTCGCGGCGTTGCTGTTTGCCGGGCGCGCTGGGTCTGCGCTGACCGCAGAAATTGGTCTTATGCGAGCGACTGAGCAGCTCTCCAGTATGGAAATGATGGCCGTCGATCCGCTGCGCCGGGTGATCTCTCCGCGCCTGTGGGCGGGGGTGATTTCGCTGCCGTTGCTGACGATTATCTTCGTGGCCGTTGGCATCTGGGGAGGATCGCTGGTTGGCGTTAGCTGGAAGGGGATCGATGCCGGTTTCTTCTGGTCGGCGATGCAGGATGCCGTCGACTGGCGTCTGGATCTCGTGAACTGTTTGATTAAGAGCGTGGTGTTCGCCATCACGGTAACGTGGATTGCGCTGTTCAATGGGTATGACGCGATTCCGACCTCTGCCGGGATTAGCCGCGCAACCACGCGCACCGTTGTGCACTCGTCTTTGGCCGTTCTGGGTCTGGATTTTGTGTTGACCGCACTGATGTTTGGGAATTGAGTTCATGCAAACGAAAAAAAGTGAAATTTGGGTAGGGATCTTCTTGCTGGTTGCGTTGCTGGCGGCGCTGTTTGTTTGCCTGAAAGCGGCCAATGTCACCTCAATGCGCACGGAGCCGACCTACACGATTTATGCGACCTTCGACAATATTGGCGGCCTGAAAGCGCGCTCTCCGGTGCGCATCGGCGGGGTGGTTGTCGGCCGGGTTGCGGATATCTCGCTGGATCCGAAAACCTACCTGCCGCGCGTCACGCTGGATATTGAAGAGCGCTATAACCACATTCCTGATACCAGTTCGCTGAGTATCCGCACCTCTGGCCTGCTGGGGGAGCAATATCTGGCGTTAAACGTCGGGTTTGAAGATCCTGAACTGGGAACGTCTATCCTCAAAGATGGCGACACTATTCAGGACACCAAGTCCGCGATGGTGCTTGAAGACATGATTGGTCAGTTCCTTTACAACAGTAAAGGGGACGACAATAAGAATTCTGGCGATGCGCCAGCGCCAACTGAAGGCAATAATGAAGCGACACCGCCTGCGGGCGCAACAAATTAATCACAGGAGAATCGATGTATGTTTAAGCGATTAATGATGGTAGCGCTGCTGGTCATTGCACCGTTGAGCGCGGCAACCGCGGCGGACCAGACTAACCCGTATAAATTGATGAATGAGGCGGCGCAGAAAACCTTCGATCGTCTGAAAAACGAACAGCCGAAAATCCGTGCCAACCCGGATTACCTGCGCGACGTCGTTGACCAGGAACTGCTGCCGTATGTGCAGGTGAAATACGCGGGCGCGCTGGTACTGGGTCGTTACTACCGGGAGGCGACGCCGGCGCAGCGTGACGCCTATTTCGCGGCGTTTCGTGAATACCTGAAACAGGCTTATGGTCAGGCGCTGGCGATGTACCACGGCCAGACTTACCAGATTGCGCCGGAACAACCGCTGGGCAATGCGACCATCGTGCCGATCCGCGTGACGATCATCGATCCGAATGGCCGTCCTCCGGTTCGACTGGATTTCCAGTGGCGTAAAAACACCCAGACCGGTAACTGGCAGGCTTATGACATGATCGCGGAAGGCGTCAGTATGATCACCACAAAACAGAATGAGTGGAGCGATCTGCTGCGTACCAAAGGCATCGACGGCCTGACCGCGCAGTTGCAGTCAATTTCTCGTCAGAAAATTTCGCTGGAAGAGAAAAAATAATGACGCAGTCACTTAGCTGGACGCGCGAAGGTGACACGCTGGCATTAGCGGGAGAGCTGGACCAGGACGTGCTGAACCCGCTGTGGGATGCGCGCGTTGATGCGATGAAAGGCGTAACCTGCATCGATCTGAGCCAGGTCTCCCGGGTGGATAGCGGTGGTCTGGCGTTACTGGTGCATCTTGTCGATCAGGCGAAACGACAGGGCAACAGCGTTTCGCTGCAAGGGGTAAACGAGAAGGTTTACACGCTGGCGAAGCTCTATAATTTGCCTGCTGACGTGCTTCCACGTTAATTTTTGTAGGCCGGATAAGGCCTTGTGCCGCCATCCGGCAAAACCCCTAAGTGGGATTTGCCACCAAAGCCTTGCCTGATTTATCAGCTGGGCTTTTTGCTTATTTATGACAGCGCCACTTTGCTCTAAGATGTTGGGCTGTTTTCCCTATTTGACGAATGAAGAGCCCATGGAAAATCATGAAATTCAGAGCGTGCTGATGAGCGCACTCTCCCTCCAGGAAGTCCACGTCTCTGGCGATGGCAGTCACTTTCAGGTTATCGCCGTGGGTGAGATGTTTGACGGCATGAGCCGGGTCAAGAAGCAGCAGTCTGTTTACGGCCCGTTGATGGAGTTTATTGCGGATAACCGTATCCATGCCGTATCGATCAAAGCGTATACCCCAGCGGAATGGGAACGCGATCGCAAACTTAACGGTTTTTGAGCGACGGGCGACACGCCGGTAGCAGATATGAATTCTTAACAGAGAACAGAATAATGGATAAATTTCGTGTACAGGGGCCGACAACGCTCCAGGGCGAAGTCACAATTTCAGGCGCTAAAAATGCCGCATTGCCGATCCTTTTCGCGGCGCTGCTGGCAGAAGAGCCGGTAGAGATCCAGAACGTTCCAAAGCTGAAAGACATCGATACGACGATGAAACTGCTCAGCCAGCTTGGAACGAAAGTGGAACGTAACGGTTCTGTCTGGATCGACGCCAGCCAGGTCAACATCTTCTGCGCGCCTTACGAACTGGTAAAAACCATGCGCGCGTCGATTTGGGCGCTGGGGCCGCTGGTTGCGCGTTTTGGTCAGGGACAGGTTTCTCTGCCAGGCGGCTGCGCCATCGGCGCGCGTCCGGTCGATCTGCACATCACCGGCCTGGAACAATTGGGCGCTGAGATCAAGCTGGAAGAAGGCTATGTGAAGGCGTCTGTTAATGGTCGCCTGAAAGGCGCGCATATCGTGATGGACAAAGTCAGCGTCGGTGCGACGGTGACCATCATGTCTGCGGCAACGCTGGCCGAAGGGACCACCGTGATTGAAAACGCCGCGCGTGAGCCGGAGATCGTCGATACCGCGAACTTCCTGGTGACGCTGGGAGCGAAGATCAGCGGTCAGGGCACCGATCGTATTACCATTGAGGGCGTTGAGCGTCTGGGCGGCGGCGTATACCGTGTTCTGCCCGATCGCATTGAAACCGGCACCTTCCTGGTCGCGGCGGCGATTTCCGGCGGTAAAATCGTCTGCCGTAACGCGCAGCCGGATACGCTGGATGCCGTACTGGCTAAACTGCGTGACGCCGGAGCGGATATTGAAACCGGTGAAGACTGGATCAGCCTGGACATGCATGGCCAGCGTCCGAAAGCTGTGAATGTGCGCACCGCGCCGCACCCGGCTTTCCCGACCGATATGCAGGCGCAGTTCACGCTGCTGAACCTTGTCGCGGAAGGGACGGGTTTCATCACGGAAACCATTTTCGAAAACCGCTTTATGCATGTGCCTGAACTGATCCGTATGGGTGCGCACGCGGAAATCGAGAGCAACACCGTGATTTGCCACGGCGTTGAAAAACTCTCCGGGGCGCAGGTGATGGCGACCGACTTGCGTGCGTCTGCGAGCCTGGTGCTGGCGGGATGCATTGCAGAAGGTACGACGCTGGTTGATCGTATTTATCACATCGATCGTGGCTATGAGCGCATTGAAGACAAACTGCGCGCGCTGGGCGCGAATATTGAGCGTGTGAAAGGCGAGTAATTTTTTCCGCATGCACTGGTAGCCCCTGTTCGGGGGCTACCGTTCAGAGCGTTATCCGTTCCTTACTTCTTTATTTCCCTTTTCGAGCCCGCATCAGACGTGTTCTGTCAATGAACTCATGGGTTTCTGGGTCATGATAGCGCGATGGCCAGATCACCCAGGGTTCTGTACCCAGCGCCTTCGCAATGATGAGCTCTCCTTTCGGCCACGGTCGGGTCAGGGCGTTTGCCAGCGTCGAGGAACTTAATCCATTCTTGCGTGATTCCGCCGCCATAGATGTCCCTTTTTTACGTAATCCGGCAATGATGTCTGCGGGATGCCAGTCAATGAGTTTATTTTCCATTATTCCCTCACTCCTT
This sequence comes from Citrobacter sp. CK180, assembly GCF_030333655.1. NCBI lineage: Bacteria > Pseudomonadati > Pseudomonadota > Gammaproteobacteria > Enterobacterales > Enterobacteriaceae > Citrobacter > Citrobacter sp. CK180. Next base: position 211,693 of record NZ_JAOWFM010000044.1, on the reverse strand, counting down.
CGGTCAGTCAGTCGCTTGCGGCCTGGATAATCAGCCTGTGAGAAATACTATACGCCAGGTGATAGTATTGCTCTAATATGTTCCTGTAAAGAGTATGCATATTCATAAAATGTGACAGCATACGTGCGATGGGTAAAGGGTTGGAAAAGAAATGAGTAACTGGAATTTACTGGAACTTAAGGATTCATCCCGCGCAGAGCACGGGATGAGAAGGGCGGGTTAACGATCGCGTTGTACGGCGATGTGCGCCAGACCGATCAGGGCTTCGCGCCACGGCGTATCAGGCAGAATCTGTAGGGCGGCGATGGCTTTATCGGCCTCGTCTTCTGCACGCTGACGCGTCCATTCCAGTGAACCGCAGGCGGTCATGGCTTCCAGAACGGGTTCCAGAAGGTGGCGACCATTGCCTTGTTCAATGGCGGTACGGATCATTTGCGCCTGTTCTGGCGTACCGTTACGCATAGCGTGCAGCAGCGGCAGCGTTGGTTTTCCTTCGTTGAGGTCATCGCCGACATTTTTACCTAACTGCTCGCCATCAGCGCTGTAATCGAGTAAATCGTCAATCAGCTGAAAGGCCGTACCGAGATAACGACCATAATCCTGCAACCCTTTTTCCTGCTCAGGAGTGCAGCCTGCAAGAATACCGGAACACTGCGCCGCAGCTTCAAACAGGCGCGCCGTTTTGCTGTAAATCACGCGCATGTAATTTTCTTCGGTGATGTCCGGGTCGTTGACGTTCATCAGTTGCAGCACTTCGCCTTCGGCGATGACGTTCACCGCTTCTGACATTACCTCCAGCACTTTCAGCGAGCCAAGGCTGGTCATCATCTGGAACGCGCGGGTGTAGATAAAATCACCGACCAGGACGCTGGCGGCGTTGCCAAATGCCGCATTCGCCGTTGCCTTCCCACGACGCATATCGGATTCATCCACAACATCGTCGTGTAGCAGGGTGGCGGTGTGGATAAACTCGATTAAGGCAGCGATCGTGACGTGCGCATTTTCCTGATAACCAACGGCGCGCGCAGCGAGTACGGCAATCATCGGGCGGATACGTTTTCCGCCGCCGCTAACGATGTAATACCCTAACTGATTGATCAGTTGGACGTCGGAATTGAGCTGTTCAAGGATTGTCGCATTGACACCCGCCATATCTTGCGCGGTTAACTCATTGATTTTTTCTAAATTCATCGCAAAAGCCGGGCTTATCGCCCCGATTAACTCATCATGGGATGAGATAACTAAGGGTTTAGGGTTAGGAATATATGCTGATTGTACTGAAAAAACGGCGCAGATAAACGTTACCGTACACGTTGTGTTTTTTTTCTTCATGTATTGACGGTAGCACTTGTCAAAGGCTCGCGTTTTGCGTAATATTCGCGCCCTATTGTGAATATTTATAGCGCACTCTGAATCATTGAAAAGGCGTGCGCGGAAGCGGAGTTTTTTATGTACGCGGTTTTCCAAAGTGGTGGTAAACAACACCGAGTAAGCGAAGGTCAGACCGTTCGCCTGGAAAAGCTGGACATCGCAACTGGCGAAACTATTGAGTTCGCTGAAGTTCTGATGATCGCAAACGGTGAAGAAGTCAAAATCGGCGTTCCTTTCGTTGATGGCGGCGTAATCAAAGCTGAAGTTGTTGCTCACGGTCGTGGCGAGAAAGTTAAAATCGTTAAGTTTCGTCGTCGTAAACACTATCGTAAGCAGCAAGGCCACCGTCAGTGGTTCACTGATGTGAAAATTACTGGCATCAGCGCCTAAGACCTGAGGAGAGATTTAAATGGCACATAAAAAGGCTGGCGGCTCAACTCGTAACGGTCGCGATTCAGAAGCTAAACGCCTGGGCGTTAAGCGTTTCGGTGGCGAAACCGTTCTGGCGGGTAGCATCATCGTTCGTCAACGTGGCACCAAATTCCACGCTGGTACTAACGTAGGTTGCGGTCGTGACCACACTCTGTTTGCTAAAGCAGACGGTAAAGTGAAATTCGAAGTTAAAGGCCCGAACAACCGTAAATACATCAGCATCGTTGCTGAGTAAGTTCTTCGTGGTCCGGTAACGGATTAAAGCCCCGCAACGTGTTGCGGGGCTTTTTACATTGAAAACCCGGAAAATTTTCTTGTAGGGAAAACGGGCATGAAGCAGCAGGCTGGCATTGGCATCCTTTTAGCACTCACCACTGCAATGTGTTGGGGCGCTTTGCCAATTGCAATGAAGCAGGTGCTGGAGGTGATGGAACCTCCAACCATTGTCTTCTATCGCTTTTTAATGGCGAGTATCGGCCTTGGCGCGATCCTGGCAGTTAAAAGAAAGCTCCCGCCATTGCGTATTTTTCGCAAACCGCGCTGGCTGGTGTTGCTGGCGATTGCAACAGGTGGACTTTTCGGGAATTTCATCCTGTTCAGCTCTTCCCTGCAATATTTGAGTCCGACGGCATCGCAGGTTATCGGTCAGCTGTCACCGGTTGGCATGATGGTCGCCAGCGTCTTTATTTTGAAAGAAAAGATGCGCGGCACGCAGGTGATTGGCGCGCTCATGCTGCTTTGTGGGCTGGTGATGTTCTTTAATACCAGTCTGGTCGAGATTTTTACCAAACTGACCGATTACACCTGGGGTGTGATCTTTGGGGTCGGTGCGGCGACGGTCTGGGTGAGTTATGGCGTCGCGCAAAAGGTGTTATTGCGTCGTCTGGCCTCACAGCAGATCCTGTTTTTACTGTACACTTTATGTACGATTGCGTTATTGCCGCTGGCGAAGCCGGGGGTTATCTCGCAGTTAAGCGACTGGCAGCTCGCGTGTTTGATTTTCTGTGGGCTGAATACGCTGGTAGGATATGGCGCCCTGGCGGAAGCGATGGCGCGTTGGCAGGCAGCGCAGGTAAGTGCGTTAATCACGCTCACTCCGCTGTTTACGCTGTTATTTTCAGATCTATTATCTATGGCCTGGCCCGATTTCTTCGCCAGACCGATGTTAAACCTTTTAGGTTATCTCGGTGCGTTTGTCGTGGTTGCGGGCGCGATGTATTCCGCCATTGGTCATCGTATTTGGGGCGGTTTACGCAAGCATGAAACGGTGGTTTCGCAACCCCGCTCAGGCGAATGATTTACGGAGAGTAAAATGAAGTTTGTTGATGAAGCATCGATTCTGGTCGTTGCTGGCGATGGCGGTAATGGTTGCGTGAGCTTCCGCCGCGAAAAATACATCCCGAAAGGCGGCCCGGATGGCGGTGATGGCGGCGATGGCGGCGACGTCTGGCTGGAAGCCGACGAAAACCTGAACACGCTGATCGATTACCGCTTTGAAAAATCGTTCCGCGCTGAACGTGGTCAGAATGGCGCAAGCCGTGACTGCACCGGTAAACGTGGGAAAGATGTCACGATCAAAGTGCCTGTCGGTACGCGTGTTATCGATCAGGGCACCGGCGAAACCATGGGCGATATGACCAAACACGGTCAGCGTCTGATGGTTGCCAAAGGCGGCTGGCACGGCCTGGGCAATACCCGCTTTAAGTCCTCTGTTAACCGTACTCCGCGTCAGAAAACGATGGGTACGCCGGGCGATAAGCGCGATTTGATGCTGGAGCTGATGCTGCTGGCGGACGTGGGTATGCTGGGTATGCCAAACGCCGGTAAATCAACCTTTATCCGCGCGGTATCTGCGGCAAAACCGAAAGTGGCGGACTATCCGTTTACCACTCTGGTGCCGAGCCTTGGCGTTGTGCGTATGGACAACGAAAAGAGCTTTGTGGTTGCCGATATTCCGGGGCTGATTGAAGGTGCGGCGGAAGGCGCGGGTCTGGGGATTCGCTTCCTGAAGCACCTGGAACGTTGCCGCGTACTGCTGCACCTTATTGATATCGATCCGATCGACGGTTCCGATCCGGTGGAAAACGCCCGTATCATTATCGGCGAACTGGAAAAATACAGTCAGGATCTGGCTGCTAAGCCGCGCTGGTTAGTGTTCAACAAAATTGATTTGCTGGACCAGGCCGAAGCGGAAGAAAAAGCGAAAGCTATCGCGCAGGCGCTGGGCTGGGAAGATAAGTACTACATGATTTCCGCTGCCAGCCAGACTGGCGTGAAAGATCTTTGCTGGGATGTGATGACCTTTATCATTGAGAACCCCATCGTTCAGGCTGATGAAGCGAAGCAGCCGGAGAAAGTGGAGTTCATGTGGGACGATTATCACCGTCAGCAGCTCGCTGAAGTCGAAGATGAAGCGGAAGATGACTGGGATGACGACTGGGACGAAGACGACGAAGAAGGCGTCGAGTTCATCTACAAGCGTTAATATGGTTCAAATGCCCGGTGGTGCTTACGCTTACCGGGCTTACGGATAGTAGGCCGGATAAGGCGCAAAGCGCCGCCATCCGGCAATTAAATGACCCATCTAGTGTGTAGGCCGGATAAGCGTAAGCGCCATCCGGCACTATCCTCACCTAGTTGTTCTGATAAAGATCTTTGTACAACCGGCTTTCAAAACGTACTAACGGAATACGACGATTGCGCTGGTCAGCTGGCGTAACGGCATACCCGGAAAGATACTGAACAAACGCCATCCGTTGCCCACTTGCCGTTGTAATAAATCCCGCCAGATTATAGACCCCTTGCAGCGAGCCTGTTTTCGCCGAAACTTTACCATCGACCCCAGCCTGATGCAGACCCGCACGGTATTGCAGAGAGCCGTCATATCCCGCCAGCGGCAGCATGGAGATAAAGTTCAGCTCGTTGTCGTGTTGGGCGATGTATTGCAGCACCTGCATCATGGTGGCCGGGGCAATCAGGTTGTGGCGAGAGAGGCCCGAACCGTCAGCAATGATGGTATTGCCAATATCAACGCCAGCCTGTTGACGCAGGATCTGGCGTACGGCATCAGATCCCGCCCGCCATGTGCCGGGAACGTTGAAGCGTGCGTGGCCGATCATGCGAAAGACGGTATCGGCAATCATGTTGTCCGATTTTTTCAGCATAATCTTAAGCAAATCATGCAGCGGCGCAGACTGCTTGCTGGCAACCACCGTTCCGGGTTCGTTGGCCTGCGTCTGGCGTAACAGCGTACCGCTGTAGGTAATACCTGCTTGTTTTAACTCGTCTTTCAGGATTGCTCCGGCATAGCTGGCGCCGTCCTGAATGGCGAAGGCCAGCGGTAACGGTTCGGCGCGCTGCGGCAGACAGCCTGTCAGCGTGAAGCGGTTTAAATCCCCAGGAACGACATCCAGCTCACAGTATTGCGCTTCCGCAGAGCCGCGTGGGAGGGTGCGAACCTGACTGAACATAGTCACCGGGTAATAGGACGCCACGCGAATATACGCTAAGTCATTCGGTTTTTGCGCGCTGTAGAGGGAGATGGAAAAGCAGTTGCGATCGACAATGGCGGCTGCGGGTGGTGCGCTAAAACATTGCGTCATGTCATTCCAGGGCCAGCCTGGCGCTTTATCATGGCTGGCGAAAATGGAGGTGTCGATGAGCACATTTCCCGCAATTTGCGTCACGCCGGATTTTTTCAGCGTTGCGACCATATTGCGAATATCCTGGCGTTTTAGCGTCGGATCGGCACCAAATCGCGCCACTAAGTCCCCTTTTAAGACGCCATTGTCCACGTTGCCTTTTGTCTCCAGCGTGGTGGTAAAACGAAAATCGGGGCCGAGCTGAATCAATGCCGCGAGGGCCGTGATCACTTTTTGCGTACTGGCGGGCAGCGCCATCTGCTGGCTATGGTAATCAATCGCGGGCGTGGACGCGCCGACCTTCTGAGCCATGAAAGCAAGGTTGGCCCCATCAGGGAGCTGATTGATGTATTCATCAACATTCGCGGCCTGGACGCTGAACGCTATACTGGTGGTCAATCCGATGATAAATCTGGAAAATCGCATAATCTCGCGCTAACAACCTGGAAACAAGCCGTCATACTACGGCGCAATGCCCTGGAAAGTAAACGATGACCCATAGGGAACTCCAGGGTAAAATACGTATCAAATTGAGAATTGTAGCTGACCTGGGGCTTTGTACCCGGGTCGGTATTTTTTTGCTTCTGGCTTTGGTAGAACGCATACCGGAGCAGGCTTAGCAGCCGAGGTGGGGTCAATCACCCCCTACAGGAATGTTCAAGAGGTATAACAAATGCAAGCTATTCCGATGACTTTACGTGGTGCCGAAAAACTGCGCGAAGAGCTGGATTTTCTGAAATCTGTGCGCCGTCCTGAAATCATCGCCGCTATCGCGGAAGCGCGTGAGCATGGCGACCTGAAAGAGAACGCCGAGTATCACGCTGCGCGTGAACAGCAGGGTTTCTGCGAAGGACGTATCAAGGATATCGAGGCGAAGCTGTCGAATGCGCAGGTGATCGACGTGACGAAGATGCCGAACAACGGACGTGTTGTTTTCGGCGCAACGGTAACTGTTCTGAATCTCGATAACGATGAAGAGCAGACCTGGCGTATTGTCGGCGATGACGAAGCGGATTTTAAACAGAACCTGATTTCCGTGAATTCACCTATCGCGCGCGGCCTGGTTGGCAAAGAGCAGGATGACGTCGTGACCATCAAAACGCCTGGCGGCGAAGTGGAATACGAAGTGATTAAGGTGGAATACCTGTAAGAATTACCCAATACTCAAGATGTTGATGTATTGTAAAGAAAGGAAAAAGGCCGCTATGCGGCCTTTTATCAACGAAGAGAGCGTGGCATTTTGCTCTCCTGCTTGCGGAAAACCCCTCGTTTTACACAGATTTTGTGTTCGACTTTAGGATATTCTTAGCGTGGCAGCGAGATTTTACGTTCTTTAGTTGGGCGATAAAGTACCAGCGTTTTACCGATGACCTGTACGTTACAGGCGCCGGTTTCGCGTACGATAGCTTCCACGATCAAGGTTTTGGTTTCGCGATCTTCCGAGGCGATCTTCACCTTGATAAGTTCATGGTGCTCTAACGCTTGTTCAATCTCGGCCAGTACCCCTTCGGTCAAACCATTGTTGCCAAGCATAACTACCGGCTTGAGCGGATGTGCCAGACCTTTCAGGTGCTGTTTTTGTTTAGTACTCAGATTCATCGTATATTTTTGCTTACGTTGGGATTGAAAACGGGTCATTCTACCGCCATCTCCCATATATCACCAAATGAGCGCGTAAAAATTTACGCTACGGGTAACGATGAATTGCCCCGATGGGAAAGTTAAATGACAGGTAAAAAGCGTTCTGCCAGCTCGAGTCGCTGGCTTCAGGAACACTTTAGCGATAAATATGTTCAACAGGCGCAGAAAAAGGGGTTACGTTCCCGTGCCTGGTTTAAACTTGATGAAATACAGCAAAGTGACAAACTTTTTAAGCCGGGGATGACGGTTGTCGACCTCGGTGCTGCGCCGGGAGGCTGGTCACAGTATGTGGTCACGCAGATTGGCGGCAAAGGCCGTATCATCGCTTGCGATCTTTTACCTATGGATCCTATCGTTGGTGTGGACTTTCTTCAGGGCGATTTTCGTGATGAACTTGTTATGAAAGCGCTGCTGGAACGCGTGGGTGACAGTAAAGTACAAGTTGTCATGTCAGATATGGCACCAAACATGAGCGGAACACCGGCGGTGGATATCCCCCGCGCCATGTATCTGGTGGAACTGGCGTTAGAAATGTGTCGTGATGTGCTGGCGCCAGGTGGAAGTTTTGTAGTGAAGGTGTTCCAGGGCGAAGGTTTCGATGAGTACCTAAGGGAAATTCGCTCCCTGTTTACGAAGGTTAAAGTTCGTAAGCCGGACTCTTCGCGTGCGCGTTCACGCGAAGTGTATATTGTAGCGACCGGGCGAAAACCATAACCGGGGGATTTCAGACGAAAGTTTGAAAGAAGCTGGATATAGAGTATCCTGACGCTGTTTTTAACACAGTTGTAATAAGAGGTTAATCCCTTGAGTGACATGGCGAAAAACCTAATACTCTGGCTGGTCATTGCCGTTGTGCTGATGTCAGTATTCCAGAGCTTTGGGCCCAGCGAGTCTAATGGCCGTAAGGTGGATTACTCTACCTTCCTGCAAGAGGTCAACCAGGACCAGGTTCGTGAAGCGCGTATCAACGGACGTGAGATCAACGTTACCAAGAAAGATAGTAACCGTTACACGACCTACATTCCGGTTAACGATCCGAAGCTGCTTGATAACCTGCTGACCAAAAACGTCAAGGTTGTTGGCGAACCACCTGAAGAGCCGAGCCTGCTGGCTTCAATCTTTATTTCCTGGTTCCCGATGCTGTTGCTGATCGGCGTCTGGATCTTCTTCATGCGTCAGATGCAGGGCGGCGGTGGCAAAGGCGCCATGTCGTTCGGTAAGAGTAAAGCGCGCATGCTGACGGAAGATCAGATCAAAACCACTTTTGCCGATGTCGCAGGTTGTGACGAAGCGAAAGAAGAAGTGGCTGAGCTGGTCGAGTATCTGCGTGAACCAAGCCGCTTCCAGAAGCTGGGCGGTAAAATCCCGAAAGGCGTCCTGATGGTCGGTCCTCCGGGTACGGGTAAAACCCTGCTGGCGAAAGCTATCGCAGGCGAAGCGAAAGTCCCGTTCTTTACGATTTCCGGTTCTGACTTTGTCGAAATGTTCGTCGGTGTTGGCGCATCTCGTGTGCGTGACATGTTCGAACAGGCTAAGAAAGCGGCGCCGTGCATTATCTTCATCGATGAAATCGACGCCGTAGGCCGCCAGCGTGGCGCGGGTCTGGGCGGCGGTCATGATGAACGTGAACAGACATTGAACCAGATGCTGGTTGAGATGGACGGCTTTGAAGGTAACGAAGGTATCATCGTTATCGCGGCGACTAACCGTCCAGACGTACTTGACCCTGCGCTGCTGCGTCCTGGCCGTTTCGACCGTCAGGTCGTGGTAGGTCTGCCAGACGTGCGTGGTCGTGAGCAGATCCTGAAAGTGCATATGCGTCGCGTACCGCTGGCGCCGGATATCGATGCGGCAATCATCGCACGCGGCACGCCAGGCTTCTCTGGCGCCGATCTGGCGAACCTTGTGAACGAAGCGGCACTGTTTGCTGCCCGTGGCAACAAGCGTGTGGTATCCATGGTTGAGTTCGAGAAAGCGAAAGACAAAATCATGATGGGTGCGGAACGCCGCTCCATGGTGATGACGGAAGCGCAGAAAGAATCTACCGCTTACCACGAAGCAGGCCATGCGATTATTGGTCGCCTTGTTCCAGAGCACGATCCGGTGCATAAAGTGACGATTATTCCGCGCGGTCGTGCGCTGGGTGTGACCTTCTTCCTGCCTGAAGGCGACGCGATTAGCGCCAGCCGTCAGAAACTGGAAAGCCAGATCTCCACGTTGTACGGCGGTCGTCTGGCGGAAGAGATCATCTATGGCGTAGAGCATGTTTCTACCGGTGCGTCGAACGACATTAAAGTCGCGACTAACCTGGCGCGTAACATGGTCACCCAGTGGGGCTTCTCCGATAAGCTCGGTCCGCTGCTGTATGCAGAGGAAGAGGGTGAAGTGTTCCTGGGGCGTAGCGTTGCGAAAGCCAAACACATGTCTGATGAAACCGCGCGTATCATCGACCAGGAAGTGAAAGCGCTGATTGAACGTAACTACAATCGTGCTCGTCAGATCCTGAATGACAATATGGACATCCTGCATGCAATGAAAGATGCGCTCATGAAGTATGAGACCATCGATGCGCCGCAGATTGATGACCTGATGGCGCGCCGCGAAGTTCGCCCGCCGGCTGGCTGGGAAGATCCGAACGGCACCAACAACTCTGACAACAATGGCACGCCTCGTGCGCCGCGCCCGGTTGATGAACCGCGTACGCCGAACCCAGGCAACACCATGTCAGAGCAGTTAGGCGACAAATAAGTTATCTGTTATTGATGACTCTGCTTCACCGAAACCCTGGGGCTTGCTCCGGGGTTTTTTATATTTGAAATAACATCAGAAGGATTAGCTATGAAACTCTTCGCCCAGGGCTCCACGCTGGATCTCTCTCACCCACACGTAATGGGCATCCTGAACGTCACGCCGGATTCTTTCTCCGATGGCGGGACGCACAATACGCTGGTGGAGGCGGTGAAGCACGCTAATCTGATGATTAACGCCGGAGCGACGATTATTGATGTCGGCGGCGAATCAACGCGACCTGGCGCGGCGGATGTCAGCGTTGAAGAAGAACTGGAACGCGTGATCCCGGTAGTTGAGTCCATCGCCCAGCGTTTTGAGGTATGGATTTCAGTGGATACCTCAAAACCGGAGGTGATTCGGGAATCGGCAAGAGTGGGCGCTCACATCATCAACGACATTCGCTCCCTCTCTGAACCGGGCGCGCTTGAGGCGGCGGCTGAGACTGGTTTACCGGTCTGCCTGATGCATATGCAAGGGCAGCCTAAAACAATGCAGGAAGCGCCAAAGTACGAAGACGTTTTTGCGGAGGTCAATCGCTACTTTATTGACCAAATAGCACGCTGTGAAAGGGCTGGCATCGCAAAAGAGAAATTGTTGCTCGACCCGGGATTCGGTTTCGGTAAAAATCTCTCCCATAACTATACGTTACTGGCACGTCTGGCGGAGTTTCATCATTTTAACCTGCCGCTGCTGGTGGGAATGTCACGTAAATCGATGATTGGTCAGTTGCTCAACGTCGGGCCCTCCGATCGTTTGAGCGGGAGCCTGGCGTGTGCGGTTATCGCCGCAATGCAGGGGGCGCATATCATTCGTGTCCATGACGTTAAAGAAACCGTAGAAGCGATGCGTGTGGTAGAAGCCACCCTGTCTGCAAAGGAAAATAAACGCTATGAGTAATCGTAAATATTTTGGCACCGATGGGATCCGTGGTCGTGTAGGCGATGCGCCCATTACTCCTGACTTTGTGCTTAAGCTGGGCTGGGCCGCAGGGAAAGTGCTGGCGCGTCATGGTTCACGTAAAATCATTATCGGTAAAGACACGCGTATTTCTGGCTATATGCTGGAGTCTGCGCTGGAAGCCGGTCTGGCGGCGGCGGGATTGTCTGCCTCTTTTACCGGCCCGATGCCGACGCCTGCGGTGGCTTACCTGACCCGAACCTTCCGTGCAGAGGCCGGGATCGTTATCTCCGCTTCGCATAACCCGTTTTATGACAACGGGATTAAATTCTTCTCCATTGACGGCACCAAACTGCCTGATGAAGTTGAAGAGGCTATTGAAGCAGAGATGGAAAAAGAGATCACCTGCGTGGATTCCTCAGAGCTGGGTAAAGCCAGCCGTATTGTGGATGCTGCGGGGCGCTACATTGAGTTCTGCAAAGGTACGTTCCCGAACGAACTGAGCCTGAATGAGCTGAAGATTGTTGTGGATTGCGCCAACGGCGCGACCTATCACATTGCACCGAACGTCCTGCGTGAACTGGGTGCGAATGTCATTGCGATTGGCTGTGAGCCGAACGGCGTCAATATTAATGAAGAAGTCGGCGCTACGGATGTGCGTGCGCTACAGGCGCGCGTGATCGCGGAGAAAGCCGATTTAGGGATCGCGCTGGACGGCGACGGCGATCGCGTGATCATGGTTGACCATGAAGGGAATAAAGTCGATGGCGATCAGATCATGTATATCATCGCCCGCGAAGGTTTGCGTCAGGGTCAACTGCGCGGTGGCGCAGTCGGTACGCTGATGAGCAACATGGGCCTGGAGCTGGCGTTGAAACAGCTGGGCATTCCGTTCGCGCGTGCTAAAGTCGGCGACCGCTACGTGCTGGAAAAACTGCAAGAAAAAGGCTGGCGTATTGGGGCGGAAAACTCCGGCCACGTTATTCTGCTGGATAAAACCACCACCGGTGACGGTATTGTCGCGGGGCTACAGGTTCTGGCGGCGATGGTGCGTAACCACATGAGTCTGCACGATTTGTGCAGCGGCATGAAAATGTTCCCGCAGATTCTGGTTAACGTACGTTATGCAGCCGGTAGCGGCGATCCGCTGGAGAATGACAACGTTAAGGCTGTGACGGCGGAAGTCGAAGCGGCGCTGGGAAATCGTGGTCGCGTGCTGCTGCGTAAGTCCGGTACTGAACCGTTAATTCGCGTAATGGTAGAAGGCGAGGATGAAGCGCAGGTTACTGAGTTTGCTCATCGTATTGCGGATGCCGTAAAAGCGGTTTAATCCTGGTGATAAGTGACTAAAAAGGCGGCGTTTGCCGCCTTTTTGTTGCAGGAAAAAGACCTTTTTGCTGTTTTTTTCCGCAGTTGATACAATGCACTAAAATTGCCCTTGCGAAGGTCATTCGCTTTGGTTAGTATTCACACCCGCTTCAGTGGGAAACAGTAAATTATCCCGCTTTATTGGTTGAAGCATTGGTATGCGGCAACTCCGCAAGGAACAGGTTGATTATGTACGAAGCTCTTTTGGTAGTTTTCCTTATTGTGGCAATTGGCCTGGTAGGCTTGATCATGCTACAGCAAGGTAAAGGCGCTGATATGGGAGCCTCCTTTGGAGCAGGCGCTTCCGCTACGCTGTTTGGTTCAAGTGGTTCTGGTAACTTCATGACCCGTATGACGGCTGTGCTGGCAACGCTGTTCTTCATCATCAGTCTGGCGCTGGGCAATATCAACAGCAACAAGACCAATAAAGGAAGTGAGTGGGAAAATCTGAGCGCTCCGGCAAAAACCGAGCAGACTCAGCCAGTTGCACCGGCACAGCCGAGCAGCGATATCCCACACTAAGATTTCCGTGCCGAGGTGGTGGAATTGGTAGACACGCTACCTTGAGGTGGTAGTGCCCAATAGGGCTTACGGGTTCAAGTCCCGTCCTCGGTACCAATATTCCGAAAGAAAGACGCTGAAAAGCGTCTTTTTTTTCGTCTGTATCTCGCGGGGGTTATAGACTTTGTTTTTGTCGGTTGGATAAGGCGTTTACGCCGCCATCCGACATGTTACGTAATGTGCCTGATGGCACTTTGTTTATCAGGCCTACACCGCCCAAAAAAGGCCGCTTACGCGGCCTTTAATCGTTGTCCGTTAACTTACTTGCCTTTGTTTTCCAGATTCTCAACCTGCGGCAAACCCGTAGCGGAAGAGGCGGAAAGCAGGCCTGACTGCGCATAACCAAACAGTTTTTCACGCGTATCGGTGATATCCAGGTTGCGCATCGTCAACTGACCGATACGGTCATCCGGCGAGAACACGGAGTCTCCTTTTTCCATCGTCAGACGCTCTGGTTTGTAGGTCAGATTGTCAGAGACGGTATTCAGGATCGAGTAGTCGTTACCACGACGCAGCTCCAGCGTGACTTCACCGGTAATCTGGCTGGCCACCCAACGTTGCAGACCGTCACGCAGCATCAGCGCCTGGGAGTCAAACCAGCGGCCCTGATACAGCAGTCGGCCTAACTGACGGCCATGCGCATGATACTGCTCGATCGTGTCTTCGTTGTGGATGCCGGTCAGCAGACGCTCGTAGGCAATATGCAGCAGCGCCATCCCCGGCGCTTCATAGATACCCCGGCTCTTCGCTTCGATGATACGGTTCTCAATCTGATCGCTCATACCCAGACCGTGACGGCCGCCGATACGGTTGGCTTCCAGCATCAGTTCAACATCATCGCTGAAGGTCTTACCGTTCAACGCGACAGGATGCCCCTGTTCAAAGCGCACGGTAACTTCTTCCGCCGGGATTTTCACGTTTTCATCCCAGAACTTGACGCCCATGATTGGATTGACGATCTTGACGCTGGAGTTCAGGAATTCCAGATCTTTGGCTTCATGGGTCGCGCCGAGCATGTTGGAGTCAGTGGAATAGGCCTTTTCGACGGACATCTTGTAGTCGAAACCGCAGGCAATCATAAACTCGGACATCTCATGACGACCGCCCAGCTCATCAATAAAGTCGGTATCCAGCCACGGTTTGTAAATCTGTAGCTCCGCGTTGGTCAACAGGCCGTAACGGTAGAAACGCTCGATGTCGTTTCCTTTATAGGTACTGCCGTCGCCCCAGATGTTAACACCATCTTCCTTCATCGCGGCGACCAGCATCGTGCCGGTAACGGCGCGGCCCAGCGGCGTGGTGTTGAAATAGGTCAGTCCGCCGGTGGTGTTATGGAAAGCGCCGCACTGGATCGCGGCGATCCCTTCGGCAACCAGCTGTTTACGGCAATCAATCAGGCGAGCGTTCTCTGCGCCGTATTCCATTGCGCGACGAGGAATGGCGTCATAGTCATCCTCATCCGGCTGACCCAGATTCGCAGTATATGCATAAGGGACAGCGCCTTTTTGTCGCATCCACAGCAGTGCAGCACTGGTGTCCAGGCCGCCGGAAAAAGCGATACCAATACGTTGACCTACCGGAAGATGCTTGAGAATCGTCGTCATAAATAAAACCCTGCTTGATAGACTGATGAAGAGATCGGTTTTCTGCTCTCAGTGCATTTTTATGCAAAATAAGTGAGTTTTCATTTAATCATCTTTTACGGATGACAGGAAGAGTTTAGTGATAATTTCGTTAAAAAACGGTATGGGGTGGCTTCTTTCCTGACTGGTACGGTTTCTTAACGGAGGCCGGGTTAGTATTCATTCATGTGCATATTATTAACGCGGTTGACATATCGCATATTGAATCAATATAATACGCGCAGATTTTACGTCCCGTCCTCGGTACCAAATCCCAGCAGTATTTGCATCTTTTACCCAAAGCGAGTAAAATTTGCCACGTTTCAGGCGCGGGGTGGAGCAGCCTGGTAGCTCGTCGGGCTCATAACCCGAAGGTCGTCGGTTCAAATCCGGCCCCCGCAACCACTTTCCCTTAGAGTTCTTTTTCAAATATACTGTGAAGACTTAGGCCTTCGTAGCTGGATTTGAAAAAAATTCTTTCGGAAGGTTCTCCAGACCGCAGTTGCGGTTATAGGGTTCAGTTATCTAAAGCCCCGATTTATCGGGGTTTTTTGTTATCTGACTACAGAATAACTGGGCTTTAGGCCCTTTTTTTATGTCTTGGGGGTGGGCTTGTCCACATTAGAGCAAAAATTAACAGAGATGATTACAGCGCCAGTTGAAGCCTTAGGTTACGAACTGGTCGGCATCGAATTTATTCGCGGTCGCACATCCACACTGCGCATCTATATTGATAGTGAAGATGGCATCAATGTTGATGATTGTGCTGATGTGAGTCACCAGGTGAGTGCGGTGCTGGATGTCGAAGATCCCATCACTGTGGCATACAACCTGGAAGTCTCCTCGCCAGGTCTCGACCGTCCTATGTTCACGGCTGAGCACTACGCGCGTTTCCTGGGTGAAGAAGTGACGCTGGTACTTCGTATGGCGGTACAAAACCGTCGTAAATGGCAGGGCGTTATCAAAGCGGTTGACGGTGAAATGATCACTGTCACAGTCGAAGGTAAAGATGAAGTGTTCGCGCTGAGTAATATCCAGAAGGCGAACCTGGTTCCCCACTTTTAATAGTCTGGATTGAGGTGAAAAGCCCGCGATGAACAAAGAAATTTTGGCCGTTGTTGAAGCCGTTTCCAATGAGAAAGCGCTGCCACGCGAGAAGATTTTTGAAGCGCTGGAAAGTGCGCTGGCTACAGCAACGAAGAAAAAATACGAACAAGAGATCGATGTTCGCGTACAAATCGATCGTAAAAGCGGTGATTTCGATACCTTCCGTCGTTGGTTAATCGTAGAAGAAGTCACGCTGCCGACAAAAGAAATTACGCTGGAAGCGGCGCGTTTTGAAGACGAAAGCCTGAACCTGGGCGACTACGTTGAAGATCAGATTGAATCTGTCACCTTTGACCGTATCACCACCCAGACGGCAAAACAGGTTATCGTACAGAAAGTTCGTGAAGCCGAGCGTGCGATGGTGGTCGATCAGTTCCGCGAGCACGAAGGCGAAATCATCACCGGCGTGGTGAAGAAAGTAAACCGCGACAACATCTCTTTGGATCTGGGCAGCAATGCTGAAGCCGTGATCCTGCGTGAAGATATGCTGCCGCGCG
Source organism: Citrobacter sp. CK180 (assembly GCF_030333655.1). Lineage (NCBI taxonomy): Bacteria > Pseudomonadati > Pseudomonadota > Gammaproteobacteria > Enterobacterales > Enterobacteriaceae > Citrobacter > Citrobacter sp. CK180. Next base: position 195,766 of record NZ_JAOWFM010000044.1, on the reverse strand, counting down.
AAAACTTCCGTCCTGGCGACCGTATTCGTGGCGTTCTGTACTCCGTTCGCCCGGAAGCGCGCGGTGCGCAACTGTTTGTGACGCGTTCCAAACCGGAAATGCTGATCGAGCTGTTCCGTATCGAAGTACCGGAAATCGGCGAAGAAGTCATCGAAATTAAAGCGGCGGCCCGCGATCCGGGTTCCCGTGCGAAAATCGCGGTGAAAACCAACGACAAGCGTATCGATCCGGTCGGCGCCTGTGTGGGTATGCGTGGTGCGCGCGTTCAGGCCGTTTCTACTGAACTGGGCGGCGAGCGTATCGATATCGTCCTGTGGGATGATAACCCGGCGCAGTTCGTGATTAACGCGATGGCGCCAGCAGACGTCGCTTCTATCGTGGTGGATGAAGATAAACACACCATGGATATCGCTGTTGAAGCCGGTAATCTGGCTCAGGCGATCGGACGTAATGGTCAGAACGTCCGTCTGGCTGCGCAACTGAGCGGCTGGGAACTTAACGTGATGACGGTTGATGACTTGCAGGCTAAGCATCAGGCTGAAGCACATGCAGCGATCGATACTTTCACCAAATATCTCGATATTGATGAAGAGTTCGCAACCGTACTGGTTGAAGAAGGCTTCGCGACGCTGGAAGAACTGGCCTACGTGCCAATGAAAGAACTGCTGGAAATCGACGGGCTGGATGAACCGACCGTTGAAGCGCTGCGCGAGCGTGCCAAAAACGCACTGACCACTCTGGCACTGGCCCAGGAAGAAAGCCTTGGTGATAACAAACCGTCTGACGATCTGCTGAATCTGGAAGGATTGGGTCGCGACCTGGCATTCAAACTGGCTGCCCGTGGTGTTTGTACGCTGGAAGATCTCGCTGAGCAGGGCATTGATGATCTGGCTGATATCGAAGGGTTGACCGACGAAAAAGCCGGTGAGCTGATTATGGCTGCCCGTAATATTTGCTGGTTCGGCGACGAAGCGTAATAAACTGTAGCAGGAAGGAACAGCATGACAGATGTAACCGTAAAAGCGCTGGCCGCAGAGATACAGACCTCCGTGGATCGCCTGGTACAGCAATTCGCTGATGCCGGTATCCCGAAGTCTGCTGATGACTCTGTGTCCGCACAAGAAAAACAGACTTTACTGGCGCACCTGAATCGTGAAAATGGTTCAGGGCCGGATAAGTTGACGCTGCAACGTAAAACGCGCAGCACGTTGAATATTCCAGGTACCGGTGGAAAAAGTAAATCGGTACAAATCGAAGTCCGCAAGAAACGCACCTTTGTGAAACGCGATCCGCAAGAGACAGAACGTCTCGCTGCGGAAGAGCAGGCGCAGCGTGAAGCGGAAGAGCAAGCCCGTCGTGAGGCAGAAGAAACAGCCAAACGCGAGGCGCAACAAAAAGCTGACCGTGAGGCCGCAGAACAAGCTAAACGTGACGCCGCTGAAAAAGCGAAACGTGAAGCTGCGGAAAAAGACAAAGTGAGCAATCAACAGACTGACGATATGACCAAAACCGCCCAGGCCGAAAAAGCCCGCCGTGAAAATGAAGCAGCAGAGCTGAAGCGTAAAGCGGAAGAAGAAGCGCGTCGCAAACTTGAAGAAGAAGCGCGTCGCGTAGCAGAAGAAGCTCGCCGCATGGCGGAAGAGAACAAATGGACTGATAACGCGGAGCCGACTGAAGACACCAGCGATTATCACGTTACCACGTCTCAACACGCCCGCCAGGCCGAAGACGAAAACGACCGTGAAGTTGAAGGCGGCCGTGGTCGTAGTCGCAATGCGAAAGCGGCGCGTCCGGCGAAAAAAGGCAACAAACACTCTGAATCGAAAGCCGATCGTGAAGAAGCCCGTGCGGCCGTTCGCGGCGGTAAAGGCGGTAAAAACCGTAAAGGTTCTGCTCTGCAACAGAGCTTCCAGAAACCGGTTCAGGCTGTTAACCGTGACGTTGTGATTGGTGAAACCATCACCGTTGGCGAGCTGGCGAACAAGATGGCGGTAAAAGGCTCTCAGGTCATCAAAGCGATGATGAAGCTGGGCGCGATGGCAACCATCAACCAGGTCATCGACCAGGAAACCGCACAGCTGGTTGCTGAAGAGATGGGCCATAAAGTTATCCTGCGTCGTGAAAACGAGCTGGAAGAAGCGGTAATGAGCGACCGTGATACAGGTGCGGCGGCAGAACCGCGTGCTCCGGTTGTGACCATCATGGGCCACGTTGACCACGGTAAAACCTCTCTGCTGGACTACATTCGTTCAACGAAAGTTGCCTCTGGCGAAGCGGGCGGCATTACCCAGCACATCGGTGCTTACCACGTTGAAACCGACAACGGTATGATCACCTTCCTGGATACCCCGGGTCACGCCGCGTTTACCTCTATGCGTGCTCGTGGTGCGCAGGCAACGGATATCGTTGTTCTGGTTGTGGCGGCAGACGACGGCGTGATGCCGCAGACCATCGAAGCTATACAGCACGCGAAAGCGGCGGGTGTGCCGGTTGTGGTTGCGGTGAACAAGATCGATAAGCCAGAAGCCGATCCGGATCGTGTTAAAAACGAACTGTCCCAGTACGGCATCCTGCCGGAAGAGTGGGGCGGCGAAAGCCAGTTCGTCCACGTATCTGCAAAAGCGGGTACTGGCATCGACGAACTGCTGGATGCAATCCTGTTGCAGGCTGAAGTCCTCGAACTGAAAGCAGTTCGTAAAGGCATGGCGAGCGGCGCGGTAATCGAATCCTTCCTGGATAAAGGTCGTGGTCCGGTTGCAACCGTCCTGGTTCGTGAAGGTACGCTGAACAAAGGCGACATCGTCCTGTGTGGCTTCGAATATGGCCGCGTTCGTGCAATGCGTAACGAACTGGGTCAGGAAGTGCTGGAAGCGGGTCCGTCCATTCCGGTTGAGATCCTGGGTCTGTCCGGTGTTCCGGCTGCCGGTGATGAAGTGACCGTGGTTCGTGACGAGAAGAAAGCCCGTGAAGTTGCGCTGTATCGTCAGGGTAAATTCCGTGAAGTTAAACTGGCGCGTCAGCAGAAATCTAAACTTGAGAACATGTTCGCTAACATGACCGAAGGCGAAGTTCATGAAGTGAACATCGTATTGAAAGCGGACGTTCAGGGCTCTGTGGAAGCGATCTCCGACTCTTTACTGAAACTGTCTACCGACGAAGTGAAAGTGAAGATCATCGGTTCCGGCGTAGGTGGTATCACCGAAACCGACGCAACCCTGGCTGCTGCATCCAACGCGATCCTGGTTGGCTTCAACGTGCGTGCCGATGCCTCTGCGCGTAAAGTGATTGAAGCGGAAAGCCTGGATCTGCGCTACTACTCCGTCATCTATAACCTGATCGACGAAGTGAAAGCGGCAATGAGCGGCATGCTGTCTCCAGAACTGAAACAGCAGATCATTGGTCTGGCTGAAGTCCGTGACGTGTTCAAATCACCGAAATTTGGCGCTGTCGCAGGCTGTATGGTTACTGAAGGTACGATTAAACGCCACAACCCGATCCGCGTACTGCGCGACAACGTAGTTATCTACGAAGGCGAGCTGGAATCCCTGCGCCGCTTCAAAGATGACGTTAACGAAGTCCGTAACGGCATGGAATGTGGTATCGGCGTTAAGAACTACAACGACGTTCGCGTTGGCGATATGATCGAAGTGTTCGAGATCATCGAGATCCAACGTACGATTGCGTAAGGTCGGCCGGGTTGTAGGCCGGATAAGGCGTTTACGCCGCCATCCGGCAATGTAATGCCTGATGGCGCCATGCTTATCAGGCCTACAGTTTATAGCCCACGCCACCCGGCATGAAATTTAAAAAGGGGCTTTTGGCCCCTTTTTTGTCTTTATTCTGGAGAATTTATTATGGCGAAAGAATTTGGTCGCCCGCAGCGCGTAGCCCAGGAAATGCAAAAAGAGATCGCTATCATCCTGCAACGCGAAATTAAAGATCCGCGTCTTGGCATGATGACCACCGTTTCCGGTGTGGAGATGTCCCGCGATCTGGCCTATGCCAAAGTGTATGTCACCTTTCTGAACGACAAAGATGAAGACGCGGTAAAAGCGGGCATCAAAGCATTGCAGGAAGCGTCTGGCTTTATCCGTACCCTGCTGGGGAAAGCGATGCGTCTGCGTATCGTGCCGGAACTAACCTTCTTCTACGACAACTCGCTGGTTGAAGGGATGCGTATGTCTAACCTGGTGACCAACGTGGTGAAACATGACGAAGAACGTCGTGTGAACCCGGACGACAGCAAGGAGGACTAATGAGTCGTCCTCGTCGTCGTGGTCGCGACATTCACGGCGTCCTGCTGCTGGATAAGCCGCAGGGCATGTCCAGCAATGACGTCTTGCAGAAAGTAAAACGCATCTATAACGCCAACCGTGCCGGACATACCGGCGCGCTGGATCCGCTGGCGACGGGTATGTTGCCCATCTGCCTCGGGGAAGCGACAAAGTTTTCGCAGTATCTGCTGGATTCTGACAAACGTTATCGCGTGGTTGCCCGCCTGGGGCAGCGTACCGACACCTCTGATGCCGATGGTCAAATCGTGCAGGAACGTCCGGTAACCTTCAGCGCAGAGCAGTTAGCTGCCGCGCTGGAGACGTTCCGTGGCGATATCGAGCAGATTCCATCGATGTATTCGGCGCTGAAGTATCAGGGCAAGAAGCTCTACGAATATGCGCGTCAGGGGATTGAAGTTCCCCGTGAAGCCCGCCCGATTACCGTTTACGAACTGCTGTTTATTCGCCATGAAGGGGATGAACTGGAGCTGGAGGTTCACTGCTCGAAGGGCACCTACATTCGCACCATTATCGATGATTTGGGTGAGAAACTTGGGTGTGGCGCGCATGTGATCTTCCTGCGACGTCTGGCGGTCAGTAAATATCCGGTTGACCGTATGGTCACGCTGGAACAGCTACGTGAGCTTGTTGAACAGGCGGAACGGCAGGATATTCCGGCTGCGCAACTGTTAGATCCGCTGCTGATGCCGATGGACAGTCCGGCTTCGGACTATCCAGTTGTCAATCTTCCTTTAACGTCATCGGTTTACTTTAAAAACGGTAACCCGGTACGGACGACAGGCGTACCGCTTGAAGGGCTGGTTCGCGTGACGGAAGGTGATGACGAAAAATTTATTGGCATGGGCGAAATCGACGATGAAGGCCGCGTGGCGCCTCGTCGGTTAGTGGTTGAGTACCCGGCGTAATGCTGCTCCGTCTTGCGATAACAGGACGCTACGAGTAGAATACCGCCGCTTAACGTCACGTAAATTTTTTAACAAGTTCGCGCGGCGTTTACATGGGGTCGCTGAATTAGAGATTGGCACCCTTTCATTCTTTATTATTTTTGGAGTTCATCATGTCTCTAAGCGTTGAAGCTAAAGCTAAAATCGTTTCTGAGTTTGGTCGTGGTACTAACGACAGCGGTTCTACCGAAGTTCAGGTTGCTCTGCTGACTGCACAGATTAACCACCTGCAGGGCCACTTTGCAGAGCACAAAAAAGATCACCACAGCCGTCGTGGTCTGCTGCGCATGGTTTCTCAGCGTCGTAAACTGCTCGACTACCTGAAACGTAAAGATGTTGCACGTTACACCGCGCTGATCGAGCGTCTGGGTCTGCGTCGCTAATTCTTGCGAGTTTCAGAAAGAGGGGGCCTTCATGGCCCCTTTTTTCAACCAGACGGCAGCAATTCACTGGAAACTAATGTATTGTTGCTATGGATGATCTTCCGTTGCAGAGGTTCGCGCGGCTAATGAGAGGCTTCACCCAAAAAGCATGGGTTAGGGTTGTCATTAGTCGCGAGGATGCGCAGAAGATCGGGTATTAACGATGGCGCCTGAGTGTGCCGTCAAAAATTAAGAAAGGGTATTATTTTGCTTAATCCGATCGTTCGTAAATTCCAGTACGGTCAGCATACCGTTACGCTGGAAACTGGCATGATGGCGCGTCAGGCAACTGCCGCCGTTATGGTAAGCATGGATGACACTGCGGTATTCGTTACCGTTGTTGGTCAGAAAAAAGCGAAGCCGGGCCAGGATTTCTTCCCGCTGACCGTTAACTATCAGGAGCGTACTTACGCTGCTGGCCGTATCCCGGGCAGCTTCTTCCGTCGTGAAGGCCGTCCGAGCGAAGGCGAAACCCTGATCGCGCGTCTGATTGACCGCCCGGTTCGTCCGCTGTTCCCGGAAGGCTTCGTTAACGAAGTTCAGGTTATCGCAACCGTCGTTTCCGTTAACCCGCAGGTTAACCCGGATATCGTCGCGATGATCGGTGCTTCCGCCGCGCTGTCTCTGTCCGGCATTCCGTTCAACGGCCCGATTGGTGCCGCGCGTGTTGGTTATATCAATGACCAGTATGTACTGAACCCGACTCAGGACGAACTGAAAGAAAGTAAGCTGGACCTGGTGGTTGCCGGTACTGAAGCGGCTGTTCTGATGGTTGAATCCGAAGCAGAACTGCTGAGCGAAGACACCATGCTGGGCGCCGTGGTATTCGGCCACGAGCAGCAGCAGATTGTGATTCAGAACATCAACGATCTGGTGAAAGAAGCGGGCAAACCGCGTTGGGACTGGCAGCCGGAAGCGGTAAACGAAGCGCTGAACGCGCGCGTTGCTGCACAGGCCGAAGCTCGCCTGAGCGACGCTTACCGTATCACCGACAAACAGGAGCGTTATGCTCAGGTTGACGTGATCAAATCTGAAACCATCGCTGCGCTGGTTGCAGAAGACGAAACCCTGGACGAAAACGAACTGGGCGAAATCCTGCACGCTATCGAGAAAAACGTTGTTCGTAGCCGCGTACTGGCCGGCGAGCCGCGTATTGATGGCCGTGAAAAAGACATGATCCGTGGTCTGGACGTGCGTACTGGCGTGCTGCCGCGTACTCACGGTTCCGCGCTGTTCACTCGTGGCGAAACGCAGGCGCTGGTCACGGCGACGCTGGGTACCGCTCGTGACGCGCAGGTTCTTGATGAACTGATGGGCGAACGCACTGACAGCTTCCTGTTCCACTACAACTTCCCTCCGTACTCCGTTGGCGAAACCGGCATGGTCGGTTCTCCGAAGCGTCGTGAAATTGGTCACGGTCGTCTGGCGAAGCGCGGTGTTCTGGCAGTTATGCCGGAAATGGACAAATTCCCGTACACCGTTCGCGTGGTGTCTGAAATCACCGAATCCAACGGGTCTTCCTCTATGGCTTCCGTGTGTGGCGCTTCCCTGGCGCTGATGGACGCAGGCGTGCCGATTAAAGCGGCCGTTGCGGGTATCGCGATGGGTCTGGTGAAAGAAGGCGACAACTTTGTTGTTCTGTCTGACATCCTGGGCGACGAAGACCACCTGGGCGATATGGACTTCAAAGTGGCGGGTTCCCGCGACGGTATCTCTGCGTTGCAGATGGATATCAAAATTGAAGGTATCACCAAAGAGATCATGCAGGTTGCGCTGAACCAGGCAAAAGGTGCGCGTCTGCACATCCTGGGCGTGATGGAACAGGCGATCAACGCGCCGCGTGGCGACATTTCTCAGTTCGCTCCGCGTATCCACACCATCAAGATCAACCCGGACAAGATCAAAGACGTTATCGGTAAGGGCGGTTCTGTTATCCGTGCTCTGACCGAAGAAACCGGCACCACCATCGAAATCGAAGATGACGGTACGGTGAAGATCGCGGCGACCGACGGCGAAAAAGCGAAACATGCTATCCGTCGTATCGAAGAGATCACTGCGGAAATCGAAGTGGGCCGTATCTACAATGGTAAAGTGACCCGCATCGTTGACTTTGGCGCGTTTGTTGCCATTGGCGGCGGTAAAGAAGGTCTGGTACACATCTCTCAGATCGCTGACAAGCGCGTAGAGAAAGTGACCGATTACCTGCAAATGGGTCAGGAAGTACCGGTTAAAGTTCTGGAAGTTGATCGCCAGGGCCGCGTACGTCTGAGCATTAAAGAAGCAACTGAGCAGTCTCAACCAGCTGCGGCGCCGGAAGCTCCGGCAGCAGAACAGGGCGAGTAAGGTTGCCATTTGCCCTCCGCTTTGGCGGAGGGCCTTTGACCCGGCAGGACGCCTTGTCAGCAACCGGGGAACAGGACGTTCATTCAATCGTTGTCTTCGGGAGTGGGAAATGAAGCCTTTTTTGCGCTGGTGTTTCGTTGCGACAGCACTCACGCTGGCAGGATGCAGCAACTCTGCCTGGCGTAAGAGTGAAGTCCTCGCGGTGCCATTGCAACCGACTTTGCAGCAGGAAGTGATTCTGGCACGCATGGAACAAATTCTTGCCAGTCGGGCTTTAACCGATGACGAACGCGCACAGCTTTTATATGAGCGCGGAGTGTTGTATGATAGTCTGGGTCTGAGGGCATTAGCGCGAAATGATTTTTCACAAGCGCTGGCAATCCGACCGGATATGCCTGAAGTATTCAATTACTTAGGCATTTATTTAACGCAGGCAGGCAATTTTGATGCTGCCTATGAAGCGTTTGATTCTGTACTTGAGCTTGATCCAACTTACAACTACGCGTACTTAAATCGCGGTATCGCATTGTATTACGGCGGTCGCGACAAGTTAGCGCAAGATGATCTGCTGGCGTTTTATCAAGACGATCCCAATGATCCTTTCCGCAGTCTGTGGCTTTATCTCGCTGAGCAGAAGCTCGATGAGAAGCAGGCGAAAGAAGCGTTAAAGCAACGCTTCGAGAAATCGGATAAAGAACAATGGGGATGGAACATTGTCGAGTTCTACCTGGGCAACATTAGCGAAGCAACGCTGATGGAACGCCTGAAGGCGGACGCAACGGATAACACCTCGCTCGCTGAGCATCTCAGTGAAACCAACTTCTATTTAGGTAAGTATTACCTAAGTCTGGGGGATTTGGACAACGCTACGGCATTGTTCAAACTGGCGGTGGCTAACAACGTTCATAACTTTGTTGAGCACCGATACGCATTGTTGGAATTATCGCTCCTGGGCCAGGACCAAGATGACCTGGCAGAATCGGACCAGCAATAGCTGACGTACACATCAGCCCGTAATCTTTTTGATTGCCATCACCTTCACGGGTGAGGGCGTTGTTGTTCGTTAATACACCTACTTTGAGCCGGTTCACACTTTTCAATGAAAATTGCAGATCAATTTCATGATGAGTTATGTAGACTGGCCGCCATTAATTTTGAGGCACACGTACTACATGGCTGAATTCGAAACCACTTTTGCAGATCTGGGCCTGAAGGCTCCTATCCTTGACGCCCTTAACGATCTGGGTTACGAAAAACCATCTCCAATCCAGGCAGAGTGCATCCCGCATCTGCTGGGCGGTCGCGATGTTCTGGGTATGGCCCAGACCGGTAGCGGCAAAACCGCAGCGTTCTCCTTACCGCTGCTTAACAATCTTGATCCTGAGCTGAAGGCACCTCAGATTCTGGTGCTGGCACCGACCCGCGAACTGGCGGTTCAGGTTGCTGAAGCCATGACGGATTTCTCTAAACATATGCGCGGCGTGAACGTGGTTGCCCTGTACGGCGGCCAGCGTTATGACGTGCAGTTACGCGCCCTGCGTCAAGGGCCGCAGATCGTTGTCGGTACGCCGGGACGTCTGCTTGATCACTTAAAACGCGGCACGCTGGATCTCTCTAAACTGAGCGGTCTGGTGCTGGACGAAGCCGACGAAATGCTGCGTATGGGCTTCATCGAAGACGTTGAAACCATCATGGCGCAGATTCCTGAAGGTCATCAGACCGCACTGTTCTCTGCCACCATGCCGGAAGCGATTCGTCGCATTACCCGCCGCTTTATGAAAGAGCCGCAGGAAGTGCGCATTCAGTCCAGCGTGACCACGCGTCCTGACATCAGCCAGAGCTACTGGACTGTCTGGGGCATGCGTAAAAACGAAGCGCTGGTGCGTTTCCTGGAAGCTGAAGATTTTGATGCGGCGATTATCTTCGTTCGTACTAAAAATGCGACCCTGGAAGTGGCTGAAGCGCTGGAGCGTAGCGGTTACAACAGCGCCGCGCTGAATGGCGACATGAACCAGGCGCTGCGTGAGCAGACTCTGGAGCGTCTGAAAGACGGTCGTCTGGATATCCTGATTGCAACTGACGTTGCGGCCCGTGGCCTGGACGTTGAGCGCATCAGCCTGGTTGTAAACTACGATATCCCGATGGACTCCGAGTCTTACGTTCACCGTATCGGCCGTACCGGTCGTGCGGGTCGTGCTGGCCGCGCGCTGCTGTTCGTTGAGAACCGCGAGCGTCGTCTGCTGCGCAACATTGAACGCACCATGAAGCTGACCATCCCGGAAGTGGAACTGCCGAACGCAGAACTGCTGGGCAAACGCCGTCTGGAAAAATTTGCAGCGAAAGTTCAGCAGCAGCTGGAAAGCAGCGATCTGGATCAGTACCGCGCACTGCTGGCGAAAATCCAGCCGACCGAAGAAGGCGAAGAGCTGGATCTCGAAACGCTGGCTGCCGCACTGCTGAAAATGGCGCAGGGCGAACGCACGCTGATCGTACCGCCGGATGCGCCGATGCGTCCTAAACGTGAATTCCGTGACCGTGATGACCGTGGTCCGCGCGATCGTAACGATCGTGGCCCGCGTGCTGATCGTGGTGACCGTGAAGATCGCCCGCGTCGTGAACGTCGTGACGTTGGCGATATGCAGCTGTACCGCATTGAAGTGGGCCGTGATGACGGTGTTGAAGTGCGTCATATCGTTGGCGCGATTGCTAACGAAGGCGACATCAGCAGCCGTTACATTGGTAACATCAAGCTGTTTGCTTCCCACTCCACCATTGAGCTGCCGAAAGGTATGCCGGGTGAGGTGTTGCAGCACTTTACGCGCACCCGCATCCTGAACAAGCCGATGAACATGCAACTGCTGGGCGATGCGCAACCGCATTCCGGTAACGAGCGTCGTGGCGGTGGTCGTAGCTTCGGTGGCGAGCGTCGTGAAGGCGGTCGTGGTTTTGGCGGTGAGCGCCGTGAAGGTGGCCGTGGTGATGGTCGTCGTTTCAGCGGTGAGCGTCGTGAAGGCCGTGCGCCGCGTCGTGACGACTCCACCGGTCGTCGTCGTTTCGGCGGTGATGCGTAATTCACGCTAAATCGCGGTCTCGCACCGTAAAGTAAAATATACAGCCCCGATGATTGCGATCGGGGCTTTTTTTATTTCTTTTGTACTCGCGTACTGGTACAGTGCGACACAATAAAATGCAGTCGCAATATTATTCACTGGAGAGAGGGCTGAATGGCAACACTAACCACCACCCAAACGTCACCTTCGCTGCTTGGCGGCGTGGTGATCATCGGCGGCACCATTATTGGCGCGGGAATGTTCTCCCTGCCGGTGGTTATGTCCGGTGCGTGGTTCTTCTGGTCGATGGCGGCGTTGGTGTTTACCTGGTTCTGTATGCTGCATTCCGGGCTGATGATCCTCGAAGCCAACCTCAACTACCGGATTGGCTCCAGCTTTGACACCATCACTAAAGACCTGCTGGGTAAAGGCTGGAACGTGGTGAATGGGATCTCTATTGCCTTTGTGCTCTATATCCTGACCTACGCCTATATCTCGGCGAGCGGCTCGATTCTGCATCATACCTTTGCTGAAATGTCGCTGAATGTTCCGGCGCGGGCGGCAGGTTTTGCGTTTGCGTTGCTGGTGGCTTTTGTTGTCTGGTTAAGTACCAAAGCGGTTAGCCGGATGACGGCGATTGTGCTGGGCGCGAAAGTCATCACCTTCTTTCTGACCTTCGGCAGTCTGCTGGGGCACGTCACGCCGGCGACGCTGTTTAACGTGGCCGAAAGCAATGCGTCTTACACGCCGTACCTGCTGATGACACTGCCGTTTTGCCTGGCGTCGTTTGGTTATCACGGCAACGTGCCAAGCCTGATGAAGTATTACGGTAAAGATCCGCGTACCATCGTGAAATGCCTGGTGTACGGTACGCTGATGGCGCTGGTGCTGTATACCATCTGGCTGTTGGGTACGATGGGTAATATTCCGCGCCCGGCGTTTATCGGTATTGCGCAGCAGGGCGGTAATATTGATGTGCTGGTACAGGCGCTGAGCGGCGTACTGAACAGCCGCAGTCTGGATCTGCTGCTGGTGGTGTTCTCTAACTTTGCGGTGGCGAGTTCGTTCCTCGGCGTGACGCTCGGTCTGTTTGACTATCTGGCGGATCTGTTTGGTTTTGATGATTCGGCGCTGGGGCGCTTCAAAACTGCGCTGCTGACTTTCCTGCCGCCGGTGATTGGCGGTCTGCTGTGGCCGAACGGGTTCCTGTATGCTATTGGCTATGCGGGGCTGGCGGCAACCATCTGGGCCGCCATTGTTCCGGCTCTGCTGGCGCGAGCTTCACGCCAACGTTTCGGCAGCCCGAAATTCCGCGTCTGGGGCGGCAAGCCGATGATTGCGCTGATCCTGGTATTCGGTATCGGCAACGCGCTGGTGCATATTCTGTCGAGCGTGAACTTGTTACCAGTGTACCAGTAAGTTTGTTGTGCCGGATGGCGGCTACGCCTTATCCGGCCTGAACAATCTCGTAGGCCCGGTAAGCGAAGCGCCACCGGGCAAAACAACGCACTACCCCACCAACTCCTCTTTCACCTGCATCGCCAGGTCAAACGAATGCAGCCGCGCCTGATGATCGAAAATCTGCCCGTTGACCATAATCTCATCCGCCTGCGTTTCGCGCAGAATAGATTCCAGCCCGTGACGCACTTTGGCTTTATCGCCCACCAGCGACATGCTCAGCGCCTGCTGCACGCCATATTGCTCGGACGGCGACCAGAACTGATCTATATTTTGAATTGGCGCGGGTAGCTGCCCGGTCTCGCCGCGACGCAGTTTCACAAACGCCTGCTGCATAGAGGTAAACAGAAATTCCGCATCGCGATTGCTGTCAGCGGCGATGATATTGATGCACACCATCGCATACGGTTTTTCCAGCCGCGCGGACGGCTTGAACTGGGTGCGATAGAGATGCAGCGCCTGGAACAGCATATCGGGCGCGAAGTGGGAGGCGAAGGCGAACGGCAGACCACGCTGCGCCGCCAGCTGTGCGCCGTACAGGCTGGAACCCAGCAGCCACACCGGGATCTTCTCGCCATAACCCGGAACCGGGCGTACATGTGGATTGGGATCGCGCGCGTCGAACCAGTCCACCAGTTCAGCGACGTCGCGCGGGAAATTATCAATATCGCCGCTCATATGACGGCGCAGCGCCATCATGGTGCGCTGATCGCTTCCCGGCGCACGCCCCAGGCCCAGATCAATCCGTCCAGGATAGAGCGTATTCAGCGTACCGAACTGCTCGGCGATAACCAGCGGTGAGTGGTTGGGGAGCATCACCCCGCCAGAACCCAGATGCAGCGTGGTGGTATTGGCGGCCAGATAGCCAATCAGCACCGATGTCGCCGCGCTGGCGATACCGGTCATGTTGTGATGTTCCGCCAGCCAGTAGCGGTGATAGCCGCGCCGTTCTGCCAGACGGGCGAGATCCAGTGAGTGTGAGAAGGCCTCTTTCGCAGAGGAGCCTTCGGGGATCGGTGCCAGATCCAGCAGCGAAAATGGAATGGTTTTGTCAGTCATAACGGCTCACTTTGTCGTCGGTGAATCATTTAATACTGCATTAAAATTTGATTACCGTTGTTAACAAAGTGAGCGGTATAAGGCGGGGCGCAAACATCAACTGCCTGATGGCGCTTCGCTTATCAGGCCTACAAACGCATTGTAGGCCGGATAAGGCATTTATGCCGCCATCCGGCAAAAGTTTATCAGTCCAACCGTAGGCCGGATAAAGCATTTATGTCGCCATCCGGCAAGGTTCAGTTACACCTGTAGTTCCAGACCGGCCAGGCGTTTCCAGTAACCGTTGCAGTCGCTGTGCGCGGCCAGCGGCAACGGCGCGCTGCCGTTTTCATTGGCGCGGAAGGCGTCGAGCATGGCGAATGTCTCCGTACCCAGCGGGGAAAGGCGCACAATGTCGACCAGCCCCTGCATGGAGGTCAGTTCGTTGCCGAGGTTATAAACGTAGCCGCTCATGGTCTGAATACCGTTAAGCACGAACACCTGCTGATTCTCCTGCGACAACACGTTACGCCCGTTCGGGTACTTGATGCAGCAGGTTTCACACTCGTCTTTCGGGCGGTCTTCCGAACGCGCGGTAAAACAGCGGGCGGAGTACGCCAGCGGCAGATGACCGTAGCTCAGCACTTCCACTTCAAACTGATTGCGGATGCCGAGCTCATCGCACTGGTTCAGCAGATTCACCAGCCAGTCGCGGGAAAGCTCGACCGGCATGCACCAGCGCACCATGCCCTGTTTAAGCAGCAGACGCAGCGTTACCGCGTTATAGCAGTTAAGCGCATGACCGGCGACAAACGGCAGCTTGCGCTCGGCGCACATATTCACGACGCCGAGGTCGCTGGCCTCCAGCAGGAAGTCGCCGTTTTCCACATAGCGTTTCAGTTCGCCCAATTCAGAGGAGGCCTGTACCAGCGCCAGCGTGGAGAGCACGACCTGCTTGCCGCTTCCGGCAAGGGATTTCGCCATATCAAGCCAGTCGCCCACTTTGGTGGCGCGGCGTTTGCTGCACACCGCTTCGCCAAGGTAAATCACGTCGGCGCTGCTGGTGGCGGCCTGCTGATAAAATGCTTCCAGCGTCTCTTTCGGCCAATAGTAAAGCACCGGCCCTAAGGAATATTTCATTGCTTCTCTCACTGCCATTTACGGTGATACGCGCCAAGCGTGGTCTGAGTGCCTTCGGACATGGAGCCAAGCGTCTCCATCCAGGCGCTTTGCGGGACGAAGTTTTGCGGGTCGGCCATGCAGCGGTCGATCGCCTGACGCCACACTTTCGCCACCTGGCTGACATACGCCGGGCTGCGCTGACGTCCTTCAATTTTCACCGAGGCGATATTCGCCGCCAGCAGGTCAGGCAGCAGTTCCAGCGTGTTGAGGCTGGTAGGTTCTTCCAGCGCGTGGTAGCGCTCGCCATCAACCAGATAGCGACCTTTACACAGCGTTGGATAACCGGCGTTCTCACCGTCCTGATAGCGGTCGATGAGCACCTCGTTCAGGCGCGATTCCAGCCCCTGGGAGGTCTGTTGCCAGCGCACGAAGCGGGCCGGAGAGCAGGCGCCAACGGTATTGGGGGATTCACCCGTCAGATAAGAGGAGAGGTAGCAACGGCCTTCCGCCATAATGCACAGGCTGCCGAAGGCGAAGACCTCCAGCGGCACGGGCGTGACGCGGGCGAGCTGTTTCACCTGATGAATGGAAAGCACGCGCGGCAGGACGACGCGCGCAACGTCAAAGTTGCGATGGTAGAAGTTAATTGCTTCTTCATTCGTTGCCGATGCCTGAACAGAGACATGGCGCTCAATATGCGGATAGCGTTCTGCTGCATACTCAAGCATAGCAAGGTCGGCCAGGATCAGCGCATCCGCGCCCAGTTGCGCCGCCATATCCACGGCACGCTGCCAGCGAACATATCCATCCGGGTGTGCAAACGTGTTAATCGCGATGTGCAGTTTACGGCGATGTTGATGGACGTAATTCACCGCTTCCTGCAATTTTTTCTCAGTAAAATTAAGACCGGCGAAGTGACGGGCGTTAGTATCATCTTTTAGCCCGATATAAACGGCATCAGCACCGTTCTCAATGGCCGCCTTAAGCGCCGGGAGATTTCCGGCAGGGCAGAGCAGCTCCATAATTATTCCTGAATGTTGCGCCGTCCAGGCCGCAAAATTGTTAACGAAGAGAGATTTTAGTTAACCTTGCTGCGACAATTTTTGATTTAAGGCAGTTAAAGGCGTATTGGTTACACCTATAACTGGGTAACAATTTCGTATCGAATTGTTGATTTACGCCGCTATGTCGTTTATCTGATATGGCAAAATAACGGGATTATTGAAACAGGGAGTAAAGCTCGTGTTGGATAAACTGCGTTCACGCTTAGTACATTTTGGCCCGTCTCTGATGAGTGTTCCGGTTAAACTGACGCCCTTTGCGCTGAAGCGCCAGGTTCTGGAACAGGTTCTGAGCTGGCAATTTCGTCAGGCGCTGGCAGATGGGGAGCTTGAGTTCCTCGAAGGCCGTTGGTTAAGTATTACGGTGCGTGATATTAACCTCAGATGGTACACCTCTGTTGAGAACGGCAAACTGATTGTCAGTCAGAACGCTGAGGCCGACGTGAGCTTTAGCGCCGATGCCAGCGACTTGTTGATGATTGCGGCGCGTAAGCAGGACCCTGATACGCTCTTCTTCCAGCGTCGTCTGGTCATTGAAGGCGATACAGAGTTAGGGCTGTATGTGAAAAACCTGATGGACGCCATCGAACTGGAGCAGATGCCGAAAGCGTTACGCATTATGCTGCTACAACTGGCGGATTTTGTTGAGGCGGGTATGAAAACCTCGCCAGAAACCAAACAGACCTCGGTAGGTGAACCATGCTGATTCGAGTTGAAATTCCCATTGACGCGCCCGGTATCGACGCTTTGCTGCGCCGCACGTTCGAAAGCGATGCGGAAGCGAAGCTGGTGCATGACCTGCGCGAAGATGGCTTCCTGACGCTGGGTCTGGTCGCCACTGACGACGAAGGTCAGGTGGTTGGCTATGTGGCGTTTAGTCCGGTCGATGTACAGGGTGAAGACCTGCAATGGGTGGGAATGGCGCCGTTGGCGGTAGATGAAAACTACCGTGGACAAGGGCTTGCGCGCCAACTGGTCTACGAAGGACTGGATTCACTCAACGAGTTTGGCTATGCGGCGGTCGTCACGCTGGGCGAGCCGGCATTGTACAGCCGTTTCGGCTTTGAACTGGCGGCGCATTACGATCTTCATTGCCGCTGGCCGGGCACCGAAAGCGCTTTCCAGGTACACCGCCTGGCGGAAGATGCGCTGGACGGCGTGACGGGCCTGGTGGAATACCACGACTATTTCAATCGCTTTTAAGCGTTGGGGTTTGCAGGCTGGCCAGTAACGCCTCAAACCCTTCACCTTCTGTCACGAGGCGCTCCTTCTGGCGCTTTGTGAGTCTCTTGATGCGATACTCCATGCGCAGGGCAAGCGAGCGCTCGCCGACCCGCGCCGAAAACGCCAGGGTAAGTTCCCCTTTTCCGCGCAACGCTTTTGCGCCTTTACCGCTTTGATGCTGCTTATAGCGGCGCGCCACATCGGTCGTAATCCCGGTGTAGAGGGCATTGTCTGCGGTGCGGATCAGATACAGATACCAGGGTGTCATCATGACCATTAGCGTGTTAATTTTCAGATGCCCAGTATAAGAGAGAATAACGATGGAAACACTCACCGCGATAAGCCGCTGGCTGGCAAAGCAGCATGTGGTCACCTGGTGCGTTCAGCATGAGGGCGAACTCTGGTGCGCAAACGCGTTTTATCTGTTTGATGCGCAAAAGGTCGCGTTTTATGTACTCACGGAAGAGAAAACGCGCCATGCGCAGATGTCCGGCC
The DNA here is from genome assembly GCF_030333655.1 of Citrobacter sp. CK180. Taxonomy (NCBI): domain Bacteria; kingdom Pseudomonadati; phylum Pseudomonadota; class Gammaproteobacteria; order Enterobacterales; family Enterobacteriaceae; genus Citrobacter; species Citrobacter sp. CK180. Next base: position 178,314 of record NZ_JAOWFM010000044.1, on the reverse strand, counting down.
CGCGCGCGCCCGTTGCCGGAACGGTCAACGGTCAGCCGAAAACGGTGGCGCGGATTCGCGGAATACAGTTTAAAGGGGAGATCCGCAAGCTTGAGGGAGAGGAAAGCGATGCGGCGCGTCAGGCCTATCTCCGCCGCTTTCCTGTCGCCAGAATGTTGCCAGCGCCAGTATGGGAAATCCGCCTGGATGAAATCAAATTCACTGACAACACGTTGGGATTTGGCAAAAAAATGCACTGGCTACGCAGCCCGATCCGTAGCCTATAGTTAGATGAATGGTTGAGGTTATGGAGCGCGCGATGACTCAGGTGTTAATTACAGGGGCGACGGGGCTGGTGGGAGGACACCTCCTGCGGATGTTGCTTAATGAACCCCGGATTCATTCGATAGCCGCGCCCACACGCCGCCCTCTGGCGGATATGGTCGGCGTTTATAATCCTCACGATCCTCAACTGACCGATGCGCTGGCGCAGGTGACCGATCCGGTGGACATTGTTTTTTGCTGTCTGGGAACGACTCGCCGCGAGGCCGGAAGCAAAGAGGCGTTTATTCATGCGGATTATACGCTGGTGGTGGATACCGCGCTGACGGGGCGGCGGCTGGGCGCCCGGCATATGCTGGTCGTGAGTGCGATGGGCGCAAATGCGCGATCGCCGTTTTTCTATAACCGGGTCAAAGGTGAAATGGAAGAGGCGTTAATCGCCCAGCAATGGCCGCGCCTGACGATTGCGCGTCCCTCCATGTTGCTTGGCGACAGAGCTAAACACCGGATGAATGAAACGCTGTTTGCGCCACTGTTCCGGCTGCTGCCGGGAAACTGGAAATCCATCGACGCCAGAGATGTGGCGCGTGCGATGCTGGAGGAGGCTCTGGCGCCGGAGCAAGAAGGCGTTACCATCCTGACCTCATCCCGGTTGCGGGAAAGGGCGTTATAGCATCTGTTCACTGCCGGATGGTGGCTAACGCCTTATCCGACATGGGATTTCGTGGCGTTCTCCAGGCCCGATAAGCGCGAGCGCCACCGGGCATTTTGCCCCCATCCAATAAAAAACGACGTTTCCAAACATTTCCCAAAGGCGTAGTATTCACGGGCTTAATTATCTCAATAACTTCCTGGGGAATGCTATGGCTGGTCAGTCTTCATCTCAGGCGGTGACGCCATTTCAATGGTGGAAACCCGCACTCTTCTTTCTCGTCGTTATCGTTGGCCTCTGGTATGTGAAATGGCAGCCTTATTACGGCAAAGCCTTCACGGCTGCGGAAACGCACAGTATCGGTAAATCTATTCTGGCGCAGGCGGATGCGAACCCGTGGCGAGCGGCCTGGGACTACGCGATGATCTATTTTATCGCGGTCTGGAAGGCGGCGGTGCTGGGGGTGATCCTCGGTTCGCTGATTCAGGTGTTGATCCCGCGCGACTGGCTGCTACGTACGCTGGGGCAGTCGCGTTTTCGCGGCACGCTGTTTGGCACCCTGTTCTCGCTGCCAGGCATGATGTGTACCTGCTGCGCCGCGCCGGTGGCGGCGGGAATGCGTCGCCAGCAGGTTTCTATGGGCGGCGCGCTGGCGTTCTGGATGGGTAATCCGTTACTGAATCCGGCAACGCTGGTGTTTATGGGCTTTGTGCTCGGCTGGCATTTTGCGGCTATTCGTCTGGTTGCCGGGCTGGCGATAGTGCTGGTGGTGGCGACGCTGGTGCAGAAATGGGTGAAAGAGTCGCCGCAGGTAGACATTCCTCAGGAGATCACCGTATCTGAACCGCAGGGCGGATTCTTTGCTCGCTGGGGAAAGGCATTGTGGTCGCTATTCTGGAGTACGATCCCGGTTTATATCCTGGCGGTACTGGTATTAGGCGCGGCGCGTGTCTGGCTGTTCCCACATGCCGATGGCGCAGTTGATAATACGCTGATGTGGGTTATTGCGATGGCCGTCGCGGGATGCCTGTTTGTGATCCCTACCGCCGCAGAGATTCCGATTGTACAAACGATGATGCTGGCAGGAATGGGAACCGCACCTGCTCTGGCGCTGCTGATGACCTTGCCGGCGGTGAGTCTGCCGTCGCTGATTATGCTGCGTAAAGCCTTCCCGGCAAAAGCGTTGTGGCTTACAGGCGTACTGGTGGCGATTTCTGGGGTGATAGTGGGAAGTATTGCGCTGGTGTGAAGTGGCAATGCCGGGGGCGCTTCGCTTGCCCGGCCTACGTAAGTGCTTCTCTGTAGGCCGGATAAGGCAAAGCCGCCATCCGGCGCAATGCCCGGTGGCGCTGGCGCTTACCGGGCCTACAAATGGCACTTCCTGTAGGCCGGATAAGGCAAAGCCGCCATCCGGCTCAATGCCCGATGGCGCTGGCGCTTACCGGGCCTACAAATGGTACTTCCCGTAGGCCGGATAAGGCGCAGCCGCCATCCGGCTAAAACGGCGGGTTATTTGATAAACGTAAAGGCGGTGGTGACGCGTTTCACACCGCTGACCCGGCTGGCGATGTCCGCAGCGGCTTTTGATTCACGCTCGGTGACCAGACCCAACAGGAAAACTTCGCCATTTTCGGTCGTCACTTTTACGTTGGACGACTTCACCTGATCGCTGGTTAACAGCTGCGAACGCACTTTGGTGGTGATCCAGGTATCGTTCGAAGCCGTCCCAAGACCAATCGGCTGGCCCTGACGGATTTCGTTATACACTTCTGTCGCTCCATCGACACCCATCGCAATCTGTTTTGCCCGCGAGGAGAGTTCGCTATTCGGCGACTGACCCACCAGTAATACCTTGCCCTGATACGCCGTTACGTTGATGCGCGCTTCTTTCTTGATTTGTTCGTCTTTCGACAGCGCGCTGTTTACGCGCAGCTCCAGGGTTCCGTCATCCACCTGGGTGCCAACGCTACGTGGATCGGTTGCGGCTTTCGTACCCACAGCGGCGGTTCCAACCACCGCGGCAGCGACGCAACCTTGCAACAGCAACGCAGAAATAAGGACTGCGAGTGGCGAAAATGCCTTCATATGTACTCCTTAATCATCCTGGTGAGGGAAAAGCGTGTTGTCGATCAAATCGCACAAGCAGTTTACCGTCAGCATATGCATTTCCTGAATGCGTGCGCTGTGGTGCGAGGGAATACGGATTTCAACATCCTGCGGCCCTAATAACCCGGCCAGCTCGCCCCCGTCATAGCCTGTCAACGCCACAATGGTCATATCCCGAGTGACGGCGGCCTCAACGGCCTTAACGATATCGCGACTGTTGCCACGCGTAGAAATCGCCAATAAAACATCACCGGCATGGCCCAGCGCACGGACCTGTTTTGCATAGATTTCATCATGCAGGCGATCGTTGGCAATCGCTGTTAAGACCACATTATCGGTATTAAGTGCAATAGCGGGTAAACTGGGACGTTCTGTTTCAAAACGGTTGATCATGCTGGCAGCAAAATGCTGTGCGTTGGCGGCGGAAGTACCATTACCACAACAGAGAATTTTGTTGCCGTTGAGCAGGGAGTGAACCAGCGTCATGGCGGCACGGGAAATTGCATCCGGGAGAGCTTCTGCCGCAGCAATTTGCGTTTGAATGCTTTCTGTAAAGCAGACTTTAATTCTATCGAGCACGCTAATCCTTAAATCTTCAATTATGAGCGGTCGTTAAAGGCATCCTTAAACCACTCAACATCATTTCCGGTGAAGGCTAACACATCGAACCGGCAATCCACAGTATCAAAACTCCCATTGTGGCGAGCAAGCCACAAGCGGGCGGTCTGTAATAATTTGTGTTGTTTGCTCCAGGTCACACTGGCGGCCGCGCTGCCAAACTGTGCCGAGCGGCGATAACGAACCTCAACAAAGACCGTGGTTTTTCCGTCACGCATTATCAGATCGATTTCGCCGCCGCGCTCACGCACGTTGGCGGCAACAAAACGCAGTCCCTTGCTCTCCAGCCAGCGGCGTGCGGCGGCTTCCCACACGTCGCCGGTCTGTTTACTCGTTAACTGGCGGGGACGATTTGCCCTTGCTGGTATTTGAGCCATGATAACTTCCTGTTAATCACGCAATCCTGTGTGGCGGTTAACGCCCCGGTATTACCGTTAATTTCGAAACCCGGCACCTGGCGCATCTGCGAGAAGTGGTTCGCCAGCGACCACGCGTCTACGCCCATCGCGTACATACGGGCAAGGGAGTAGTCGTTGCGTACGGCGCCGAGCGCCTGCTGCATTAACGGCATATTGCTACCGGCCAGCATTGGGATCTCGCTGTACTGCAAGCCTTCCATCTCCAGACGGAAGTCGGGGCCGGAAGTGCCCTGCGCGCTGCGCGAGCTGGCGTACAGCGTTGCGCCGCTTTGGCTGCCGTTACGCATGGCGATCATCGGTTTAATAAACCCGATCTCTTCCGGCGTCGCCAGAATGTAGACCGCGTCAACGCGACCGCCGCCGCCAGTGATCTGCGCGTCTGTCGGCGGTGCTGGAATCGTCAGGCCGCCAATGGTGACGCCCGGCTGTGAGGGCTGGCTGGCGGCGACAGGGCTGCCCGTCAGGGCAATGCCGGAGCCGCCGTTGACGCCCATTCTCAGCTCAGCGGTAGAACCGAATTTCTGCTGCAACACCGTGCCGCCGCCCAGCTTCTGCCACTCCTGAGCGAAAGCGTTCGCCACGCGATCGCCCAGCCCGCTGCGTGGAATCAGCAACAGCGGATTTTGTTTGCCCTGGTCGTGAATATGATGCGCCGCGTCGCGGGCTTCATCTTCAGGTGAGAGGGCAAAGTAGCAAATATTGGCGAGGTTCTGCACCTTCTCAGGCTGATTAAGCGCCAGGACATTCAGCGGCGTATTGCTTTTGATCAGCTCTTCAACGTTATTTTTCAGCAGCGGCCCGACAACAATGCTGGCGCCGTCCTGCTGAACCTGCGTGAGGATCTGATCCAGCGGTTGAGAGGTGGTGTCGTAGATTTTCAGTTCAGCAGAAGGGTTGGCCGGCGCGCTCGCCGTAGCGGTCTGCGCCGGGGCGCTTACCGGTTGCTCGACGGGCTGCGTTTGTTCGTCGCCAGTCAAATCGTTCACCGCCGCCTGAGAAGGGCTGGCGACGCCGTCAGCGGCTTGCGGCTGGGCAGGTTCTGCCGACGCTGTCGGTTCCGCGACAGGCGCAGCGGCAGGCTGCGCGTCCACCGGTTGCGTCCCCAGATTTTTCGCCGCTTCAAAACCTTGCTGAATGGTGCGGCCAAAAATGGCGGCCTGGCCGTTCAGCGGCAGCAGCAGGGCGATTTTGCTGGTAGAAGCCGGTTTAAAGCTTTGCACATTGACCAGTTGCGTGGGCAGCAGTTTTGCCCCTGGGTTTTGCGGGTAGCGTTTTTGCCAGTCGGCAATCCCGGCTTTCATCATGTCCGGGTCGTTACGGTTATCGAACCAGACACGCTGTAAATCCAGCCAGCCTTGCAGGACGTTTTCATTGGCGTTAATGACCAGCGCCTGAGCCTGTTCCTGGGTCATAGAGGAGAGCGCTTGCCAGGTGGCGTCCATGTTCTTCTGCTTGTCTTTTGCAGACAGCAGCGGCTCCTGGGCGATTAACGCGCGCAGCAGTGAAAGAGAAGGGCGGCCCTGGCTGGCATCAATTTTCGCCTGCCAGTAACGCGCCTGTTGGTTCTGATCCAAATCAGCCGGAGTGAGTTTTTCCAGCAGCGCCTGCGCGCCGGCGATATCTTTCTGCGCCAGTTTGATCTCAACCGCCAGCAGCGACTGTTCGCGACGCTGCGCATCGTTCAGGTTTTGCGGCAACTGGTTGAATAATTCGATGGCATGCTGGCTTTTGCCTTCTTTCAGCAGTGCACGAATGGCGAGTAATTGCCAGTTGGTCTTGCTATCATCTGAACTTTGCTGCATTTGTTGCAGATAAAAGCCGGAATCAGCTTGTGCCGTGCCCTGCATATGGGCAGCACTTTGATCCGGCGCCTGGGTGCCACAGCCCGCGAAAATCAATGCTGCCAGAATGACAGGCAGCGCGCGCGCGGCTTTCAAACGAGAAAATGTTGAGGGTACCATACTGTATCCAGTGATATTTTTTACGCAATGCTCAATATTAAATCGGCAATACGGACGACACAATGAAACAAAACGAATCGGCGGATAATTCTCAGGGCCAACTCTATATTGTACCTACTCCTATCGGGAATTTGGCTGATATTACCCAACGAGCGCTCGAAGTTTTGCAAGCCGTTGATTTAATTGCCGCTGAAGACACTCGTCATACCGGGCTATTGTTACAACACTTCGCGATTAACGCCCGTTTGTTCGCTTTACATGACCATAATGAGCAGCAAAAAGCCGAGACGCTGGTGGCGAAGCTGAAAGAGGGGCAGAACATTGCGCTGGTTTCTGATGCCGGAACGCCATTGATCAATGATCCGGGTTACCATCTGGTGCGTACCTGTCGTGAAGCCGGCATCCGTGTGGTTCCGTTGCCGGGGCCGTGCGCTGCGATTGCCGCGCTGAGCGCCGCCGGGTTGCCGTCCGATCGTTTTTGCTATGAAGGTTTTCTGCCCGCGAAATCGAAAGGCCGCCGTGATGCGCTGAAAGCGATTGAAGCAGAACCACGGACGCTGATTTTTTATGAGTCCACGCACCGTTTGCTGGACAGCCTGGAAGATATGGTCGCCGTGTGGGGAGAATCTCGCTACGTGGTGCTGGCGCGTGAGCTGACCAAAACCTGGGAGACCATTTACGGCGCGCCGGTCGGCGAACTGCTGGCATGGGTGAAAGAGGACGAAAACCGCCGCAAGGGGGAAATGGTACTGATTGTCGAAGGGCACAAAGCCCAGGACGATGCGCTTCCTGCCGACGCGCTGCGAACGCTGGCGTTGTTACAGGCGGAACTGCCGCTGAAAAAGGCCGCCGCTCTTGCCGCCGAAATCCACGGCGTGAAAAAGAACGCGCTGTATAAGTATGCGCTGGAGCAGCAGGGGGAGTAAGTGTGAAAGTCGGGCGGCCGCCATTTACTGCCCTGGCTGGCCGCATCAGAGGAAAAACAGTGTTACCCGGTGGGGATAACACTGTTTGTACAAGGATTAGTAATGCTTCAGCATCCTGTCGATGGCGTGTTCCAGCCAATAGCGCTGGGTGCCGAAGTTAATCCGTAAATAGTTTTCACCGTTTTGCACGTAGTGGCTGCCATCTTCGATCACCACTCCTGCCTGTTGAGCAAAGTGCTGTGTCAGTTGCGTTGCGCTGCGCTCATCCGCACTCACGTCAATCCATGCGAGATATGACGATTCCGGTGTCATCATTTTCCAGTCGGGAAAGTGGGTCTTAATGGCGTCAGCCAGATATACGGCGTTGCCGCGCAGATATCCATTCAGCGCATCCAGCCATGCAAGCCCCTGCTGATAGGCAAGAATGATTCCCCAGACACCGAAGATATTCGGCGAGGTGATGGAGTTCTTCTCAAGCTGCTGGCGAAAACGCTGCCTCAGCGTCTCATTCGGGATGATGGAATAAGAGGTTTTCAGCCCGCCTAAGTTGAAAGCTTTGTTGGGCGAGGTCAGGACAATAACGTTATCCAGTGCGGCGCACCCCGATGACAAGCAACTGACGAACTTACCATCAAGAATGTGCTCGGCATGGACTTCGTCAACGACCAGGATCACGCCATAGCGTTTGCATAAATCAGAGACCAGACGGATCTCATCCGCACGCCAGATCCTTCCTGAAGGGTTATGCGGCGAACAGAAGAACCATAGCTTTGGACGATGCGTTTTAAGCTGGTCTTCGATCAATTCAACATCAAGATGATAGCGGTTCTCTTCCACGCGAAGCGGGCTGGCGAGAACATGCACATTCTGCCGCTGCGCCGCCATCGCAAAAGGGTCATAGACCGGCGTATTCATCATCACGCTATCGCCCGGTTGGCAGAATGCCTGAACCGTGTAGTGCAGTGTAGAAACGGTGCCGTAGGTTAGCGTGATCCAGTCACGCTGAACATTTACCTGATGGCGCTCATACTGGAAGGTAATGACCGCGTCATAAAACGCATCGAAACAGTAGGTGTAGCCAAATGTTCCGTGCTGGACGATACGCTGGAAGCCGTCAATCACCGCAGGAGGTGAGGTGAAATCCATGTCCGCAATCCATAGCGGAATAAAGTCTTTTGGTACGGCGCCAAACCGCGAGCAGACAAACGGATGATCCCACTTGCGGCATTTATCACTTTGACGCTCGATGATACTGTCGAAATCGAACATTCCAGACTCCTGTTAGATTAAGGCTTCAATGCCTGTTTTCACGCTTTGCACCTGTGGCCCAATAATGACCTGAACGCTATACGCATCCAGTACAACGACGGAGAGCGCCCCGGCGTTTTTTAATGTTTGTTGATCCACTTTGGACATATCTTTCACCACCAGGCGTAAACGGGTAATACAGTTATCCAGAGAATCGATATTTTCTTTCCCACCCAGCGCATTCAAAATAACACCGTGATCATATTTTGATTTGCCGCGTGCTTTGGTATTTGCTGCAACAGCCTGGGCTGCATCATCTGAAGAGTCCTCACGGCCTGGTGTTTTAATATCATGCTTAAGAATGTACCAGCGGAAAACAAAGAAGTAGATCCCAAACCAAACGATACCAACCGGGAATAATAAATACCATTTCGTTGATGTTCCTTGCATCACACCGAAAATTAACAAATCCAGAATGCCGCCGTCCGTATTACCAATGGTGACACCAAGAATTGCCATGACCATCAAAGCCAACCCAGACATTACAATATGGAAGGCATACAGCGCTGGGGCAATAAAGAGGAATAAAAATTCAATGGGCTCGGAGATACCAGTGATAACCGAAACTAAAACACCGGAAAGTAACAGTCCTTTAATCACCGGGCGGTTTTCGGGTTTGGCCGTTCTGTAGATAGCATATGCTACGGCAGGCAAACCAAAAATAAATGTCGGCATAAAGCCCTGAGATAAGAAGGCCGTTACATGTGGGCTGAAGGGAAGGCCAGCTTTCAGCTCGGCATAAAAAATATTGAGCGCCCCGGCGACTTCATGGCCGTTAACGAACTCCGTTCCGCCAGCCGGGGTGAAACGCACCATAGCTAACAGGATATGATGAAGGCCGAAAGGCTTGAGCAGCAGCACGCCTACACCGTATAAGAATGGGCCAAATACGCTGGTGCTCTGAATGATATGCCCGATACCGGCAATACCCATCGCGACGTAGGTCCAGAGTAATGGAATCGCTAACCCCACCAGAGACATTGTCAGCGAGGTGATAATAGGGATGAAACGAATGCCGCTAAAGAAAGCGAAAGCGTCATGCAAGACGGTATCCTGGAAACGCTCGTGCAGGAAATAGGTGATAACGCCAGCGATGATGCCGCCCAGCACGCCCATCTCTAATGTCTGAATGCCTAATACGATGGATTGCCCGACCTGTTTCATTGTCGCGGCATCCGCAATCTGGTGTGTTGCGGTCAGGTAATAATTGATACTCATATTCATCAGCATATAGCCGACAAAACCTGAAAAAGCACCAACGGCTTTATTCCGTTTAGCCATTCCCATTGGAATAGCAATAGCAAACATGACAGGTAAATAAGTAAAAGCAAATCCACCTACCATTGCAATAAAACCAAAAGTTAATTGGGTAAGTTCTCCTCCCAGGAATGGAAAGCTTTTTATTGTCGACGGACTGGTAATTGAACTGCCTACACCTAATAATAACCCCATAAATGCAAGCAGCGATACGGGGAACATAAATGTTTTACCCAGGCTTTGAAAGAATTCCCATAACCTCGATTTAAAGGACTTTTCCTGTGTCATGTAGAGTACTCCATGATTTTCATCAGTATAATATGAAGGTCATGAGGAATTAATCATGACCTTTTGAAATTGCGAAGTAAGTTGTTTTTATATGTTTATTGATTCAATTCGAAAACAAAGATTAACAATGCGAAGGTTGCAGTAACTTTTTGTAGGATCCGCAAACCGTTATTTTACTTCTGACGACGTCTTTCATCGCATCCATGCCCACGCGCATGTAATAACGCGGATCGTTACCCTGCGGGTTTTCCGCAAACCACTTCTTGACTGCATCGGCAAAGGCAATTTTCAGTTCGGTGGCGACGTTAACCTTGCATACGCCCAGTTCAATGGTGCGGAGGACGTATTCATCAGGTACATCGCTTGCGCCGTGCAGCACCAGTGGGATATCAACCACTTCGCGAATCTCAGCCAGACGCTGGAAATCGATTTTAGGACGTTTGGTGTAAAGGCCGTGTGCAGTACCGATTGCCACAGCGAGGCTGTCGACACCGGTGAGTTCGACAAAGCGTTTCGCTTCCTGCGGATCGGTCAGGAAGGCGCTTTCCGCATCGACGCTCATGTCGTCTTCCACGCCGCCCAGACGTCCCAGTTCAGCTTCCACGCTGCAATCGCGCGCGTGACAGAAATCCACCACCGATTTCACCAGCTTCACGTTTTCTTCAAACGGGAAGTGGCTACCGTCGATCATGGCGCTGCGTACGCCGGCATTGACCTTGCGGCGGATATCTTCCAGCGACTCATGGTGATCGAGATGCAGCGCCAGCGGTATGTCATAGCTGTTGGAGTAAGCGCTGCATAGCGCGTAGATCTCTTCCAGAGCAATATGCTTAAAGGTGCCAGGCGTACCGGCGAGGATCACGGGGGATTGCATTTCACTGCAAACTTCGAGGATCGCCTGGATCGTTTCGGCGTTATGGATGTTGAATGCAGGGACAGCGTAACCTTTCGTCTGGGCATCTTGCAGGAGGTACTTGGTGGAAATAATGCTCATGATGCGATCCTCTTAGGCATTCCAGGGATGGATAACAACACCTTGCACCACACGGTTAACCGTGCCGCTGGCGGATGGGGTGTCCGGAGTGTTTCCGACGCTGATGGATTGCGTGAGTGCGAACACCTGCGCGTAGATCAGGAAGCAGAAAGCCAGTTCTGTATCAATAAAAGCGCGCGATGGCGGCAGCAGGATATGTGGGCCTGCGTCGATGACAGGATCGCTTTCAGCGGCGATTGCGACGACGCGCAGTGCCTGTTGATCGCGACGCAGTTCCGCTAACAGATCGAGATCGTACTGACGGGTGTAGGGATGGCTGGAGATAAACACCACGACCAGCGTTTCGTTATCAACCAGCGATTTCGGGCCGTGACGGAAACCCGTCGGCGAGTCGTAAAATGCAGCCAGCTTACCGGCTGTCAGCTCCAGAACTTTGAGCGCAGATTCACGCGCAGCGCCCTGTAACCCGCCGCTACCGAGGTAAACGATCCGTTTCCAGGGCTCATTGCCAAAAACGCCTTTGCTGAAATCACCGAGCGAGGTGAGGATCGTCTGGCAGCGATCCGCAACATCGCGGAAGGTCTGGTTGTTGATCGTATCGGGTGCGAACACCGCCAGACAGCTTGCCATCATGGTGGTGATGCTGCTGGTCATCGCAAAGCCGCGATCGTGCGTTTCAGCAGGCATCAACAATGCGAAGGCGTTATCGCTGTCGACGGCATTTTGATACAGATTTCCGGCTTCATTGCAGGTGATCGAAAGGTGATAGCACTCAGGCACAAACTGATTTGCCAGCTCAACGGCGGCAACGCTTTCCGGGCTGTTGCCGGAGCGGGCGAAGGAGACCAGCAGTAACGGATGTGCGGGCGTCAGGTAATCCATTGGATTTGTGACGAGGTCAGTGGTGGGTACGGCCGTGATGTTTTTCCCGGTGTGGCGTGAAAGCCAGGGGGCGATGATATCGCCGATAAACGCGGAAGTGCCTGCGCCGGTCAGTATGATCCGCAGATCGTTTTTGCACAGCAATGGCGTCAGGAAACGATCAATGGCCGATCGAATACTGCTGATGTTATTGAGTGAGCGGATCCAACTGGCCGGTTGTTGACGGATCTCTTCTTCCGTCCAGGTGCCGGTAACGGAGGTGCGAGTTTCTGGCATAACATAGTCCTTAGTCTTGTGAACTCCACTCAGCCGTTGGTATTGTTCCTTTGACTTTCGTTTCGTTTCACTTGTTCTTCTGTTCAGTTAAATAAAATCTATAGAAAAGAAATCGAAAGTTCAATGATGCAAAGTGAAATAAAACGAAAAATGTGATCGGTGAAACGAAGGGTGTAGTTATCTCATTGATATATAACGTGTTGGCTTTAACTTACGTTATCTAAGGATTTCCTTAGCGAAAGAAAAAGAAAGGCCTCATGACGTTACGTCTAAGGCCAATATGACAGAGAATGAAAGGTCTACAAGGCGAAGGGCTGCCCCTGAATCCAGACACGCTGGAGATGCAGGCCATTGTCCAGCGCGATGAGGCTGGCGCATTTGCCTGGCTCGATCGATCCCAACTGGCGATCGATGCCAAGCAGGCGGGCAGGATGCAGTGAGGCCATATGGATAGCCTCTTCTGGCGTCGCGCCAGCGTGTTTGACCATATTTCGTACGGCGGTATCAATCGAGAGCGCACTGCCCGCCAGCCCACCGGACGCGGTGCGTACAATGCCGCCACGCATTTCGACGTCGTAGCCGCAAATATCATATTGCCCGTCAGGCATACCTGCTGCGCGCATCGCATCGGTGATTAATACAACCCGCGTTTTCGCGTAGCCGCAGCACAGACGCAGTGCCGCAGGATGGACATGGTGCCCGTCGGCGATAAGCTCCAGCCACGCACGCGTATTGGTTAACCCGGCGCCCACCATTCCTGGTTCCCGATGGTGTAATCCACTCATACCGTTAAAACAATGCACCAGCCCGTCTGCACTGGCATCAAATGCGGCGCAGGTCTGTTCGTACGTTGCCGCGCTATGGCCTAACATGACGCGTACGCCGCGTTGTTTGAGATGTTGAATTGCTTGCAGTGCGCCAGGTTTTTCCGGCGCCAGCGCGATGATGCGCAAGGTGTTCTGTGAGACGGCTATCAGGTCGTCCAGCTCGGCAAGATCCAATTCACGAAACAGTTCAGGCGGATGAGCCCCTTTGTTCTGCGGCGTGAACCAGGGACCTTCCAGATAACTACCCAGCACCTGCGCGCCGGGGCCGCCGGACTGACAGCGCCGGGCAATACGTTCCAGCGCATTGCGGATAGCATCCAACGGTGCAGTGACCGTCGTGGGAAGCCAACCGCCCACGCCTTCGCGCGCTTTATACAACGCCAGTTTATCGAGCGTCTCCGGCGCGTCGTCCATGACATCCAGACCTGCGCCACCGTGAACATGCGTATCAATATATGCCGGGCACAGTAGCTCTGCATCACGCACTGTGATTCCTGGGGGAACGGGCTCTATTGCCGCAATAACGCCTTTCTCAATACGGAGTTGGTGATCGTCAAGCCAGCCCTGCTCGGTCAACACGCGTCGGGCGCGCAGCAACTGGATCATATCCCTTCCTCTATGGCGTTTTCTTCGCGACAGCGCCCCAGCTCATCCACCAGACTGGTCAGGCCGCGATGCCCGCACTCCAGCGCCTGCTGGCGAAAGGCTTCGCTGGTTAATCCTTCGCGTTCCAGCACCATCTCCAGAAGGAGCTGTAAATTCGTGCCGGTGATCACTTCCCGTCCCGGTTTCTGTAACGCCAGTGTTGATGCCACCCGAAAAGGCGTACCGCCCAACAGGTCAGTCAGAAACACGATATCCTCCCGGTCGTCCAGTTCACCAACGGCCTGCTCAAGCTGTGAGGTGAGCAGCGCGGTCGTTGATGCTTCCGGGAAGTCGATGGCGATAAATTGCGACTGCTCGCCAAGGATCTGCTTCATCGCTTTTTCCATCCCGCTGGCAAATCCGCCGTGCCCCGTCAAAATAATGCCTAACATCTCAAACCTCTTTGTCTTTACAGGAAGTGACAGAATTTACCGACTACACCCAAAACGACGGTGATGCCAATAAGGCGTAGCGGGCTCCAGCCGCGGCGTACCAGCCAGAACATGGTCAGGGTATAGACCAGCGGTAAAAACGCGGGCATGAGTTTATCGATAACGTCGGCCTGTAATTTAACAACCGCATCACCGGCCTTGATTTCAAGCGTGGTGTTCAGACGAACATAGGTTGCCACCAGCGCGCCAATCACCGTCATCCCAACGATAGACGCCGCATGACCCACTTTCCGGGTGTTCGCTTTGATAAGCGGAATGGCCGCGACCCCCATCCGATAAGCATAGTGCGCCAGGCCAAAACGCAGGCCGAGGTGAACCACGTTGAACAGAACAATAAAGACGACGGCGCCGAGGATAGAACCTTGCAGTGCGAGACTGGCTCCAATACCGCCGCAAATGGGCAGCAATGTCAGCCAGAACATCGCATCGCCAATTCCGCCGAGCGGGGCGCCAACGGCAATTTTGGTACTCTGAATGCTGTTCACATCCTGCTTGGAGCGCTCCATCGCGAGGATAATGCCGATCACAAACGTCACCAGAAATGGATGGGTGTTGAAGAAACCCATATGGCCCTTCATTGCACGCGCTAAATCACGTTTGTTGGTGTGGATCTTTTTCAGGGCGGGCAGTAAACCGTACAGCCAGCCAGACGCCTGCATACGCTCGTAGTTAAAGGAAGCCTGCAACAACATGGAACGCCAGGCCACGCGGTTGATATCCTTTTTCGTCAGTTCAGTGCCGATACTCTGGTCTTCATAGACGTTTTCGTTTACGCCGGACAGCAGCGTCTCGTCAGTGTCGGAGACGTTTGGTAGCGTGGTTTGATTAGATGCCATCTTCGAATTCCTCTTTCTGTGCCGCAGGTTGAGTCGGTTCAGGAGATTTACGCAGCAGGTCGATCAATGCCATTGCGAGGGCCGCAGCGGCGATGGCCAGCACCGGAAGTTTGAGCCAGGCTGCGGCAACGAAACCGATGATGAAATAGGGGATATAGACATTTTTCATCATGATTTTCAGCAGTACGGCGAAACCGATAGCAGGCATAATGCCGCCTGCGACGCCAAGCCCGTCAATCAGACGTTCCGGCAGCACATCAATGGCGGTTTTCGCATGTTCCGCCCCAAAGTAAATCGGCAGGAAGGCGCAGAGGAAGTAGAAGATGCCTAACGCCAGCAGCGCCAGATAGTTGACTCGTTCAATGCCGCGGGCGTCAGCGTTAGCCGCCATACGGTCGCAGCGGGACATTACGCCAGACATCACTGAGAACAGGAAGGTAATCCCCATTTGTACGGCGACGGCAAACGGTACGGCGACACCCACGGCGACATCGGGTTTCACGCCGGTCGTAATCGCAAACGTCGTTCCCACGATCGTGCCGATAATCACGTTTGGCGGCTGTGCGCCAGCTAAAGGTGCCAGGCCCATCCACACCAGTTCCAGCGTACCACCCGTCAAAATACCGGTATGCAGATCGCCCAGAATCAGGCCGACCAGCGGCCCAAGCACCACCGGACGGTGCATATGCGTTAACCCGTTGAACATATCCAGGCCTGCGATAAAGGCGAGAATACCCAACGCAAAAGCCTGCAACAGACTGATTTCCATTGTGAATCCCTCAGAGTAGTTTAAAGAGATCCAAAGCGGGTTCTGTCGGAACTCCCTGTACGAAGCATTCGACACCGGCGGTTTTCAGGCCATTAAATGCCGTAATATCGTTAGCATCGACAGAAACCGTTTTGGCAATTTGTTGTTTGCCATTGGCATAGTGCATGTTGCCTACATTGATACGTGTTACGGGAACGCCGCCCTCCACCAGCTTGAGGAAATCCGCTGGCGACTTGCAGACCAGCAGAATTTTCTGTCGATCGGCAGCGCGATGGATATTGTCGATCACTTTTTGCAGCGGCCAGAAACGTACGGCGATCCCCTCCGCCAGCACCATCTCCATCAGGTTTTGCTGTACCGGGTCTTCAGCCACTTCATCATTGGCGACCAGTACCAGATTTGCCCCCGCAAACCCAACCCACTGCACGCCGACCTGGCCGTGGATTAAACGTTCGTCAATTCGACTCAATACAATGTTTGGCATAGCGTTTCCTCTTCGTTGTTATGCGTTTTGGGATGTAACGCCCTGGCAGGCGGCGTGGTACTGCTGTAGTACGTCCTGAATGTGGCTGATAATGAGCTCTCGCGGCGTTGCGTTGAGATCCCCTTCGCGCACTCTGGCGTACTGTAGCGGCAAATACTGGCTGATGAGCGGCAGTGGAATGGGGTCATCCGCCAGGTTGCGAACCAGCCGTGCAAACGCCTCATCAATCTGCTGATCCGGCCAGTAATAGCGAACGCGATCGGAATAACTATAACCACGCGCCAGGCGGCGTGCGTTGCCGTCGCCGTGGTAGTGACTCTGCCAGTATTCCGGGCGATCGAGCATCACGCTTTCCAGCACATGGCGCAGACCAGAGCTGGTTTTGGCGGGTAACAGCTCTTCTTCAATTGCGGCCAGCGAGAATAACGCTTCGCGCAGGGCAAAGGTGAGGGCCGGGCCGACTTTCAGAATCGCAAAGTGATCTTTCACCAGCTGGCGCAGCGACTGTGGCGTCTGGTAATCCGTGGAGTGCGCTTCAAACACCAGCGTGTCATACGCTTCTACCATTGCACTCAACGCGATGGCTTTTTGCGGTTGGTAATCAATGATATGCGTATGGTCGAACTCAACGCCCGGTTGTACAACCAGCCCGATGATGCGAGGCCAAATGGCGCTCAGTCCCTGTTTCTCAAATGCATGACGATGCGCTTCCAGCGTGGCTCGTGCCGCGTCAGGTGTTGTTACTTCCAGTTCAGTCAATGTCTCATGCGCGCCGCCGGGAACCGGAACTTCAGTACCGATCACGTAAACCAGATCGGATTCGCCAAAATGCTCACGGCAGGTTTCTTCTGCGATCTTCGCCAGTCGCGCGGCGCGCTCAGCAACGATCTCATCGGTTAACGGTATCGGATCGTTGGCGCAGGACATGCTGCAATCGAGATGGATCTTTTTAAACCCGGCTGCCACGTAGCTCTTTATTAAATCATCCGCATTTGCCATCGCCTGGGCGGCAGGCAGATTTTGCCAACGGTTGGGGCCGAGGTGATCGCCGCCCAGAATCAACTGTGATTGTGGAAAATTAAGTGAGTCGGCCAGCTGGTAAACAAAGCCGCGAAAATCGGCGGGCGTCATGCCGGTATAACCCCCGAACTGGTCAACCTGGTTAGAGGTGGCTTCAATCAGCAGTGGGGTATGGTTTGCATGGGCATAACGTATAGCGGCTTCCAGCACCAGTGGATGCGCAGAACAAACGGCATAAATCCCATTTGTGTTCCCTCGTTTATGCTGCTCCACCATTTCTGTTAGATGTTTCACTTTCCTCTCCAGGTTGAATGCTTAAGACAAGTGTCTTTCATTTTGTTTCATCTGATACTGGTGCAAGACGCTATAAAAATAAAACGAAAGATATCGGTTTTCGGATCTGTTTCACAAAAGAAACATAATGAAAGGTTTCAGCGATGCGTCGTCTTATGGCTTGCAGGTATGGGGGCTTGCATTCCAGTAAAAGAAAGGCGTTAATAGAAAAATCGAAATGAAACGAAAGATTTGATTAAAGGATTTTTTATGAGCAGTACTGATTCTTCTGCGGATAAGCGCATTACCGCTACCAGCGAAAGGCGGGAGCAAATTATCCAGCGGTTGCGACAGCAGGGAAGCGTACAGGTTAACGATCTTTCCGTCTTATTCGGCGTCTCCACCGTGACCATCCGTAACGATCTGGCTTTTCTCGAAAAACAGGGGATTGCCGTGCGTGCGTATGGCGGCGCGTTAATTTGCGACAGCAATACTCCGGGTATTGAGCCTTCGGTGGAAGATAAAAGTTCACTCAATACCGCTGTAAAGCGCAGTATCGCCCAGGCGGCGGTTTCGCTGATTAAACCCGGACACCGGGTGATCCTTGACTCAGGCACCACGACATATGAAATCGCGCGCATGATGCGCCAGCATACGGATATCATCGCCATGACCAATGGCATGAATGTCGCCAATGCATTGCTGGAAGCTGAGGGAGTGGAACTGCTGATGACTGGTGGGCATCTGCGCCGCCAGTCGCAGTCATTTTATGGTGACCAGGCAGAGCAGTCGCTACAGAATTACCATTTCGATATGTTGTTTCTGGGGGTCGATGCCATTGATTTAGAGCGTGGCGTCAGCACGCACAATGAAGATGAAGCCAGACTTAACCGCCGGATGTGTGAAGTGGCCGAGCGCATCATTGTCGTCACGGACTCCACGAAGTTTAACCGCTCCAGTCTGCATAAGATCATTGATACGCAGCGTATTCATACCATCATTGTGGATGAAGGTATTCCTGTCGACAGCCTGGAAGGTTTACGCAAGAGCGGTATTGAAGTGATTCTGGTGAACGCGTAATTCAGTTATCTGTAAAAGGCCGGATGGCGATGCGATCCCCATCCGGCCTTTTTTCGTCATCAGGTCACTGGCGCGGGGTTAAACACGGCCAGCTGGTTATGCAGCCCCCATTGGTCTGAGAAGGTTTTTTTACGACCGCTCGCGACGTCCAGAATAAAGTGGAACAGCTTCCAGCCCACGTCCTCAATGCTCTCTTCCCCTGTGGCAATGGTGCCCGCGTTGATGTCCATCAAATCAAACCAGCGATTCGCCAGCTCTGTGCGGGTCGCCATTTTGATTACCGGAACCGCCATCAGGCCATATGGCGTTCCGCGACCGGTTGTGAACACCTGCACGGTGATCCCGGAAGCGACCTGCTGCGTGCCGCAGACAAAATCACTGGCGGGCGTGGCGGCGTAAATTAAACCGCGTTTTGTCGGCCGCTGACCGGGGGACAGCACTTCCACAATCGCGCTCTGCCCGGATTTTGCGATAGAGCCCAACGCTTTTTCCACCACGTTCGCGAGACCGCCTTTTTTGTTGCCCGGCGACGGGTTGGCGCTGCGGTCGGTTTTCCCCATATCAAGATAATTATCGTACCAGGCCATCTCTTCCAGCAGGCGTTTGCCGACCTCTTCGTTAATTGCGCGTGGCGTGAGAAGGTGGATCGCATCACGGACTTCGGTGACTTCCGAGAACATCACCGTCGCGCCGCAACGCACTAACAGATCCGAGGCGTAACCCACCGCCGGGTTGGCCGTCACGCCGGAAAACGCATCGCTGCCGCCGCACTGCATTCCGACCACCAGTTCGGAAGCCGGGCAGGTTTCACGCTGGCGCTGGTTGAGCTTCGCCAGGTGGCGTTCGGCCACCTGCAAAATATCCTCGACCATCGACTTAAAGCCGACGTGCTGCTCATCCTGCAAACGCACAATACTGGCGCTGTCCACCGGAATCCCTTTCACATCTTCCGTGCCTTCCAGCAGACGTTCCGGCTGAAGTTTTTCACAGCCAAGGCCGATGACCATAACTTCGCCGCCGAAGTTCGGGTTCAACGAGATGTTATGAATGGTGCGGATAGGAACCACGGCCGCTGGCGCGTTGATCGCCACGCCGCAGCCGTACAAGTGGTTCAGACCGACAACGCCGTCTACATTCGGGTATCCGGGCAGCAGGTCACGCTCAATGATCTTCACGACATAATCCACGACGCCCGCCACGCAGTGTACGCTGGTGGTGATGCCGAGCAGATTTTTGGTGCCGACGCTGCCATCCGCGTTGCGGTAGCCTTCAAACGTGTAGCCTTCCAGCGGCGGCAGCGGTTCCGGCACTTTCGTCGCCAGCGGCAGGGTGTGTAACGGCGGCGCTTTCGGTAGCTCAACCAGCGACTCATCTATCCAGCTGCCGCGTGCGATGTCGCGAACGGCATAGCCGATCACCTCGCCATAACGCACAATTTCGCCGTGGGCAGGAATCGCCTCCAGCGCCACTTTATGCCCCTGAGGAATATGTTCAACCAACGCCAGCCCGTCCGGGAAACGCGTTCCGGCTTGCAGACCATTGTCATTAACAATAATTGCCACGTTATCGGTGTCATGCACTTTAATATAAAACGCGGTTGGCGATTCTTGTCTAATTTCGATATCGGCCATTGTCCAGTATTCTCCAGCCAGGTGGTGATAATAAATGTGTTAAAGAGAACAACTGCTTTTTATTGTCAGAATTAAAAATACGTTGCTGCTAAATAAAGAATGCCAGGAGTTTTTGTTTAAAAATGTGATCGCGATCGGCCATTATTCCCGATGGTACGGGCGCTGGGCGAGTAATGTACAAATCTGTGCATCACCGCCCATGACGTTGTGCAAATGCTCAAAATATTATTCATTGTGAATATTAAAATTGAGCAATACAACAATGTTTAGCGGCGTAAGTATGATTATACTGATTCACGACTTTCATTATCCGCTATCGATAAAATATCAGCGTAATTCCTTAGATGAGCAAATCTAAATATCTCCCGGAATTGCGGAAATAAATAATGATTCATCCAGGGTATAAATGATGAGTAACGATATCTTCCCGAACAAATTTAAAGCTGCGCTGGCAGCGCAACGCATTCAGATCGGCTGTTGGTCCGCGCTGGCAAACCCCATCAGTACGGAAGTGTTAGGGCTGGCAGGTTTTGACTGGCTGGTGCTGGATGGCGAACATGCGCCGAACGATATCTCAACTTTTATTCCACAACTGATGGCGTTGAAAGGCAGCGCCAGCGCGCCGGTGGTACGGGTGCCGACGAACGAGCCGGTCATTATTAAGCGTCTGCTGGATATCGGTTTCTATAACTTCCTGATCCCGTTTGTCGAGACGGAAGAAGAAGCCGTTCGCGCCGTAGCCTCGACGCGTTATCCGCCGGAAGGCATCCGTGGGGTCTCCGTTTCCCATCGCGCCAATATGTTTGGCACCGTGCCGGATTACTTTGCCCAGTCAAATAAGAACATCACCATTCTGGTGCAGATCGAAAGCCAGCAGGGGGTGGATAACGTTGATGCTATCGCGGCCACTGAAGGCGTTGACGGTATTTTTGTCGGCCCAAGCGATCTGGCTGCGGCGTTAGGTCATCTTGGCAACGCCTCTCACCCGGAAGTACAGAAAACCATTCAGCATATCTTTGCCCGCGCCAAAGCCCACGGTAAACCGTGCGGCATTCTGGCGCCGGTCGAAGCCGACGCGCGCCGCTATCTGGAATGGGGCGCGACGTTCGTTGCTGTGGGGAGCGATTTGGGCGTGTTCCGCTCCGCCACGCAAAAGCTGGCTGACGCCTTTAAGAAATAACCACCACTGAAACAAGAGAGAGAAGATTATGACGATGAAAGTAGGTTTCATTGGCTTGGGCATCATGGGTAAACCAATGAGCAAAAACCTCCTCAAAGCCGGTTACTCGCTGGTGGTTTCTGACCGTAACCCTGACGCGATTGCCGAAGTTATTGCCGCAGGCGCAGAAACCGCAACCACGGCAAAAGCCGTTGCCGAACAGTGCGATGTGATTATCACCATGTTGCCGAACTCGCCGCATGTGAAAGAAGTGGCGCTGGGCGAAGGCGGCATTATTGAAGGCGCGAAGCCAGGCACCGTTTTGATCGATATGAGCTCTATCGCTCCGCTGGCAAGCCGTGAAATCAGCGACGCGCTGAAAGCAAAAGGTATCGATATGCTGGATGCGCCGGTAAGCGGCGGCGAGCCGAAAGCGATCGACGGTACGCTGTCGGTGATGGTTGGCGGCGATAAAGCGATTTTCGATAAATATTACGATCTGCTAAAAGCAATGGCCGGTTCCGTGGTGCATACCGGTGATATCGGCGCGGGCAACGTGACCAAACTGGCTAACCAGGTGATTGTCGCGCTGAACATCGCAGCCATGTCTGAAGCGCTGACGCTGGCGACCAAAGCGGGGGTGAACCCGGATCTGGTGTATCAGGCGATTCGCGGCGGTCTGGCGGGTAGCACCGTGCTGGATGCGAAAGCGCCGATGGTGATGGAACGGAATTTCAAACCGGGCTTTCGCATCGATCTGCATATTAAAGATCTGGCGAATGCGCTGGACACCTCTCATGGCGTAGGCGCGCAACTGCCGCTGACCGCCGCCGTGATGGAAATGATGCAGGCGCTACGTGCCGATGGTCTGGGCACGGCCGACCATAGCGCCCTGGCCTGCTACTACGAAAAACTGGCGAAAGTGGAAATCGCTCGCTAATGACGTCATGCCCGGTCGCGCGCGGCGGTCCGGGCCTATGACCCTGGCCGGATAAGTGAAACGCCATCCGGCGTTGTGCAGTAACAGGCTACAACTATGAAAATCGTAATCGCCCCAGACTCTTATAAAGAAAGCCTTTCTGCCGCTGAAGTTGCGCAGGCGATAGAAAAAGGATTCCGGGAAATTTTTCCCGATGCGCAGTATGTTTCTATCCCGGTCGCTGACGGCGGAGAGGGAACGGTCGAAGCCATGATTGCCGCCACGCATGGAACGCAGTATACCGCTTTTGTGACGGGGCCGCTGGGGGAGACCGTCATGGCCAACTGGGGCATGTCCGGGGACGGCAGCACCGCGTTTATTGAAATGGCGGCGGCCAGCGGGCTGGCGCTGGTTCCGCCAGAAAAGCGTAATCCGTTGATTACCACGTCGCGCGGTACCGGAGAGCTGATCCTGCATGCGCTGGAGCACGGCGCCAGAAGCATTATCATCGGCATTGGCGGCAGCGCGACCAATGACGGCGGCGCGGGCATGGTGCAGGCGCTGGGCGCCCGATTAACGGATGCGAACGGTACTGAAATTGGGAACGGCGGCGGCAGCCTGAACAGCCTGAATGCGATTGATATCTCTGGTCTCGATCCGCGTTTAAAAACGTGTGCTATCCGGGTGGCCTGCGATGTGACCAATCCACTGACGGGCGAAAATGGCGCGTCGCGAATCTTTGGGCCGCAGAAAGGCGCGACCGAAAAGCTCATTCATGAACTGGACGGCAATCTTGCTCATTATGCCGACATGATTAAAAAGTCGCTGCGCGTGGATGTGGAAAATGTCCCCGGCGCGGGCGCGGCTGGCGGGATGGGGGCGGCCTTAATGGCTTTCCTCGGCGCAGAGTTGCGCAGCGGCATTGAGATAGTCACCACGGCGCTCAATCTGGAAGAACACATCCACGACTGCGCGTTAGTCGTCACCGGCGAAGGACGCATCGACAGCCAGAGTATTCACGGCAAAGTACCGATAGGCGTCGCCAGTGTGGCGAAAAAGTATCATAAGCCAGTGATTGGGATCGCGGGGAGTCTGACGCATGATGTGGGAGTGGTGCATCAGCATGGTATTGATGCCGTGTTCAGCGTGCTTACCCGCATTGGCACGCTGGATGAAGCCTTTCGCGGCGCGTTTGATAATATCTACCGCGCCTCGCGAAACATCGCCGCAACGCTGGCGATAGGAATGCGCAGTGCAGGGTGACAATGGCGTGCAAACCCTCTATACTGCGCGCCGAAGCTGACCAGACAGTCGCCGCTTCGTCGTCGTCCCTTTCGGGGGAGACGGGCGGAGGGGAGGAAAGTCCGGGCTCCATAGGGCAGGGTGCCAGGTAACGCCTGGGGGGCGCAAGCCCACGACCAGTGCAACAGAGAGCAAACCGCCGATGGCCCGCGCAAGCGGGATCAGGTAAGGGTGAAAGGGTGCGGTAAGAGCGCACCGCGCGGCTGGTAACAGTTCGCGGCACGGTAAACTCCACCCGGAGCAAGGCCAAATAGGGGTTCATAAGGTACGGCCCGTACTGAACCCGGGTAGGCTGCTTGAGCCAGTGAGCGATTGCTGGCCTAGATGAATGACTGTCCACGACAGAACCCGGCTTATCGGTCAGTTTCACCTCTTCATGTAAAAACCCGCTTCGGCGGGTTTTTGCTTTCATAGCGTTTGGGTTCCCGGTACTGCCTGATGGCGCTGCGCTGTCAGTCCTGTGGCAGAGTGCTTTGGTAGGCCGGATAAGACGCGCCAGCGTCACCATCCGGCGGATTCCCCGCAGAGGTAGCCTGATGGCGCTATGCTTATCAGTCCTGTGGCTGAGTGCTTTTTGTAGGCCGGATAAGACGCGTGAGCGTCGCCATCCGGCAGATTCTCCGCGTACGTTGCCTGATGGCGCTGCGCTTATCAGTCCTGTGGCAGAGCGCTTTGGTAGGCCGGATAAGACGCGTGAGCGTCGCCATCCGGCGGATTCCCCGCAGAAGGTGCCCGATCTCGCTGCGTAACATAATCTCCCCGCCAAAAGATATTTCTTGTTCTGTGACCACTAACACAAAACGCTGTGTGGTGATTTTTTAACCGGATAAAAGATTGGCTGTTGATCGCTATCACAAAATTACGCGCTACAAAAATTGACAATCACAGTGTTAATATATTGTTGGTAATGATAATGACGTGTATTAAATGAATTAAATATTCGTGTGTGTAATGTTTTTTTACAAACAAATAAGAAGAAAAAATGTGATATGCCACAATCTTTAATCCCAATAAGGGCGTAATTGTACTTATTTTTGATTAATTGTCCGTTAAATTTAAACGTAAATCTGCGTGTTAATTATGCGATAATTGATTGAATTATCGTCTTTCCCGAATTTGTAAAATAGCGAATGAAACGCATATGTTATCGCCATAAAATATTGTTATCCCCTCATGATTTTTTGACAAAAATCATGATAAAGTGCAGTCTGGTTCTTTCAACTTGTTGATAGTAAATGGTTTATTTTTTAAAAAATAAGCTTACAAAATGTAAGGTCAGTTAATTTGTGAGTAGTCGCACATAACCATGTAACCTTTATTTGGTACACTTCATGCCGTCAACAAAGTAATTAGTGCAGGTCGATATGAATACTATTCTTCTCCCTAAAACACAGCACTTGGTGGTCTTTCAGGAAGTCATTAGAAGTGGTTCTATCGGTTCTGCCGCAAAAGAGTTAGGGTTAACTCAGCCTGCTGTAAGTAAAATTATCAATGATGTTGAGGCCTATTTTGGCGTTGAGTTAATCGTTCGCAAAAATACCGGTGTCACGTTAACCAGCGCAGGTCAGGTGCTGCTTACCTGGTCTGAATCCATCACCCGTGAAATGAAAAACATGGTGAACGAGATGAACAGCATGACCTGCAACACGGTGGTCGACGTTTCGTTTGGTTTTCCTTCGTTGATTGGCTTTACCTTTATGTCTGACATGATTCATAAATTTAAAGAGGTGTTCCCAAAAGCGCAGGTGTCGATGTATGAAGCGCAGCTCTCCTCGTTCCTGCCCGCGATTCGCGACGGACGCCTGGATTTCGCTATCGGCACGCTCAGTGATGAGATGAAACTACAGGATCTACACGTGGAGCCGCTTTTTGAGTCAGAGTTTGTCCTGGTGGCCAGTAAGTCCCGAACATGCACCGGCATCACCACACTGGAATCGTTGCAGAACGAACAGTGGGTGTTGCCACAAACGAATATGGGCTACTACAGCGAACTCCTCACCACGTTACAAAGAAATGGCATCAGCAGTGAAAACATCGTTAAAACAGATTCCGTTGTCACTATTTATAATCTTGTTCTCAATGCTGATTTTCTGACCGTCATTCCCTGCGATATGACATCTCCATTCGGTTCAAACCAGTTTATTACGATTCCAGTAGAGGAAGATTTACCGGTCGCGCGTTATGCCGCGATCTGGTCTAAAAATTATCGGATTAAAAAAGCAGCATCGGTTTTGGTGGAATTAGCCAAAGAATATTCATCTTATAATGGTTGCAGACGAAAGCAATTAATAGAAATTAAGTAACGGATTAAATTTAATTAAATCAAAAACTGATGCCATCTGTCTGAATATCAGACGTTGGTACTGACTATTTATTTTACCTTAATACCCAGGTTAAGAGGTTATAATGCATATTACATACGATCTCCCGGTTGCGATTGAAGATATCCTCGAAGCGAAAAAAAGACTTGCGGGGAAAATTTATAAAACAGGTATGCCGCGCTCTAACTATTTCAGCGAGCGCTGCAAAGGCGAAATATTCCTTAAGTTCGAAAATATGCAACGCACGGGCTCTTTTAAAATCCGCGGTGCGTTTAACAAACTCAGTTCATTAACGGAAGAAGAAAAACGTAAAGGCGTGGTGGCTTGCTCTGCCGGTAACCATGCGCAAGGGGTGTCTCTCTCCTGCGCGATGCTCGGTATCGACGGCAAAGTCGTGATGCCGAAAGGCGCGCCGAAGTCCAAAGTGGCGGCCACCTGCGACTACTCCGCTGAAGTGGTGCTGCACGGTGACAACTTCAACGATACCATCGCCAAAGTGAGCGAAATTGTTGAGACTGAAGGCCGCATTTTTATTCCACCTTATGACGATCCGAAAGTGATTGCCGGGCAGGGAACAATTGGCCTGGAAATTATGGAAGATCTGTATGATGTCGATAACGTCATTGTACCAATTGGCGGCGGCGGTCTGATTGCCGGTGTTGCGATTGCTATTAAATCCATTAACCCGACAATTAAAGTTATTGGCGTACAGTCCGAAAACGTACACGGCATGGCGGCATCTTATCATGCAGGAGAAATAACCACTCACCGAACGACCGGCACCCTAGCGGATGGTTGTGATGTTTCTCGCCCGGGTAATTTAACGTATGAGATTGTTCGTGAATTAGTGGATGACATTGTCCTGGTCAGCGAAGATGAAATTCGTAACAGCATGATTGCATTAATTCAGCGCAATAAAGTCGTCACTGAAGGCGCTGGCGCACTGGCATGTGCCGCATTATTAAGCGGGAAATTAGATAGCTATATCCAGAACAGAAAAACGGTCAGCATTATTTCTGGCGGCAATATCGATCTTTCTCGTGTATCGCAAATTACGGGCTTAGTTGACGCTTAAACCCGGCTATTAATCTTTTCGTTGAGGATAGGATATGAGTACTACTGATAGCATTGTATCCAGCCAGACAAAACAGTCGTCCTGGCGTAAATCGGACACCACATGGACACTGGGACTATTTGGTACTGCCATCGGCGCCGGGGTGTTGTTCTTCCCTATTCGCGCAGGCTTTGGCGGGCTGATCCCGATTCTTTTGATGCTGGTGTTGGCCTACCCCATCGCGTTTTACTGCCACCGTGCGCTGGCGCGCCTGTGTCTTTCCGGTTCTAACCCTTCCGGCAACATCACAGAAACGGTAGAAGAGCACTTTGGTAAAACAGGCGGCGTGGTCATCACGTTCCTGTACTTCTTCGCTATCTGTCCGCTGCTGTGGATTTATGGCGTAACCATTACCAACACCTTTATGACCTTCTGGGAAAACCAGTTGCAGATGCCGGCGCTTAACCGTGGCTTTGTGGCGCTGTTCCTGCTGCTGCTGATGGCTTTCGTTATCTGGTTTGGTAAAGACCTGATGGTTAAAGTGATGAGCTACCTGGTATGGCCGTTCATTGCCAGCCTGGTGCTGATCTCTCTGTCGCTGATCCCTTACTGGAACTCTGCGGTTATCGATCAGGTGGATCTCAGCAATATCGCGTTAACCGGGCATGACGGCATTCTGGTTACCGTGTGGCTGGGTATCTCCATCATGGTGTTCTCCTTTAACTTCTCGCCTATCGTCTCTTCTTTCGTGGTTTCCAAACGTGAAGAGTATGAGAAAGACTTTGGTCGTGAATTTACTGAGCGTAAATGTTCACAGATCATCTCCCGCGCCAGCATGCTGATGGTGGCCGTGGTGATGTTCTTCGCCTTCAGTTGCCTGTTCACGCTCTCTCCGGCCAACATGGCGGATGCGAAAGCGCAGAACATTCCGGTGCTCTCATATCTGGCGAACCACTTTGCGTCGCTGTCTGGCACTAAATCAACGTTTGCTACGGTTCTGGAGTACGGGGCTTCCATCATCGCACTGGTCGCTATCTTCAAATCATTCTTCGGTCACTATCTGGGCACGCTGGAAGGCCTGAACGGTCTGGTGCTGAAGTTTGGTTACAAAGGCGATAAAACCAAAGTTTCACTGGGCAAACTCAACACCATCAGCATGATCTTCATCATGGGTTCCACCTGGGTTGTGGCATACGCCAACCCGAACATCCTGGACCTGATTGAAGCAATGGGTGCGCCGATCATTGCCTCGCTGCTCTGCCTGCTGCCGATGTACGCCATCCGTAAAGCGCCGTCACTGGCGAAATACCGTGGTCGTCTGGATAACGTGTTTGTGACCGTGATTGGTCTGCTGACCATCCTGAATATCGTGTACAAACTGTTCTAATCCTTTAGCTCAGGATGAGCGGAGTAGTGAAATGAATGAATTTCCGGTAGTTCTGGTGATTAACTGTGGATCGTCTTCCATTAAGTTTTCAGTACTGGATGCAACCCATTGCGATGTGTTAATGGCAGGAATTGCGGACGGTATTAATTCTGAAGATGCGTTTTTATCCGTAAATGGAGGAGAGCCAGCTAAGCTGGCTCACCACAGCTACGAAGGCGCATTAAAGGCGATTGCGTTTGAACTGGAAAAACGTAATTTAATCGACAGCGTGGCCTTAATTGGCCACCGTATTGCCCACGGCGGAAATATCTTTACGGCGTCAGCCATTATTACGGATGAAGTTATCGAGAATATCCGCCGGGTTTCTCCTTTAGCGCCGTTACATAATTACGCCAATTTAAGCGGAATTGAATCGGCGCAGCATCTTTTCCCGGGCGTACAGCAGGTGGCGGTATTTGATACCAGCTTCCATCAAACGATGGCGCCTGAAGCGTATTTGTACGGCTTGCCGTGGAAATATTTTGAGGAGTTGGGCGTCCGGCGCTATGGCTTTCATGGCACCTCGCACCGCTATGTCTCGCAACGTGCGCATGACCTTCTTGCGCTACCGGAAGAGGACTCGGGTCTGGTTGTCGCGCATCTGGGCAATGGCGCTTCTATCTGTGCCGTTCGTAACGGTCAAAGCGTCGATACCTCTATGGGGATGACCCCGCTGGAAGGGCTGATGATGGGCACCCGCAGCGGCGATGTGGACTTCGGCGCGATGGCGTGGATTGCCAGCGAAACCAACCAGACGCTGGGCGATATGGAACGCGTGGTGAATAAAGAGTCTGGTTTGCTGGGGATTTCCGGTCTGTCATCTGACTTACGTGTGCTGGAAAAAGCCTGGCATGAAGGGCATGAACGTGCGCAACTGGCGATTAAAACCTTTGTGCACCGTATTGCCCGCCACATTGCCGGGCATGCCGCATCGTTACACCGTCTGGACGGTATTATTTTTACCGGGGGGATTGGCGAAAACTCCGTGTTAATTCGCCGTCTGGTCATTGAGCATTTGGCTGTTCTGGGCGTGAAATTAGATCACGAGATGAATAGCCTGCCTAATTCTCACGGTGAAAGAATTATCTCCAGCAAAGACACCAACGTTATTTGTGCCGTCATTCCAACGAATGAAGAAAAAATGATTGCCCTCGACGCTATTCATTTAGGCAAAGTTAACGCACCTGTGGAATTTGCATAATTTATTGTTGTTCTGTAGAGAGACTATTTTTCATGAAGGTAAATATCGATACCAGCGATATGCTGTATGCCGAAGCCTGGCTTGGCTTTAAAGGTACGGACTGGAAAGAAGAAATTAATGTCCGTGATTTTATTCAGCACAACTATACACCCTATGAGGGAGATGAATCCTTCCTCGCGGAAGCCACGCCTGCGACTACCGCATTGTGGGAAAAAGTTATGGCGGGTATTCGTATTGAAAACTCGACGCATGCGCCAGTCGATTTCGATACCAATATTGCGACCACCATTACTGCCCATGACGCGGGTTATATTGAGCAGGAGCTGGAAAAAATCGTCGGTTTGCAAACCGATAAGCCACTCAAGCGCGCGCTGCATCCGTTTGGCGGCATCAACATGATCAAAAGCTCATTCCAGGCGTATGGTCGTGAAATGGATGCTGATTTTGAATATCAGTTTACCGAGCTGCGTAAAACCCATAACCAGGGGGTATTCGACGCGTATTCGCCGGATATGCTGCGCTGCCGTAAATCCGGGGTGCTGACCGGCTTACCGGATGGCTACGGCCGTGGGCGCATTATCGGCGACTATCGCCGCGTTGCGCTGTACGGTATCCGTTATCTGGTGCGCGAGCGTGAGTTGCAGTTTGCCGACCTCCAGTCAAATCTGGAGTGGGGGCAGAACCTTGAAGCGACGATTCGCCTGCGTGAAGAGCTGGCCGAACACCGTCGTGCGCTGCTGCAAATGCAGGAAATGGCCGCCAAATACGGTTGTGATATCTCCCGTCCGGCGCGTAACGCGCAGGAAGCCGTCCAGTGGCTTTACTTCGCCTATCTGGCAGCGGTGAAATCGCAGAACGGCGGCGCAATGTCGCTGGGCCGTACCGCGTCGTTCCTCGACATCTACATTGAGCGAGACTTCAAAGCCGGGATCTTAACGGAAGAACAGGCGCAGGAGCTGATCGACCACTTCATCATGAAGATCCGCATGGTGCGCTTCCTGCGCACGCCGGAATTTGACACGCTGTTCTCCGGCGATCCGATTTGGGCAACCGAAGTGATCGGCGGTATGGGGCTGGATGGCCGCACGCTGGTGACCAAAAACTCCTTCCGCTATCTGCATACCCTGCACACGATGGGGCCTGCGCCAGAGCCGAACCTGACCGTGCTGTGGTCAGAAGCGCTGCCGGTCGCCTTTAAAAAGTATGCGGCACAGGTGTCGATCGTCACTTCATCTTTGCAGTATGAAAATGACGATCTGATGCGCGCTGACTTTGACAGCGATGATTACGCCATTGCCTGCTGCGTCAGCCCGATGGTCATCGGTAAGCAGATGCAGTTCTTCGGCGCCCGCGCCAACCTCGCTAAAACGCTGCTGTATGCAATCAACGGCGGTGTGGATGAGAAGCTGAAAATCCAGGTTGGGCCGAAAACGGCGCCATTAATGGATGACGTGCTGGATTACGACACGGTGATGGAGAGCCTTGACCACTTCATGGACTGGCTGGCGGTGCAGTACATCAGCGCGCTGAATATCATCCACTACATGCACGACAAGTACAG
This sequence comes from Citrobacter sp. CK180, assembly GCF_030333655.1. Taxonomy (NCBI): domain Bacteria; kingdom Pseudomonadati; phylum Pseudomonadota; class Gammaproteobacteria; order Enterobacterales; family Enterobacteriaceae; genus Citrobacter; species Citrobacter sp. CK180. Next base: position 147,406 of record NZ_JAOWFM010000044.1, on the reverse strand, counting down.
CTACGAAGCGTCGCTGATGGCGCTGCACGATCGTGACGTTTATCGCACGATGGCATGCGGCATCGCGGGGCTGTCCGTGGCGGCGGATTCGCTGTCCGCCATTAAGTACGCGAAGGTGAAACCGGTGCGCGACCACAACGGGCTGGCAGTCGATTTTGTCATCGAAGGCGAATATCCGCAGTACGGCAACAACGACGAGCGCGTGGACAGCATTGCCTGCGATCTGGTTGAACGCTTTATGAAGAAAATTAAAGTGTTGCCAACCTACCGCAACGCGGTGCCGACGCAGTCCATTCTGACCATCACCTCGAACGTGGTGTACGGCCAGAAAACCGGGAACACGCCGGATGGACGTCGTGGCGGTACGCCGTTCGCGCCGGGTGCGAACCCGATGCACGGCCGTGACCGTAAAGGCGCTGTCGCTTCGCTGACTTCCGTCGCGAAACTGCCGTTCACCTATGCCAAAGACGGGATTTCCTACACCTTCTCCATTGTGCCTGCGGCGTTGGGCAAAGATGACGGCGTGCGGAAAACCAATCTGGTCGGCCTGCTGGACGGATACTTCCATCATGAAGCGCATGTGGAAGGCGGCCAGCACCTGAACGTCAACGTGATGAACCGTGAAATGCTGCTGGACGCCATCGAGCACCCGGAAAGCTATCCGAACCTGACGATCCGCGTGTCCGGCTACGCCGTGCGCTTTAATGCGCTCACCCGCGAGCAACAGCAGGATGTGATTTCACGTACCTTTACCCAGGCGATATAACGCCGGAGGCGCTATGAGAAAGATTATTGCCACCCAACATGCACCGGGAGCCATCGGCCCCTACGTACAGGGTGTGGATTTGGGCAGTATGGTGCTGACCTCAGGTCAGATCCCGGTATGCCCGCAAACGGGCGAGGTCGCGGAAAATGTCGTCGATCAGGCGCGTCAGAGCCTGGAAAACGTCAAAGCGATTGTGGAAGCTGCGGGCCTGAAAGTGGGCGATATCGTGAAGACCACTGTGTTCATTACCGATCTGAACGATTTCACCACCATCAACGAGGTGTATCAGCAGTTCTTTGATGAGCATCAGGCGACTTACCCTACGCGCAGCTGTGTGCAGGTCGCCCGTTTGCCGAAGGATGTGAAGCTGGAGATTGAAGCTATCGCGGTGCGTGGCGATACGCTGTAACCCCCTGCGGGGCGATCGTCAGGATCGCCCCGATCCCAAAAACGAGTGTGAAACTATTTGATGTCTGGTCTCCACTGAACGGCAATCCGAGGTTCTGGATATGATTAGCGCATTCGATATTTTTAAGATTGGCATTGGACCTTCCAGCTCCCATACCGTAGGGCCGATGAATGCAGGAAAATGTTTTATCGATCAACTGACCAGCAAGGGTGATTTGCTCCGCACGACGCGTATTACGGTTGATCTGTATGGATCGTTATCGCTGACCGGGAAAGGTCATGCGACGGATACCGCCATCATGATGGGGCTGGCAGGCAACAGCCCGCAAAACGTGAATATCGACGCGATTCCCACCTTTATTGAAGACGTAACGCGCAGTGGACACCTGCCGGTGGCCGAGGGCGCGCACGTTGTTGATTTCCCGGTAGCAGACAGCATTCTCTTTCACGCCGAAACGCTACCGCGCCATGAAAACGGGATGCGTATTACGGCATGGAACGGGCAAGAGACGCTGTTGAGCAAAACCTATTACTCCATCGGCGGCGGGTTTATCGTCGAAGAGGAGCGTTTCGGGCAGGCGCATGATGTCGAAACGCCTGTGCCTTATGATTTTCACTCGGCCAGCGAACTGCTGAAACTGTGTGAGCGAAACGGGCTTTCGGTCTCTGGCCTGATGATGCAAAACGAGCTGGCGCTGCGCAGCAAAGAGGAGATTGACGCCGGATTCGCGCGCATCTGGGATGTGATGCTCGCCGGGATTGAACGCGGTATGAACACCGAGGGCGTACTGCCGGGGCCGCTGAATGTGCCGCGTCGCGCCGTTGCGTTAAGGCGTCTGCTGGTCTCCAGCGACAGCCTCTCCAGCGACCCGATGAACGTTATCGACTGGATCAACATGTTTGCGCTGGCCGTCAGCGAAGAGAACGCGGCAGGAGGACGGGTCGTAACGGCGCCAACTAACGGCGCATGCGGCATTATTCCTGCTGTACTGGCCTATTATGATAAGTTCCGCCGTCCGGTGAATGCCAACTCGATTGCCCGCTATCTGCTGGCTGCGGGCGCGATTGGCGCGCTGTATAAGATGAATGCGTCTATCTCCGGTGCGGAAGTGGGTTGTCAGGGGGAAGTTGGCGTCGCCTGCTCGATGGCGGCGGCAGGGCTGACGGAACTGCTGGGCGGTAGTCCATCGCAGGTTTGCATTGCGGCGGAAATCGCGATGGAGCACAACCTGGGATTGACCTGCGATCCGGTGGCCGGGCAGGTGCAAATTCCTTGCATTGAACGTAACGCGATTAATGCGGTAAAAGCGGTGAATGCGGCGCGAATGGCGCTGCGGCGGACGTCTGAGCCACGGGTGTCGCTCGATAAAGTGATCGAGACGATGTATGAAACCGGCAAGGATATGAACGATAAGTACCGCGAGACTTCGCGCGGTGGGTTGGCGATTAAGGTCGTTTGTACCTGAGGTGAATAGCCGTGCCTGATGGCGCTGCGCTTATCAGGCCTACGGTTTACGTACGTTTGCAGGCCGGAGAAGGCGCAAGCGCCGCCATCCGGCAATGAACTAATCAACATGGCATGATAAAAAAGGTGCACTTTAGTGCACCTTTTTTGTTGTGATCTGCTTCAAAAATAGAAATTAAATTCTTTATTTGGCTATAAAAGAGAAAATATTTCTTAACTTTTAGAAATTACAGGGGTTTGTTTGTGAAGTTTTTCTCTGATCCTGCGCGTATGATTCCCTCACTACTCCAATAACTCGCCTGCGCACGACGTACCGCGTATCGCCTTGATGCGGCACGGAAAAATAATAAAAAACTCTACCTACATATTAAGCGAGAACGTAATGGAAACGGCAACGAATAACAGCGTAATACTCGACGCATCAGCTCCGGCGCGCCGGGCAGGGATGACCGAAAGCGAATGGCGCGAAGCCATTAAATTCGACAGCACCGACACGGGCTGGGTCATCATGAGTATTGGTATGGCGATTGGCGCGGGGATTGTTTTTCTCCCGGTGCAGGTCGGTTTAATGGGGCTGTGGGTCTTTTTACTCTCCTCTATTATCGGCTATCCCGCGATGTATCTGTTCCAGCGCCTGTTCATCAACACGCTGGCGGAGTCCCCGGAATGTAAAGACTACCCGAGCGTCATCAGCGGCTATCTGGGGAAAAACTGGGGCATCCTGTTAGGCGCACTTTACTTTGTGATGCTGGTGATCTGGATGTTTGTCTACTCCACCGCCATCACTAACGACAGCGCCTCTTATCTGCACACCTTTGGCGTCACGGAAGGTTTGCTCTCCGACAACCCGTTCTATGGACTGGTGCTGATTTGCATTCTGGTGGCGATCTCGTCACGCGGCGAGCAGCTTTTGTTCAAGATTTCGACCGGCATGGTGCTGACTAAACTGCTGGTGGTCGCGGCGCTCGGCGTCTCAATGATCGGGATGTGGCATTTGTACAACATTGGCGCGCTGCCGCCGATGGCGCTGTTGATTAAAAACGCCATCATCACCTTGCCGTTTACGCTGACCTCCATCCTGTTTATCCAGACCTTGAGTCCGATGGTGATCTCTTATCGTTCACGCGAAAAATCCATTGAGGTCGCACGGCATAAAGCGCTGCGCGCCATGAACATCGCGTTCGGCATTCTGTTTGTTACCGTCTTTTTCTACGCGGTCTCTTTCACCCTGGCAATGGGGCATGACGAAGCGGTCAAAGCCTATGAGCAGAACATCTCTGCACTGGCGATCGCCGCGCAGTTTATTAGCGGCGCGGGTGCGGGCTGGGTGAAAGTGGTCAGCGTGATCCTGAATATCTTTGCCGTTATGACCGCGTTCTTCGGCGTTTACTTAGGCTTTCGCGAAGCGACTCAGGGAATTGTGATGAACCTGCTGCGCCGCAGAATGCCTGTCGAGAAGATTAACGAACGCTTCGTGCAGCGCGGCATTATGGTTTTCGCCATCTTACTGGCCTGGAGCGCCATTGTGCTGAATGCGCCGGTGCTGAGTTTTACCTCTATCTGTAGCCCGATCTTCGGCATGGTGGGATGTTTGATCCCGGCCTGGCTGGTCTACAAAGTTCCTGCACTGCACAAATACAAGGGCGCGTCTCTGTATCTGATTATCGTCACGGGTTTGCTGCTGTGCGTTTCTCCGTTCCTGGCATTTGCTTGATCTTCCTGAAAGTAAGGTTGTTGTTATGTTTGAGTCTACAGAAAATCCGTTATGGCAGCGTTTTATCCTCGCAGTACAGGAAGAGGTAAAACCGGCACTGGGATGTACGGAACCTGTCTCTCTGGCGCTGGCGGCGGCGGTTGCCGCGGCTGAACTTGACGGCGAAGTTGAACGCGTTGACGCGTGGGTCTCGCCGAACCTGATGAAGAATGGCCTGGGCGTCACCGTGCCGGGCACCGGGATGGTTGGGCTTCCCATTGCGGCAGCGCTGGGGGCGCTTGGCGGCGATGCCAGCGCGGGGCTGGAAGTGTTGAAAAACGCCTCTTCGGGGGCGATTGCGGATGCAAAAGCGATGCTGGCTGCCGGGAAGGTGTCGGTGATGTTGCAGGAGCCATGCGACGACATCCTCTTCTCACGCGCTAAAGTGTACAGCGGCGATGCGTGGGCCTGCGTAACGATCGTCGGCGGGCACACCAATATCGTGCGCATTGAAACTCACACTGGGGTGATCTTTACGCAGACCGAAAGCGTGCAGGGGGAGGCGCAAGAATCGCCGCTGTCGGTCTTATCAAAGACCTCGCTGGAAGAGATTCTGGCGTTTGTGAATGCGGTGCCGTTTGCGTCAATCCGCTTTATTCTGGAGGCCGCCAGACTGAACGGCGCGCTGTCGCAGGAAGGATTGCGCGGCACCTGGGGGCTGCATATCGGGGCGACGTTGCAAAAGCAGTGCGCACGCGGTCTGCTGGCGGACGATCTGTCAACGGCGATCCTGATTCGCACCAGCGCAGCTTCGGATGCGCGGATGGGCGGCGCGACGCTGCCAGCCATGAGTAACTCCGGCTCCGGCAATCAGGGGATCACCGCGACAGTTCCCGTAATGGTGGTGGCGGAGCATGTGGGGGCGGATGACGAACGTCTGGCGCGCGCCCTGATGCTCTCGCACCTGAGCGCGATCTACATTCACCATCAGCTTCCACGCCTGTCAGCGCTCTGTGCGGCGACCACGGCGGCAATGGGGGCGGCGGCAGGAATGGCGTGGCTGATGGATGGCCGCTATAACACGATTGCGATGGCGATCAGCAGTATGATCGGCGACGTGAGCGGGATGATATGCGACGGCGCATCGAATAGCTGTGCGATGAAGGTATCGACCAGCGCGTCTGCGGCCTGGAAAGCGGTGTTAATGGCGCTGGATGATACGGCGGTAACCGGCAACGAAGGGATTGTGGCGCATAACGTCGAGCAATCTATTTCGAATTTATGCGCGTTGGCCTGTCATGCAATGCAGCAAACCGACCGTCAGGTTATCGAAATTATGGCCAGTAAGGCGCATTAACCCTGTGGCGCGGGTTTGCCTGATGGCGCTGCGCTTATCAGGCCTACGGTAACTTGCGTTCGTAGGCCGGATAAGGCGTTTACGCCGCCATCCGGCATGACGTTTGTCGATAATCAGAAGCTGCCTTTTCAGTTTGCCTGATGGCGCTGCGCTTATCAGGCCTACGGTAACTTGTGTTTGTAGGCCGGATAAGGCGTTTACGCCGCCATCCGGCATTGCGTTTGTCGATAATCAGAAGCTGCCTTTTCAGTTTGCCTGATGGCGCTGCGCTTATCAGGCCTACGGTAACTTGTGTTCGTAGGCCGGATAAGGCGTTTACGCCGCCATCCGGCATTGCGTTTGTCGATAATCAGAAGCCGCCTTTTCAGTTTGCCTGATGGCGCTGCGCTTATCAGGCCTACGGTAACTTGTGTTCGTAGGCCGGATAAGGCGTTTACGCCGCCATCCGGCATTGCGTTTGTCGATAATCAGAAGCCGCCTTTTCAGGCGGCTTCATCTTCTTCCGCTAACCGGATCTCTGTATCCGCGACGATCGCTTCCAGTTCGGTTAGCATCTCCTCGTAGCCAAACTTCCCGGGCGCGTTTGCCGCATCCTGTGCTGCGGGTTGGGTTACGGATTGATGCTTTTTAGCCGATTTTTTGCTCACAGTCATAACTCCCTTATTTTTTCTGACTACACAGGCAAATCTATCAGTAAAGCGCGCAATGGCGTGTCGGCAACTAACGTTATGTTAGCTTCATCACGAATAAATGCGCCGTCGCCGCAGGTAAGCGCTTCTCGCTCCTCGTTATGCGTTACCGCATGAAACGTACCGTGAATCGACTGCAAATAGGCGCGTGGGCCATGCAGTTGAAAGCTCAGCGACTCGCCTTTTTTCAGCTCAATATGGTGCACCCAGACCTGCTGGCGTAATTGCAGGCTGTCCTGTTCTCCATCCGGGGAAGCGAGGAGTTGCTGTTTGCTCGCGGTTAGCGTGGTTTTCTGTACCAACGGGTTTTCCCGCTCAGGACAGGCGTCCAGCCACAGCTGCATCCTGGTAAGCGACTTATCTTTACTGAGGTTATGCTCGCTATAGCTAATGCCCGGCTGCGTGGCGAGCAGCAGAGCTTCGCCCGCTTTCGCCTGGACATGATTGCCTTCGCTGTCGCGATATTCCGCTTCGCCTTCCAGAATCAGGTTTAAAATATCCACCTTCGGGTAGGCGCGCGGCTGGAAGGAGGCGCCCGGCGCCAGCACTTCCTGGTTGAGTACGCGCAGGGAGGCATAGCCCAGCAGTTTAGGGTCGAAGTAGTGTCCAAAGGAGAAGGTATAACGGGCCTGCAACCATCCGTAGTCTGCCTGTCCGCACTGTTTGGCTGTTCGGGTAGTAATCATAATTCTTGACCTCTCTTTACTTCCTTTTATGTTAAGGGGCTGGACGCTGCATTGTTAGCCAGATATTCTGCCCGGTATGTTCAAATTTCCTGAATGAGAACGATATGGCCAAAGAAAGGGCGTTAACACTGGAAGCGTTACGCGTCATGGACGCAATAGATCGACGCGGGAGCTTCGCGGCGGCGGCAGATGAGTTAGGTCGCGTACCATCCGCGCTCAGCTACACCATGCAAAAACTGGAAGAGGAGCTGGATGTGGTGCTGTTTGACCGTTCCGGCCATCGGACAAAATTCACCAACGTGGGGCGTATGCTGCTGGAACGCGGGCGCGTATTGCTGGAAGCGGCAGACAAGCTGACCACCGATGCCGAAGCGCTGGCGCGCGGTTGGGAAACGCACCTGACGCTGGTGACAGAAGCGCTGGTGCCGACCTCAGCCTTCTTCCCGCTGATTGACCGACTGGCCGCGAAAGCCAACACCCAGCTTTCGGTGATCACGGAAGTGCTGGCGGGCGCCTGGGAACGTCTGGAGCAGGGGCGGGCCGATATTGTGATTGCACCGGATATGCATTTCCGCTCGTCGTCAGAAATTAACTCCCGCAAGCTGTATACGCTGATGAACGTCTACGTGGCGGCGCCGGACCATCCGATTCACCAGGAGCCGGAGCCGCTGTCTGAAGTGACCCGCGTGAAATATCGTGGTGTGGCGGTGGCGGATACCGCCCGCGAGCGACCGGTATTGACCGTGCAACTGCTGGACAAACAGCCGCGCCTGACGGTGAGTACCATTGAAGACAAACGTCAGGCCTTGCTGGCCGGGCTGGGCGTCGCGACCATGCCGTATCCGCTGGTCGAACAGGATATTGCACAAGGAAGACTGCGGGTCGTCAGCCCGGAATCGACCAGCGAAATTGATATTATTATGGCCTGGCGACGCGACAGCATGGGCGAGGCTAAAGCCTGGTGCCTGCGGGAAATCCCGAAACTGTTTGCCAGCAGATAAGAGCGCAAGCCCGGTTTAGCCGGATGGCGGTGCAGGCGCTCGCGTAGGCCTGATAAGCGCAGCGCCATCAGGCATCTACCGGCTTCACTTCAGGGCAGAATTTTAGGGTCCTGCCCGAAACGGTTTTCGCCTGGCGTACCGTTCTGGCAGTTAAAGAGGATGATGACCAGCCAGCCAATAACAGGGATGAGGAGCAGCAACAGCCACCATGCGGAACGATCGGTATCATGCAGCCGACGGAACTGTACTGCCCACCACGGTAAGAAAATCAGAATGCCATAAATGGTTGTCAGCACGCCTTCGCCCCCGGCGCGTTGCCAGCCGAACATCTTGTCCAGCACGCCCAGCACGAACGTAAAAATGACGTTGACCAGAATAAACATCCAGTACTCTTTACGACGCGCGCGGCCGCCAAAGCCGATATAGTTCTTCAATACTTTTAAATACCAGTCCATTTTCGCCTCAACATACGGTCAATCACTTGTTTTTAAATAAGAATAGCCGTGAATGGAATGGTGGTAAATATTCGAATGATTAATGTGTTTAATGCACCGGGCGAGTAAGGTGAGTCAGCGCCGCCATCAGGCTGTTTTCTGGTGGCGGCGTAAAGGGATTATCCCGCTTTTGCAAAGCGGACGTCGCGTCCGTGAGGCTCATTGAGATCCTGCAACGGGCCGATTGAGATAATCCCCGTCGGGTTGATGGTTTTGTGGCTACGGAAGTAGTGGTTACGGATATGGTCGAAGTTGACGGTTTCCGCAATGCCGGGCATCTGCCAGATATCGCGCAGGAAACCATAAAGGTTCAGGTAATCGCTGATGCGGTATTTGTCGCACTTGAAGTGCGTAACGTAAACCTGGTCAAAACGCACCAGCGTGGTCCACAGGCGAATGTCCGCCTCGGTTAACTGGTCGCCGGTCAGGTAACGGTGCTGCCCCAGAATTTGCTCCAGACGCGCCAGTGACTCGAACACTTTCTCTACGGCTTCATCATAGGCCTGCTGGCTGGTGGCGAACCCGGCTTTGTACACGCCGTTGTTGACGTTGTCATAAATCCAGCTATTGAGCTCGTCAATTTTTCCGCGCAGGGCTGTCGGGTAGTAATCCCCGGCTTTGGCGCCCAGCGCATCGAATGCGGTATTGAACATGCGAATGATTTCCGCCGATTCATTACTGACGATGGTGTGATTCTTTTTATCCCACAATACCGGTACGGTGACGCGACCGCTGTAGTGCGGATCGGCATGCAGATAGAGTTGATACAGAAACTCGTGTTGATACAGCGTATCACCGGTTGCCGCCGGGAAATTATCATCAAACGTCCAGCCATTCTCCAGCATCAGCGGATTCACAACAGAAACGGAGATAAACGGTTCCAGCCCCTTGAGTTTACGCAGGATCAGCGTGCGATGCGCCCACGGGCAGGCAAGTGAAACATACAGGTGATAGCGATCTTTTTCGGCGGCAAAGCCCCCTTCGCCAGTCGGACCCGGCGCGCCATCAGCGGTGAGCCAGTTACGGAAAGCCGATACAGAACGTTGAAATTTCCCCCCCGTAGACTTGGTGTCATACCAGGTGTCATGCCATACGCCGTCAATCAGTTGTCCCATTTTCTCTCTCCTCCAGATAGCAAAAACGAGGAGAATATCCCCTCGTTTTTTGATTCAGTATAGCGTGCTTACCACTTTTTATTCAGGACGCGGTCGATGCTGAATGCGCCCGGCCCTGTGATGGCCAGCAGCAGGAAACCGCCTGCGATGGTCAGGTTTTTCATGAACATCAGTGAGTTCACGCCTTCCGCAAAGTTGCTGTGGAAGATGAACGCGGTCAGCAGGGTAAAGCCTGCGGTAAACAGCGCCGTTGTACGGGTCAGGAAACCGAACAGAATCGCCAGACCGCCGCCAAACTCAAGCAGGATAGTCAGCGGTAACAGGAACCCCGGAACCCCCATCGCTTCCATGTATTGTTGGGTACCCGCATAACCGGTGATTTTTCCCCAACCTGCGGTGATAAACAGAATGGGCATCAGAATGCGCGCTACCAGTACACCAACATCTTCTAATTTTTTCATTTTACTCTCCAGGGAACCACTCAGGCTGCTGATTTCATTTTTTGTGCAATCACGCGGAATGTCGCGTCGTTGCGGTTGATGGAGAGAATCATAAACGTGACATGTAACAATTGTTAGCAAGGAAAACTGTCAATAATTTTCAAAAATTTTGAGTGACAGGGCACAGATTGCCGGATAGCGGTGTAAACACCTTATTGGATCAACAGCAATGCGTAGGCCCGATAAGCGTAGCGCCATCGGGCGTTATGCCGGATGGCGAGGAGGAAGGGTGCAGGAATCAGCCGCGCAGCTGCTGTTTTCGGATCGTGCTTTTGACCAGCCGCCAGGCGCTCCAGATGCCAAAACCGCGTTTTGCCCAGCGCACCAGCAGATTCGGGTGGCGAATTGTCCAGATAGCCATAACGCTGCTGCCGACCAGCGCCCAGGAACGCAGGCTGATCAGCGTGTTCCAGCCGCGATCCCAGCTGTCCGTCGCTTCCAGCCAGTCGCGACGACCGGCTGAAAGGTCCAGCCTTTGCTGCTGGATTTGGCTGAGCAGCAACGCCTTACGCTTTTGACGTTCGACTTTACTGCTCACGGCTTATCATCCTCCAGAATTTGCCGGTCGTTAGCCAGTTCATGACGCGTATGGCGTAACAGCGTTGACTGGCGGGCTTTGTGTAACGTCCAGAGTCCGCCGATCAGCGCCAGAACCAGCAACACAACGGTGGTGGCGATCATTGCATTGAGGCGATACTGGGGGTCAACCGCCCAGATGATAAGCACCATCAGGCTCATCAGACCGAACGCCGCGAAAAGCATGGTCAGCCCCAGCATCAGCAGAAGCTGAAAGAGATTCGCTTTTTCCTCTTCCAGTTCCACAACCGCCAGTCGCAGCCGGGTTTCTACCATCTCAACAAGGATAGTGACAATCCGCTGCCCGATGCCCAGAACGCTTTTGCCTGGCCCCTGCGCGTGATGAGAATCCGCCATAATTAACGACGCGTCAGCAGTACGCCCAGCACCACACCAACGGCTGCGCCAATGCCGACGCCCGTCCACGGGTTCTCGCGTACATAGTCGTCAGCGCGCGCTGCGGCTTCGCGGGTTTGTTTGGCAATCGCATCGCCGGTTTCGCCCAGACGGTTGCGGCTTTCTTTCAGCGCGCGCTCGGCTTTGCTACGAATCTTACTCAACTCTTCTTTCGACTTATCGCCAGAGGAGCTAAGCACCTCTTCGAGCGTATCAGCCAGGGATTTCAACTCAGCGCGCAGATGTTCCGTAGTGTTATCTTTCGACATAGTTTTCTCCAGGTGAGTGAGTCGTTAACGTTTGATTTGACTTAGTAGTCGCGTGCCTCAAGCTTTTTCAGGTCATCCTGAGCTTCAGCCAGCTTGCGTTCACGTTTCGCAATTTTATCCGCATCGCCTTTTTGTTTTGCTTCGACCAGATCACGCTGACGTTCAGCAATCTCATCTTTTTGTTTTGCGATCTTTTTCTGATGGTCAGCACGCAGTTTACTGTCGGTGCAGTTTGCTCTGAGTTCGCTGAGCGCTTTATTCAAACCATTAATGCGGTTCTGGTTGTTGTGCTTTTCGGCGTAGCTAATTTCCTTCTGTATATCCTGCTCTTTTTCCTGACAGAGGGTATTGGCATAGCTGCCTGCACTGAGCGTGAAAAGGGTAATAGCGAAAGCGATGCGGTATTTCATTCTTGAACCTTCCATTGTGATTCGAACCCGTTACCGGGGGACGATGATCCAGGTCATAACACGGCGGACAATAAGTCCGCCTTATTAATCATAGTCAGTAAACGGCGAAATCACCAAAGTGGGTGATATGATTCGGATTCCTGGACATTAACCGAAGCGATGTGGGTTATCCCGTAAGCGGGTCAACCACTGTACGGCCTGGCTGTCGCCGTTCTGTTGGGCGATGATATAGCCATGCGGCAACGTTCTGTCCAGCACGGCCTTAGCCGCCGCGCTTTGCGCGCTGGAGTCAAACGTAATAAGCAGCGCGTCATTTTGTGGCGTGATGCTTTTGAAGCGAATGCCGTTAGCGTCCAGATGATGCCAGATGGAAAAGCCGTCCGGCATACTGACGCCCTGATGGATGGCGCGAATGGCCAGCGTGGATTCCTGCTGGCGAATGGTCGACCAGACGAGAAAAAGCACGCTCATCAGCACGAGAAAAGAGGTTGTCCAGGCCAGTTGTCGAAGCGTTATGCGTGGTTTCACCATACTCTATCCCCGATTTCCGTATTTCTTTTTCCAGAGCACCACCAGCGAACCCGCCAGCCCAAAGACCAGCAGCACCACCGGCAGCAGCATCAGACATGACATCAGTTGGTCTTCATACTTCAGGAATACAGGCGTTTTGCCCAGCAAGTAACCCAGCGAGGTCAGGATCAGGACCCACAACAACCCGCTCATCCAGTTAAAGAATTGAAAGCGCGCGTTATTAAGACCGGACAGACCCGCGATAGTGGGTAACAAGGTACGAACGAAAGCGATAAAACGGCCAATTAACAGCGCGGACAGACCATGTTTATGGAACAAATGGTGAGCGCGCTGATGATAATGCGCGGGCAGATGCGACAGCCAGTTTTGTACAATACGCGTGTTGCCCAGCCATCGCCCCTGAATATAACTGACCCAGCAGCCCAGGCTGGCGGCCACGGTTAACAGCAGGAGCGTTTGCGGAAACCCCATTGCGCCTTTGGCGATAAGTACGCCGACCAGCACCAGCAAACTGTCACCAGGTAAAAAGGCGGCAGGAAGCAACCCATTTTCCAGGAACAAAATCATAAATAGTACGAAATAAAGCATGCCAATCATGGAAGGGTTGGCGAGTGTTTCAAAATCCTGAGCCCACAGGGCATTCAGTAATTGAGTCAGTAGTTCCATTCAGTATTCCTGGAGAATCGGTTAACGTCACGCCGGTTTTTTGAGTTTGCAATACCGCAACATTATTCATTTTTTACTTGGGTTGCGGACGGGCGCAAAATCGCGGCCTGAACCATTCCTTGTTAAGTTGTGAAGTAAGCAAGCACTAACACACAAAAATTCAAAATGCATCTAATTGTAACAAAGGTCGACGTAGTCCGTTATAGAAATCGCACGTCGTTAAAATATGATTTTGCTTATCACAAAGGTGGGTGGCGAGAGGATTTACACAGGCTGACACTTTATATCTTACGCTTACTGAGCGGCGTCGCAGACAGGCGCCCTAATGCGCCTGCCAGCGTAAGATTGTCTATTTTGCCCCGTTAGCGGCGGTGTCCAGATGAACAACGGGATTTTCAGCAAAAAGATAGCGGTCGGCGTTAAATTCGAAATCGTCGCTGGTTTCGTTAAACAGCATCTGTTTGGTGTTCTCCAGATGCTGCCACATTGCCAGTTTCGCGGCATGAGGATCTTTGCGAATCAGCGCCTTGAGAATATGGTCATGATCGTCGCACCAGTTATCGACGGTGCGTGAATCAATATGATCGTGCAGTTTTTTCCAGTACGGGTTATGTACGCGCTGAGTCCACATTTTTTCGACAATGGCGGCCAGCGCGGTATTTTGCGTCGCCAGCGCGACCTGCACATGGAACTGGAGATCCCATTCGGAGTCGCGGAAACATTTTTCGTTACGCGCTTTCTCCTGGATTTCCATCAACTTCATGATGTCCTGTTTCGTCACCTGCGTGGCGGCAAACTCAGCAATATTGCTTTCTATCAACTGGCGCGCCTGGAGAAGTTCGAACGGGCCATAATTGGCGAACTCAAGGTTTTCATCCGGGGCGACATAATATTTCGGTTGATTTGAAATAACGTGGATGCCGGAACCTTTGCGGACTTCTACGTAGCCTTCGACCTCCAGCATGATAATCGCTTCACGAACCACTGTACGGCTGACGTTTTTCTCATCGGCAATAAAGCGTTCGGCAGGGAGTTTATCGCCCACAAGGTAGACGCCCTGTTCGATGCGCTCTTTCAGGTCAGCAGCAAGTTGTTGATACAAACGTCGTGGTTCGGTGATTTCCATATGCGCTCCAGGCATAAGACGGCAGACTATATTTGTTATACCACTTTTGCGAGGCTGGCTCCACTTGTACCGTTGAAAAAGCCGCCTGTTTAACAGGCGGCTTTGGATGAGTAAACCTTGTTGGATGATGGCGCAGGTCAGGTCAACTTTGCGTTGCGGGGTGATTGACCTGCGACCCTGGCCCCGCCTCGCTGGCCGGTTTGTTTTGCAGCACCGTCCAGATAACCAGCGCGCCGAGCAGGTCGAACACCGCCAGTACCGCGAACAGCGGGCTGAAGCCGATGGTGTCAGCCAGCGCGCCGACCACCAGAGCAAACAATGTGCTCGCCAGCCAGGCGGACATCCCGGTCAGGCCATTCGCGGTTGCCACTTCATTACGGCCAAAGACGTCAGAAGAGAGCGTAATCAGCGCGCCGGACAGCGCCTGGTGAGCGAAACCGCCGATGCAAAGCAGCATGATGGCGATATACGGGCTGGTGAACAGGCCGATCATGCCTGGGCCAATCATCAGCAGCGCGCCCAGGGTAACGACCATTTTACGGGAGACGATCAGGTTTACGCCGAACCAGCGCTGGAACAGCGGCGGCAGATAACCGCCGATGATGCAGCCTAAGTCGGCAAACAGCATGGGCATCCAGGCGAACATGGCGATCTCTTTCAGGTTAAAGCCGTACACTTTAAACATGAACAGCGGGATCCAGGCGTTGAAGGTTCCCCATGCCGGTTCCGCCAGGAAACGTGGCAGGGCGATACCCCAGAACTGGCGGTTACGCAGGATCTGCGCGAGAGACATTTTCTTCGCAGTATTGTCTTTGTGCTGCGCTTCCTGACCGCCAATGATGTAGTCGCGTTCTGCATCCGTCAGCTTTTTCTGGTCGCGCGGGTGTTTATAGAACACCAGCCAGGCCATTGCCCAGATGAAGCTCAGCACGCCGGAAATAATAAACGCCATCTGCCAGCTATGCATCACGATAGCCCAGACGACCAGCGGAGGCGCAATCATCGCGCCGATGGAAGAGCCGACGTTAAAGTAGCCGACCGCAATAGAGCGTTCTTTTGCCGGGAACCATTCAGAGCTGGCTTTCAGGCCCGCTGGGATCATCGCGGCTTCAGCAGCGCCGACCGCGCCGCGCGCCAGCGCCAGGCCGCCCCAGCTTCCAGCCAGTGCGGTTGCGCCGCAGAATACGGCCCACAGAACGGCGAACATGGCGTAACCCACTTTCGTACCGAGAACATCCAGTACGTAACCGGCTACGGGTTGCATGACGGTGTAAGCAGCAGAATAGGCTGCGATGATATAGGAATACTGTTGTGTGGAGATGTGTAACTCTTCCATCAGCGTTGGCGCAGCCGCCGCCACAGTGTTACGCGTCAGATAGCCCAGCACGGTGCCTAATGTCACCAGTGCAATCATATACCAACGTAACCCTTTAATTTTACGCATGTAAAACCTCATCGTTTTGTTATTTCCGCAACAATCGCGGTTATCTTCCTGCGCTGAGCGGGGAAGTTATTGACGACGGGATAACCGAAAAAAAGCCGGTACGCCCCGAACGTTGCCATGAGTCATCGTGCTAATTCGGTTTCCGTACCGGTCAATTCGATGTCTTAACCATCGATAACTTTGCATTCCGTCGGCTTATGTATCGCGACGGCCAGAAAGATAACTTGTCATACAACTTCAAAAGGTGAGTGACATCACAAATGCAGGATTCTTAGTGTGGTCATTATTTCGATTTAGAAATACCAGCAATGGCGCGGCCTGGAGCGCTGTTTACTCTTTTAGGGGTAATTTATTTGTTGGTTTTTATTGATCCAACTCACGAAAATATCTTCAAGGTCTGGAAATTGGTGTGATAACTTTGACAGCATCAAAACATAAGCAATCTGACGCACTCGTTGAGAGGAAGACGATAATGACCCCGTTTATGACTGAAGATTTTCTGCTGGATACCGAGTTTGCCCGCCGTCTGTACCATGATTACGCAAAAGATCAGCCCATCTTCGACTATCATTGCCACCTGCCGCCGCAGCAGATCGCGGAAAACTACCGTTTTAACAACCTGTATGATATCTGGCTGAAAGGCGACCACTATAAATGGCGGGCGATGCGCACCAATGGCGTTGCTGAGCGTCTGTGTACGGGCGATGCGTCCGATCGTGAGAAGTTCGATGCCTGGGCCGCCACGGTGCCGCACACGATCGGCAACCCGTTATATCACTGGACGCACCTTGAACTGCGTCGCCCATTTGGTATTACAGGTAAGCTGCTGTCGCCTGCGACGGCAGATGAGATCTGGGATCGTTGCAATGAATTGCTGGCGCAGGATGCATTCTCCGCGCGGGGAATCATGCAGCAGATGAATGTAAAAATGGTCGGCACCACCGACGATCCTGTTGATTCGCTGGAGCACCACGCCACGATCGCGAAAGACAGCGCGTTCACCGTTAAAGTGCTGCCGAGCTGGCGCCCTGATAAAGCGTTCAACATTGAGCAGGCAACCTTTGGCGATTACATGACGAAGCTGGGCGAAGCATCGGATACCGATATTCGCCGCTTCACCGATCTGCAAGCCGCGCTGACTCAGCGTCTGGATCATTTTGCCGCCCACGGCTGTAAGGTTTCTGACCACGCGCTTGACGTCGTTATGTTTGCTGAAGCCAGCGACGCTGAACTGGACAGCATTCTGGCACGCCGTCTGGCGGGCGAGACCCTGAGCGAGCATGAGGTCGCGCAGTTCAAAACGGCCGTACTGGTGTGGCTGGGCGCGGAATATGCGCGTCGCGGTTGGGTACAGCAGTACCACATCGGCGCGCTGCGTAATAACAACCAGCGCCAGTTCAAACTGCTGGGGCCGGATGTCGGCTTCGATTCCATCAACGATCGTCCGCTGGCGGAAGAGCTGTCAAAATTGCTGAGCAAGCAGAATGAAGAAAATCTGCTGCCGAAAACTATCCTGTACTGTCTGAACCCGCGCGATAACGAGGTGCTGGGCACCATGATCGGCAACTTCCAGGGCGAAGGGATGCCGGGCAAGATGCAGTTTGGTTCCGGCTGGTGGTTCAACGATCAGAAAGACGGGATGGAGCGTCAGATGACGCAACTGGCGCAGCTTGGCCTGCTGAGCCGCTTCGTCGGTATGCTGACCGACAGCCGCAGCTTCCTGTCTTATACCCGTCACGAATATTTCCGTCGCATCCTGTGCCAGATGATTGGCCGCTGGGTTAACGCGGGCGAAGCGCCGGCGGATATCCAGTTGCTGGGTGAAATGGTACGAAACATCTGCTTCAACAATGCGCGCGACTATTTCGCCATTGAACTGAACTAAGGTCTGGGGTTGATATGCAATACATCAGGATCCATACGCTGGATAACGTTGCGGTAGCGTTGGCCGATTTAACGCAGGGCGCTGAGGTCAGCGTCGATAACCATACCGTGACGCTACGCCAGGATGTCGTACGCGGTCATAAGTTTGCCTTACGCGATATTGCGCAGGGGGAGAACGTCATCAAATATGGCCTGCCTATCGGCCATACGTTGGTGGACGTCGCGGCGGGTGAGCATATTCATGCCCACAATACCCGGACTAACCTCAGCGATTTGGATGAGTACAGCTATCAACCCGATTTTCAGGCCCCTGAAGTACAACCGGCGGATCGCGATGTACAGATTTATCGCCGTGCCAACGGAGACGTCGGCGTGCGCAATGAGCTGTGGATTCTGCCGACCGTCGGCTGTGTCAACGGCATTGCGCGGCAGATCCAGAACCGTTTCCTGAAAGAGACTTTTGATGCCGAAGGAACTGACGGCGTTTTCCTCTTCAGCCACACCTACGGCTGCTCTCAGCTTGGCGACGATCACATCAATACCCGCACCATGCTGCAAAACATGGTGCGTCACCCGAATGCGGGGGCGGTGCTGGTGATTGGACTGGGTTGCGAAAACAATCAGGTGGATGCCTTTCGCGAGACGCTGGGCGAGTTCGACCCTGAACGCGTTCATTTTATGACCTGCCAACAGCAGGACGATGAAGTGGAGGCGGGCGTTGAGCATCTTCATCAGTTGTATAACGTGATGCGCCATGACAAACGCGTGCCGGGCAAACTGAGCGAACTTAAGTTTGGTCTGGAATGCGGCGGTTCAGATGGGTTGTCCGGTATTACCGCGAACCCGATGCTGGGTCGCTTCTCCGACTATGTTATCGCCAACGGCGGGACGACGGTGCTGACGGAAGTGCCGGAAATGTTCGGTGCAGAACAGCTGTTGATGAGCCATTGCCGTGATGAAGAGACGTTTGAAAAACTGGTGACAATGGTCAATGACTTCAAGCAATACTTTATCGCTCATGACCAGCCGATTTATGAGAATCCGTCGCCGGGTAACAAGGCGGGCGGGATTACGACGCTGGAAGACAAGTCTCTGGGGTGCACGCAGAAGGCGGGTTCCAGCCAGGTTGTGGATGTGCTGCGCTACGGTGAGCGCCTGAAAACGCGCGGTCTGAATCTGTTAAGCGCGCCAGGCAACGATGCGGTCGCCACCAGCGCGCTGGCGGGCGCGGGTTGCCACATGGTGCTGTTCAGTACCGGCCGCGGTACGCCATATGGCGGGTTTGTCCCGACGGTGAAGATCGCCACCAACAGCGAACTGGCGGCGAAGAAGAAGCACTGGATCGATTTTGACGCCGGGCAGTTGATTCACGGTAAGGCGATGCCGCAGTTGTTGAATGAATTTGTGGATACGATTGTGGCGTTTGCCAACGGCAAGCAGACCTGCAATGAACGCAATGATTTCCGTGAGCTGGCGATTTTCAAAAGCGGCGTAACGCTGTAAAAAAATGCCGGATGGCGACGTAAACGTCTTATCCGGCCTACGTGTGGGGCGTTGTAGGCCTGATAAGCGTAGCGCCATCAGGCAACGAAAAATGCCGGATGGCGACGTAAACGTCTTATCCGGCCTATGTGTGGGGCTGTTGTAGGCCTGATAAGCGCAGCGCCATCAGGCAATGAAAAATGCCGGATGGCGACGTAAACGTCTTATCCGGCCTACGAGTGGGAGTCGTTGTAGGCCTGATACGCATAGCGCCATCAGGCTTGTGGTTATTTAGCTACGCAGCGCGCTTTTCGCTAAACGCGCGTCTTCCGCCTGACATACCGCGGCGGTAAACATAACGTCGGTAGAGGAGTTGATTGCGGTCTCGCAGGAGTCCTGCAACACGCCGATAATGAAGCCAACCGCAACCACCTGCATGGCGATTTCGTTCGGAATACCGAACATGTTGCACGCCAGCGGGATCAGCAGCAGTGAACCGCCCGCCACGCCGGAAGCGCCGCATGCGCACAGCGATGCCACCACGCTCAGCAGCAGCGCCGTCGGCAGATCAACCGGAATACCCAGCGTATACACCGCCGCCAGCGTCAGCACGGTAATCGTGATTGCCGCACCGGCCATATTGACGGTTGCTCCCAGCGGGATGGAAACAGAATAGGTATCTCTGTCCAGATTCAGTTTTTCGCACAGCGACATATTCACCGGAATATTTGCAGCGGAGCTACGGGTAAAGAAGGCGGTCATGCCGCTTTCACGCAGGCAGGTGAGAACCAGCGGATACGGGTTGCGGCGGATCTGTAAAAAGACCAGCAGCGGGTTGATGACCAGCGCCACAATCGCCATACAGCCAATCAGCACCAGTAACAGTTGCGCATAGCCCCACAGCGCTGAGAAGCCCGTAGTGGCGAGCGTTGAGGCGACCAGGCCAAAGATACCAATCGGCGCGAAACGAATCACCAGTTTCACAATAAAGGTGACGGCGTCGGACAGATCGTTCACCAGATTTTTGGTGGTTTGATTACTGTGGCGCAGCGCAAAGCCCAGGCCGATAGCCCACACCAGAATACCGATGTAGTTGGCGTTGATCAGCGCATGGATCGGGTTCGCAACGATGCTCATCAGCAGCCCGTGTATCACCTGGACAATGCCGCTCGGCGGCGTGATATCCGTGGCGCCAGTTGTCAGTTGCAGCGTGGACGGAAAGAGGAAGCTCACCACAACCGCCGTCAGCGCGGCTGAAAATGTGCCGAGCAGATACATCCACAAAATCGGGCGAATATTGGTTTTCTGACCGTGTTGATGATTGGCGATAGACGCCATCACCAGCGTTAGTACCAGAACCGGCGCGACAGCTTTCAGCGCACCAACGAACAGGGTGCCCAGCAGACCCGTTGCCTCTGCGGCAGGTTTTGAAACTAAAGCCAGTAAAATTCCCAGTATAAGCCCAATTAAAATTTGTTTAACCAGGCTCCCTTGAACCAAACGCTGGAGTAGCCCCGATGAACGTTGCGTAGTCATTTCATGATCCTTTCAGTGTGATGTTGTTCATCCTTTGCACGCTCTATTGGCGCATCTTTCAGGATGTAACAAAGTGTTTGCCTGAGTGAGTATAAGGAAAGATGGGGATTGGGAAAGCGTAAAATGCTGGAATTTACGTACTACGTCATATTTTTTAACTAAACATTTACATGTTATCGGGTAGTGCTGCGTGTACTCAACCCACGACCGTGGTTTTTGTAAGCCCGGCAGACATAGCGCTGCCGGGCAGGGTCTTACTGTAGCTGCTGCTTTTTATCGTTCTGGTGATTTACCCACGCGTTAACAATCAGCGTGATCACCAGAATACTGAACACCACGCCCAGCGAGATGGCGATCGGAATGTGGTAGAAATCGACGATCAGCATCTTAATACCGATAAAGACCAGAATGACGGCCAGACCATATTTGAGCATCGAGAAGCGCTCCGCTACCCCTGCCAGCAGGAAGTACATGGCGCGCAGACCCAGGATCGCAAACAGGTTGGAGGTCAGGACTATGAACGGGTCGGTAGTCACGGCAAAGATGGCCGGAATGCTATCGACGGCGAAAATCACATCGCTCAGTTCCACCAGAATCAGGACCAGCATCAGCGGCGTCACGAACAGCAAGCCATTCTTACGCACAAAGAAATGCTCGTTTTCGATGGTGTCGGTCATGCGAAGGTGGCTACGCAGCCAGCGAACCAGCGGTTTGTCGCCGATGCCGGATTCGTCCTCTTTCACCAGCGCCATCTTCACACCCGTAAACAGCAGGAAAGCGCCGAACAGGTACAGTATCCAGTCGAACTGGGCGATCAGCCAGCTACCGGCGAAAATCATAATCGTACGCAGAACAATGGCGCCAAGTACGCCATACACCAGAACCCGGCGTTGCAGGGCAGGCGGAACAGAGAAGTAGCTGAACAGCATCAGCCAGACAAAGACGTTATCAACGGCCAGCGATTTTTCGATCAGATAACCGGTGAGAAACGCCAGCGCCTGCGGATCGGCCACCGCCCGGCCCTGGGTCTCCGCCAGATACCACCAGAAGGCGGCGTTGAACAGCAATGAAAGTGTCACCCAGACCAGAGACCAGGCCGCCGCCTGCTTCATGGACATCGTATGTACGCCACGACGCCCCTGCAACAGAAGGTCGATAGCCAGCATAATCACCACAACGACAGCGAATCCGCCCCATAACAACGGTGTGCCGACAGTATTCATAGAATTTCCTTACACATAAAAAAAACGGCCAACGTCGAAAGACGTCAGCCGCTGCTTTTTATATGCATGGACCTCGCCTTCCGGCAAGGTCTCACTTACAACAAGAAAGTGATATGTACTCACTCCACGGGTGATGGCGAATCGGCTTCGTCATCAATCAAAGACATGAAGGCACATCACTTTCTTATTGCCCGGCGACCGGATGTGGTTTTTCACACATCGTAATGACGATCGACCGACAATGAAGTTACTCCCCTTTGCACGTAACAAAATATGACAGGCCATACGATCAGTCAATGGCCTGTTACATCTGTTTTACATTGTTTTACGCTGTGGCGTCATCAGCGGGGAAAACGACGCCCGTCTGCCGACGAATCTCCGTGAGCAGTTTGGCCGTGATACGGCTGACGGTCAGCTCGGGATGGTTCACCTCGTTGGTCTCGACCAGGTGTGCAAAGCGTTCCGCCTCATACAGCATCGTATTGATATGCTGAGGAACGGATAAATCCTGCGTTTTTCCGCCGCGTGGAATGAAGCACACTTTCTGACATTCCGAAATTTTCTCGATGACCAGAGAACCAGCTTCGCCCTGGATTTCGCTGGGCAGTACGGAGTCACTCACTTTGGAATGCTGTAGGGTGACGCTGAAGTCGCCGTAATCCAGCACCGCCACGCCATGCGCATCGACACCGCTTTCCAGCAGACTGGCGGACGCCTGAACGTTTTGCGGTTCTCCCCAGAGCGCAACCGCTGACGCCAGACAGTAAAAACCGATATCCATAATGGAGCCATTCGAGAAGGCCGGATTAAAGGTATTGGGGTTTTCGCCGTCCAGATAGCGCTGGTAGCGCGAAGAATACTGGCAGTAGTTGATAAGGGCTTTGCGCATTCTTCCTGCTTTCGGCAGCGACTGCTGTAGCAACTGGAAATTAGGCAGGCTGGCGGTTTTAAAGGCTTCGAACAGGACGACCTGATTTTCACGCGCACATGCGATGGCGGCGTCGACTTCGGCCAGATTCGAGGCCAGCGGCTTCTCGCAGATCACATGCTTTTTGTGGCTTAAAAAGAGCTGAGTCTGGGGGAAATGCAGCGAGTTCGGGCTGGCGATATACACCGCATCAATGGCGTCGCTTTGCGCCATTGCTTCAAGCGAAGTGAATAAATGCTCGACGGGATAATCATTGGCGAAGGTTTGCGCCTGTTCGAGGCGACGGGAATAGACTGCGGTTAACTTATATTTGCCGGTTTCATGGGCGGCATCGACAAACTGGCGGGTGATCCAGTTTGTGCCAATAACAGCGAAACGTATCATAAACGCCTTCAGGCTCCATAAAGGGATTCTTTCGTCAATTTAGCACGCCTTTATGACAAAGCCAGTGCGCTACTGCTCAGATTGCTTTAACGAAAGATGCGTTAACCACAGGCGGGTATCAAACTCAAGCTGGTGGTACTGCGGCTCCATATGACAGCACAGTTGATAAAACGCTTTGTTGTGCTCTTTCTCTTTCAGATGCGCCAGTTCGTGAACCACGATCATTCGCAGAAAAGGTTCCGGCGCATTGCGAAACACGGTAGCGACGCGGATCTCGGCTTTCGCCTTCAGCTTGCCGCCCTGTACGCGCGAAACGGCGGTATGCAGCCCCAGCGCATTTTTCAGCACATGGATCTTGTTGTCATACATCACTTTGTTGATCGGCGGGGCGTTACGCAGAAACTGGCTTTTCAGATCCTGGGTATACTGCCAGAGCGCTTTATCGGTCGCAAAATCATGCGTTCCTGGGTAGCGTTTTTCCAGCACTGCGCCCAGACGCTGTTCAGCAATGAGCGTGCGTACCTGAGACAGTAAATTCTCCGGGTAGCCGTGGAGATAAGTAAGTTGACCCATCAAAGCCCCAAATTAAATCTAAAAAAAGAGTATACTCACGCACCCTTTCAGGGATAACAGCGAAATTTTACCATTCAGGAGGGCCGATGAGCCACGTAGACAACGGTTTCCGTTCACTGACACTGAAACGTTTCCCGGAAACGGATGACGTTAACCCACTTCAGGCGTGGGAAGCGGCGGATGAATATCTGCTGCAACAGTTAGACGACACGGAAATCAGCGGCCCGCTGCTGATCCTGAATGATGCCTTTGGCGCATTAAGCTGCGCGCTGGCTGAACATACACCATACAGCATCGGCGACTCGTATTTAAGCGAGCTGGCGACGCGCGAAAATTTACGCCACAACGATATCGCCGAATCCAGCGTGAAGTTTCTCGACAGCACCGCCGCGTACCCGCCGACGCCGGGCGTCGTGTTGATTAAGGTGCCGAAAACGCTGGCGCTGCTGGAGCAACAATTGCGCGCGTTGCGCCAGGTCGTGACTCCGCAAACCCGTATTATTGCGGGAGCAAAGGCGCGTGACATTCATACCTCCACGCTGGAACTGTTCGAAAAAGTGCTCGGCCCCACGACCACGACGCTGGCCTGGAAAAAGGCGCGCCTGATCAACTGTACCTTTAGTAAGCCTGAACTGGCGGATGCGCCGCAGACGCTGAGCTGGAAACTGGACGGCACCGACTGGACTATCCACAATCATGCGAACGTTTTCTCGCGTACCGGCCTGGATATCGGCGCGCGCTTCTTTATGCAGCATTTACCGGAAAATCTGGAAGGGGAGATCGTCGATCTCGGCTGCGGTAATGGCGTGATTGGCCTGACGCTGCTGGCGAAGAACCCTCAGGCGAGCGTCGTGTTTGTCGATGAATCGCCGATGGCGGTCGCGTCCAGCCGTTTGAATGTGGAAACCAACATGCCGGAAGCGTTGGATCGCTGCGAGTTTATGATTAACAACGCTTTGTCCGGCGTGGAACCTTTCCGCTTTAACGCCGTGCTGTGCAACCCGCCGTTCCATCAGAAACATGCGCTGACGGATAACGTTGCCTGGGAAATGTTCCACCATGCGCGCCGTTGCCTGAAGATCAACGGCGAGCTGTACATTGTGGCGAACCGTCACCTGGATTATTTCCACAAGCTGAAGAAGATTTTCGGTAACTGCACCACCATCGCTACCAATAACAAATTCGTGGTGTTGAAAGCGGTCAAAACCGGTCGCCGCCGCTAATAGCGTGTGCCGGATGACGGCTAACGCCTTATCCGGCCTACAACGTGCTACCCCGTAGGCCTGATAAGCGTAGCGCCATCAGGCAATGCCCCTTAAATCGCCAGCGCTAATTTTGTTCCCTGCGCAATTGCCCGCCGCGCATCCAGCTCCATCGCCACGTCGCATCCGCCAATCAGGTGTACCGTTTTCCCTGACGCGCGCAGCGGCTCCGCCAGTTCGCGCCGTGGCTCCTGCCCCGCGCAGATCACGACATGATCGACGTTCAGAAGCTGCGGTTCGCCGTTGATCAATACGTGCAATCCGTCATCGTCGATCTTCTGATAACTGACTGCCGGGATCATTTTTACGCCGCGGGACAACAGCGTTGCGCGATGGATCCAGCCGGTGGTTTTCCCCAGCCCCTGACCGGGTTTACTGGCTTTACGCTGTAGCATCACAATCTGACGTGGGCTGCGAGACAGATGCGGCCCTTCCGGGCGTAACCCGCCGGGCTGTTGCAGACTGGTGTCGATCCCCCATTCCACGCAGAACTCGGCAATGCTCTGGCTGCTGGGATCGCCTGGCTGGCTGAGGTACATCGCGGTATCAAAACCAATCCCGCCGCAGCCGATAATCGCGACACGTTTCCCGACGGGAGTTTTATCGCGCAGCACCTCAAGATAGGTCAGCACTTTCGGGTGATCGATGCCCTCGATCGACGGTTTACGCGGCTCGATCCCGCAAGCGAGGATCGCTTCATCAAACGGTTGCAGATCGTCTGCGGTGACAAACCGGTTGAGCTTCAGCGTCACGCCGGTCACTTCGATCATCCGGCGGTAATAGCGCAGCGTTTCATAAAATTCTTCTTTGCCGGGGATCTGTTTAGCGATGTTGAACTGCCCGCCGATCTCGGCCAGGGCATCAAACAGCGTAACGTCGTGCCCGCGCGCCGCCGCGTTAATGGCAAATGCGAGACCCGCCGGGCCTGCGCCGACGACGGCCAGGCTTTTCTTATGTTCAGCCGGAACTATCGGCATTTTGGTTTCGTGACAGGCGCGTGGATTCACCAGGCAAGAGGTGACTTTACCCACGAAGATCTGATCCAGACAGGCCTGGTTGCAGCCGATACAGGTGTTGATCTCATCCGCCCGCCCTGATTGCGCTTTCGACAGCAGCTCGGCATCCGCCAGGAACGGGCGCGCCATCGACACCATATCCGCATCGCCGCGCGCCAGAATATCGTCTGCTACTTGCGGATCGTTGATCCGGTTGGTCGTGACCAGCGGAACGGTGACGTGGCCTTTCAGTTTGCGCGTTACCCAGCTAAAGGCGCCGCGCGGAACCGGCGTGGCGATCGTCGGGATACGCGCTTCGTGCCAGCCAATACCGGTGTTGATGAGCGTCGCGCCAGCCGATTCAATGGCCTGCGCCAACTGTACGGTTTCGTCGAACGTCCCGCCGTTTTCCACCAGGTCGAGCATCGACAGGCGGTAGATAATGATAAAATCGCTGCCCACGCGCTGACGTACCGCCCGTACCACTTCCACCGCGAAACGCATACGCCTGGCGTAATCGCCGCCCCATTCATCGTCGCGCTGGTTCGTGCGCACGGTAAGAAATTCGTTGATCAGATAGCCTTCCGAACCCATCACCTCGACGCCGTCGTAACCCGCTTCCCGCGCCAGCTGGGCGCAGCGGGCGAAATCGTCAATCAGTTGCAGGATTTCATCGTGCGTGAGTTCGTGCGGCGTAAAACGGTTGATGGGTGCCTGGATCGCCGAAGGGGCGACCAGATGCGGCTGATAG
Source organism: Citrobacter sp. CK180 (assembly GCF_030333655.1). Taxonomy (NCBI): domain Bacteria; kingdom Pseudomonadati; phylum Pseudomonadota; class Gammaproteobacteria; order Enterobacterales; family Enterobacteriaceae; genus Citrobacter; species Citrobacter sp. CK180. Next base: position 120,796 of record NZ_JAOWFM010000044.1, on the reverse strand, counting down.
CTATAGCGTCCGGTATGCAGGATCTGCAACGCAATTTTCCCGCCTTCCTCATGAACGGCGTCCGTGATCACGCGGTGGTGCGGCAGCTGGCTGGCGTCATTTAACGTGGCGCCGCCTTCCATTCCCACCCCGGACAGTGCAGGGGCAATCCCCCCGGTGACGATCAGCGCGACGCCATGCCGCGCACGTTCGGCGTAGAAAGCCGCCAGCCGTTCGGCGCCATCGGGGTATTCCTCCAGCCCGGTATGCATCGAACCCATTAGCACACGGTTTTTAAGCCGGGTAAAGCCCAGATCGAGCGGGGCGAAAATCGACGGATAGCTCATAAGTGTGTCCAGTATGTAAAATTATTGTTATGTGGTCGGATGAGTTAATAATTTAGCCGTCGCGGCGTAAAAGGGAAAAGGGGAATGCGATGATTGTGATGGGATTCAAAAAAGGAGCGGGGCCAGAGAACGAATTTGCCGGATGGCGATGCTGGCGCATCTTATCCGGCCTACGGATCGGATTCCTGTAGGCCGGATAAGCGTAGCGCCATCCGGCATCGCATTTCAGATTACAGTTTCCTGAAGAAGTCGTTATACAGCATATACAGGTGCGCGGCGCTCCAGGAGAAGTTCGGCGCGCCCTGCTGTGCGCCGGTCAACGGGTTGTAGTTTTCCTGAATCGGCCCGTCGGCGGTCAGCCCTTTCGCATGCCTGAAGAAAGTATCCGCCAGCTTCAGCGCATCATCACGATAGCCGTAACGCGCCATGCCTTTTAATCCGAACCAGAACTGATCCACCCACACGCGTCCGCGCCAGTAAATATCCGCGCCGAACGCCGGATTGGTCAGCGCGGCGGTGCCGAGCGGTACGAAAGTATTGAACTCTTTCGGGTCAAGCATCACCTTCACAACCGCATCGGCGTGAGCCTGCGTCGCAGCGCCGTTAAACAACGGCGACCAGCCTTCCGGCCCCTTGCCACGCTCAACGATCGGTTTCCCCGCACAGCCGTTTGCCAGCGGCTTTTCTTCAATCCGCAGGTCATAGAAGAAGTGTGTTGCCGGATCGAACATGCAGGTGTTGATGTAATCCGCGAGCTTTTGCGCCAACTGGCGATAGTGCTGCGCCTCGTTCGGCTTATTGAGGAGGGTCGCCATTTCCGCCAGATAGTGGTTGTCGCTGTACATGTAGCTCGCCTGATCGACCGACTCCTGTCGCAGCGAATAGCCCAGCAGCGTGCCGTCCTGGCGACGGTTTTCCGCAAATTTCACCGTCCAGTCGCTGCGTTTGCCGCCGTTTGCGACATATTTATCCAGCTGCGCTTTATCAATAAAACCGAACACTGCGGCGTCATCACGCCCGGACTCCCAGGAGGCGGCGACCTGCGCCGGAATTTCCAGGCTGTCGTACTGGCCTTCGCTGATGATGCGGGCATAGTTTCTCAGCCCGGATAACGTCTCTTCCTTGTCGCCCTGTTTTACCGTAAACAGCATTTCGCCGGTGTCGGTATTGTGGGCTTTGTCGCGGGTTGCGCCATATTCCGGGACGCCATTGCCGTTGTGATCGCGGTTACGCAGCCACCAGTCATGGTATGCCACCAGTTTCGGGTACATCTCTTCAAGCCAGACTTTGTCTTTGGTGACGTTGTAGACCTCCATCACTGACCACGCCGCGAGGCTTGGCTTGGTGTTGCGCTCGTTCCAGTTGCCGCCATCGCCGCCGCGTTCCGGGCTGAGGTTCCAGGCGATCAGATCGGGAACGAAACCCGCATCCTGTGGGCGAAGCGGATCGTCGGGTTGAATCTGCCAGGAGAAGACGGCGCGAATATTCTCTTTGGCGATTTCCGGGTTGAAATGCGCCATCGCAAAGGCCTGCTTCCAGGTGTCCCACGGCCAGGTCTGATTACCGGAAAACCAGCGGCCAGTGACCGATGGCGTCACGGTATGGTGTTTGATCGCGCCGCCTGGCGAGCGCCAGTTGCCGTTCAGCGTTTCAATGGCTTTAACCGCAACCCGCGTCTGTTCTGGCGTGGCGTCCGGGTTGGTTAAGCCTTTTTGCAGATAGCCCTCCCAGCGTTTTTGTGATGCGCTGAGATAGTCAGCCGGGCGAGCCAGAATGTCGCGGATCTGCGCCTGCTCGTTATCCACTTCCTGCGCGGTGAGCAGATGCGACCAGGTGGTATAAAACGTGGTGGAACCGTTGATGTGCGCCTTGCTGGTAAAGCGGTGGCCGTTGACCTTCGTGTCTGTTGGCAGGGATTTATGTATCTGATATTCAGATTCGCCGGAAGTGAGCAGATCCCAGGTGGAACGCACTTTGCCGAAGGTGACTTTCAGACCATCACGGGTGGCGATGATTTTTCGCTGATAGTCCGGGTATTCTCCATCAATGGTTTTATCGGAGAGCGCTTTTCCCTCTTTCGCTTCCAGTTTTTCCAGTAACTCGCCGTCCCACACCAGATCCAGCGGCGTCTTGCTGGTGATTTTCGTTTCCAGCAGGGCCGTGCGCGAACTGGCGAAGCGCAGCGTCATCTCAACCTGCACGTCCTTTGAGGATAATTTTTGGATCAGCGCGCCGGGAATGCTGTAAGCCTCAAGCGCAAAGTCAACCTGTTGGCCGTTTTGATACACCGACAGACGGTCAAAATGGGTGGCCATAAAGTTGATGTACTCTTCCGTCAGCAGTGCGACGCCGGGAAAGCCGCCCATCGTGGCCTTGCTGTCTGGCAGCAGGTATCCGTGCCACGCGCCAAGATCGAAAAACGGATTAAAACGCTGGTGATCATCGTAATCGTAATCATGCATATAGCCCGGCGCGCCGGTGCGGTTAATGACATTTTTATAATCGTCCGCAGTGGCGGCATGTGCGGAGAGGCTTATTAGCAAAGCGCAGGTCAGCGGCGTCAGGGTCGTCGTGATTTTCATGGTGTTCATGTCCTTATTACCAGTAGAAATATTGCATCAGGAAAATCTGGTCGCTGGGATCGCCAGATGCGTTTTGCATATAGAACCGGCTGTCGAAGGCGGTGGCGAAACGTCCGCCGCCGTATTCGTACCAGACGCCAAACTGCATAAAAGAGGTGGTTTCGTCTGCGGCATGGTCTGGCCGGTGCCTGGCATAGCTGTAGGCGGTAGAGAGATAAACGCCTTTTAGCGCTTCGTACATGGCGCTGACCATAAAGCCGGTTTCGCTGCCCGGCACGTCCAGACCGTCGGCGCGACCAGTGTGGTGCCAGGCGCGGGCGGCCAGATTGGGAGAGAGAACGCCGGTCAGAAACAGTTGCCCGGTGCCGTCGGTAACTTCCAGGCCGTTCATCCAGGTGACGCCTTCGACAAGATCGTACTGGATATAACCGTTGATCATCGCCGGATAGGTGTATTTATCGTCATAGCGATCGTATTTGCCGAAATGCAGCCAGGCTTTCCCCTCATCGTGATGCCCGGCTGGCGTGGCGGTGACGCTATAACGGAAGGCGCCGCTCAGATTCTGCACCTTAATCGCGGTCATGATGTCACGGGTATTGGGGATGACGTAGCCCAGATCCGGCGTAAAATCGCCCCACCATTGCAGGTCATCCAGCGAGGAATCCTGACGCAGGCTCAGCATCAGTTCCGTGCCGTCATCAGTACGATAACCGCCATAAAAACGGTTGATACCGCCTTCGAACCCGCCCCAGCTATGATCGGGAACCCAGGCGTTACCCTGATGGTCGGCCTGCACCGTCCAGCCTTCGCCGTAAATCAGGCCAAACCATGAGCCGTATTTCATCTCCAGGCCGCCTTCAATATAGGTGCCGTCACTGTATTTATGTTTATCCTGTCCTTCTAAATCCATATATCCCCCCAGCCCCATCTCGCCGTAAAAGCGAAAGGAAGGAGAGGTGACGGCTGGCGTTTTTGTGTCGTCGTGTTCTGCCGGATGAACGTCTTCCGCAGCCAGGGGAAAAACACAGAGGAAGGGCAGGGCAATCATTGCCCTGCGAATATTTTTCATCATTTTCATGCTTCTGTCCTAAGCCAAAATAAATATTTTTTATTGTTATAGCCAATGTGAAAATGGTTCTTATAGTTATAAAATCAATCTGTTAATTAATGTTTGATGCGGGTGCGGCTTCAATATCCTGTTCTTCTTTTGTGAGTCCTTTAATGTATCGGCTGTATTTCCACCAGGCGAATCCGAGGAAAATAACAATACCGCCCACGTTATAGAAAACAATGGTCATAATATTGCCGCCGGTTGGGAAAGTGGAGGCAATAAATCCGATGGTAAATATAACAATTAACATCGACACGACGATAATACCGGTTCTTTGCGATCCCATACGGAAGTCTCGCGGTAAGTGCTCCAGTTTTGCCCGCAGATTCAGGTAGGCCAGCATAATAAACAGCGGAGGCAGCATGGAGGCCGCTGCGGTCATATTAATGATGGTGTTCATTAATTCCTGAACGGTATTCGAGCCGAGCATCGGGATAATCATCAACGGAATGACAATCAGGAACTGAATCCAGGCGGCGCGGGCGGGGACGCCGTTTTCATTCAGTTCGACGGTTTTTTTGCCAAAAATCCCTGCGGGAATTTCAGAGAAGAAAATTTTAACCGGCGTTGCAGTCCACATCAGCAGGGAGCCGAACATCGCAGTAAAAGAAACCAGACCGACAAAGCGGTTTATCAACAGTTCGGGCAGACCAAACCAGGCTGCCAGACCGTGGAAGACCTGTACTGAACCGCCGGTAAATTTCAGCTCTTTACTGCTTACGAATACGTTGATCAGTACCGATGAAATGGAATAAAGCACGCCGATGAAAATCCCGGCCAGGATGATCACTTTTACAAATGATTTTGATCCGCCTTTTACGTCGTTAACATACACCGCAACAGATTCCGCGCCGCCTGCGGCCATAAAGATCCAGGTCGTAATGCCGAGGAACGCCCAGTTAACGTTCGGGATCATCGCCTCCACGGTGATCGGATCGGCAGGCTGAACGCCGCCCACCAGCGCCGTACCGGCCAGTAAAATATAGGAAAGCGTCAACAGGAGCATCAGCGTGGAGGTGACGGAGGTGATTGGCCCCAGCATTTTTGCCCCGTTGGTGGAAACCCAGGTTGAGAAGGCGAACAGCACCATACTCAATACGGTTGTTGCGACCGGCGTCAGAATATATTCGTAGCCCAGGAACGCATAAGAGGCATAGGCAATTACGCGCGGGAGCAGCGAGGTGAAAAAGAACAAGTTAACGAACCAATAGGTGTAGGCGGTAATAAATGCCCAGCGTCCGCCGAGGGAGCTTTTTACCCAAGCATAAACGCCAGCTTCAGAGTTTTTATTTAATGAAACGAATTCTGCAATAATTAAACAGAAGGGGATAAAGTAGAAAATTGTTGCCAGGAAAAACATCGGTGCCGATGCCAGTCCCAGCTCAATATTATTATTGATAACGTTATTAAAACTGTAAACGGCGGCAAAGGTAAGCGAGAGTAAGCCGAATTTGCCGATTGTATTACGTTTGGTATCAGACATAACACATCTCCGATTCCTGATTTTTGTAGGGTAGTCAGCGGCACATCACAGGTGCCGCCCGTTATTTTTATTTGTTATGAAAATAACCATCTTCAATGGTCACTTTGAGTACGACTTTTTTTACAGCGTGATTACAGATAAAACGGTAGGCTTCATGGTTGTCGCAAATCACCATCTGTCCTTCGTGAACCTCTACGGTGTTTCCGCAACCTTTCAGATATTCGCGATCGGTTTCATCGCGATAATATTCAACGACCTGCAACGTATCTTTGGCAGCATATTCAATTTTTTGTCGCCCTTGCAGGTAGTAATGCACTTCAACGTAACGGCGATGCCCGGTAAACAGCGCATCAGCGGCAGAGTTGGTTTCCACGCGATACGTCAGAGAATCCCCGATGGAGTGAGCGACGCCGGGCTGAATGTTGTCTATATTTTCAATCGCTTCAACGCAGCGCTGCCATTTCCGACCAGAGGCGTAGACCTGCCGGAATTGTTCTAAGTTATCGAGGAGCCTCATTTTTCATTCTCGCTATGCAAATTTGTGGAAAAGAAATCCGTGCCGAAGGCATGACTGGCGATAGCCTGGGCGGTCGCTTCGCCGCCGGACACCGGTAGCAACGTAAAGCCATAACGGAATGACCGGAACCAGACGCGCCAGGAATCGAGCACTTCGCTTCCCCAGGAGTTGGAACCCAGCCCAAGCAACTGATGATCCAGATTCAGGGTGATGTCGTCGCAGCGCTGCAACTCATTGCAGTGCTGCGCGGCAAAGAGGTTTTCTGGCGTGTAATGCCAGGCGCTGAAGTTGATGGGGCGTTGCGGCACCACCAGCAGGCCGTTGCCGTGGCGGTTGGTTAGCGTCGCCCAGCGTACATGCTGGCGATTACCGTTGTTCTGCGGGAACGGATAATTCTCAAACATGTCATCCACGGTGGAGCGCCAGATGTCGATGATGTTGGCCTGCTGACTGTCGGCATAGTTTTCTCCCGGGCCGCGACCATACCAGGCAACCTGATCGAAGGCGCCATTGATTCCCATCGTGAAGCCAATACACGGAATAATGTGCGGATATTCGCCGTAGGGTTCGCCGGAAAGCGCGACGTTTACCTGACCATCCATCGCAATGCGCCAGCGATACGTACAGCGCATGCCGAAATCAAATACCGGCGGAGCAACAAGGGTGTGGCTGGTAATCAGCACCGCATCTTCCGTTTGCTCGACGGTAAACGCCCGCAGATGCTCCTGCATGATGTGCAGATGGTTTGGTTGCCAGAGCCCGTCGAACTCCTGCTTGTGGTTATCAATTGTCGGCTTAAAGAAATTGATTTTTGGCGCGCGGGTCAGCAGCGCTTCACCATTAACGTTCCAGGCGGTTGGCTTCCCGTTCAGTTTTGAGAACGTCAGATGGAAGTTGTAGCCGCGCACGGTGCAACTCAGACGATCGTCTTCCAGCGTCAACGCGCGCGCGTTTGGCTGGCTAAACGGTACAGGAGGCGCCGTTCTGGCCTTCAGCGGGAACTGACAGGCGGCGATATGATGCCCTGCGTCGCTGTAGAGTGTGGGGGAGTCTTTGGTCACGGTGACGTTAAGAAACGTTTCTCGCCCATCCAGCGCTGGCAACGTGCAGTGCAGTAACGCCTCGCTATTCGGCGCGACGTCGCGCAGTTTGATCTGCTGCGTGGAGAGCGTCTCCCCTTCGGCACGAACGTCAATATGCAGGGTATAGTCGTCAAGGGAGGTGAACCACAGCTTGTTTTCTACTTTCAGTTCGCCACGTTCCAGATCCTGCGCGTGGATTTTTACAGGTGCAATGACCTGCTTGTACTCCTTCAGACCCGGGCCCGGCGTCTGGTCAGGGTAAATCAGACCATCAAGACAGAAGTTGTAGTTATTCGGGTAGTCGCCGTAATCGCCGCCAAATTTGTACCACACGTTGCCATCGTCGTCTTTCGCCTGAATACCGTGATCGCACCATTCCCAGACGTAGTGCCCCTGAATGCAGTCGTGCTGGTAAAAGACATTTTGATATTCGGTTAGCCCGCCGGGGCCGTTGCCCATCGCGTGGGCGTATTCGCAGATGATGCGCGGCTTCGGATGCGGGTACTCACCAAACTCGTTCATCAGCGGCACGCGGGTATACATGGTGGAGATGATATCCACCACTTCGGCGTCGCGGTCTTCTTCGTAGTGAATCAGGCGCGTGTCATCCAGCGCTTTGGCGGCGTGGTACATCGCGCGAATATTACAGCCGTACCCGGATTCGTTGCCCAGCGACCAGATGATGATAGAAGGGTGGTTTTTCTGCGCATGGATATGGCGCACGATGCGCTCGACGTAGACCGTTTCCCACGTCGGGTCGTCGGTGATGCGGCTGATATCGCCGATGTTAGCGAATCCGTGTGACTCGACGTCAGTTTCCGCCATCACAAACAGGCCGTAGATATCGCAGAGCTCGTAGAAACGTGGATCGTTAGGGTAGTGCGCGGTTCGTACCGAGTTGATGTTGTGTTGTTTCATTAACCGCAGATCTTTTTCAACGCGATCCATGCCGACAGCCCGACCTTTAAGATGATCGTTATCGTGGCGGTTGACGCCGTGCAGCATCACGTAGCGGTTGTTGATGTAAAACAGCCCGTCGCGAACCTGAATATCGCGAAAGCCCACGCGTTGCGGCACCACTTCAAGAGTATTGCCGTTAGCGTCTTTCAGGGTCATCACCAGGTGGTAGAGATACGGCGACTCAGAGGACCACTGGTGCGGAGCGTGAACGCCAACAGTAAAGTCGGTGCTGATGCGCTGGTCAATGGTCAGTGCGTTGATGGCGCCTGCATGTACAACATCCTCACCGTCAAACAGCGCATACTCCAGAGAAGCGATTGCCGGGTCGGCGGTCAGGTTTTCCAGAACCAGCTGACAGGAGAGGGTGGCATTGCGATAATCGTCGTCAAAATCGGTGCGAACGGTGAAGTCCTGAATGTGGACGGTGTGTTTACCAACCAGATAAACGTCGCGGAAGATGCCCGCCGACCACCACATATCCTGGTCTTCAACATAGGTGGAATCTGCCCATTGCATCACGCGGACGCATAACAGGTTGTCGCCCGTCTTCGAGACTGCGCTGATGTCGAACTCTGCCGTCAGGCGGCTACCTTTGCTGAATCCCACATAATGGCCGTTCACATAAACTTCGAAATACGTTTCGACGCCGTCGAATTTAATCAGCGTTTGCTTTCCTTGCCAGCCTTCGCTCAGCGTGAAAATGCGTTGATAAGCGCCGGTGGGGTTATCGCTGGGGACGTACGGCACATCGATCGGAAACGGGAAGCCTTCGTCGGTATATTGCAGCTTGCCGTGGCCTTCCATTTGCCACATCCCTGGAACGGTAATTGTTCCCCAGTCACGCATATACTCTGAGGTAAAGGCTTCCGGCACCTGAAGCGGGTGGTCGAAGAACTGAAAGTTCCACTGACCGCTTAGCGGCAAAAAATAGCTGCTGGTTTCGCGGGCGAATGTGCGAGCCTGAGCTATTGAGTCATAAGAAAAAAAGTAGGCGCGTGGCGCCAGTCTGTTTTCGTGGGTCAGCTGAATGTTTTCCCAGCGATTCATAATGCCTCCCTGTGGAGCGAAGTCGGAACCCTTCAAGGCGATGGTAAGTGTGCGTTATGGGAAATGATTTTAGTAAAATATTTACTAAAATGTAGTGGGTAAAATGATTTACTTTAACTGGATCACGAAAATAAGCAGTGAGAAGAAAAACGGCGAAAAGCGGAATGCGCCCGGCTATCAGGAAAACCGGGCGGTGGAAAAGGGGAGTTAGCGGCTGGTGCCGCGCAGTTTAAGTTTACTGGGAACGAAGACCAGCAGCGGCAGTGCACGCCCGTCACGGGCTTTTTCGTACACCAGATTTACGCCCTGGCTGCCCATCATTTCGGAATGAATGCGCACCGTGGAAAGCGGTGGGAAGGTGAATCGCGCCGTCGGAATGTCATTCACGCTTATCAGGGAGATGTCGCGTGGGATTTCAAGGCCATGCTCATGGATTGCGCGTAACACGCCAATGGCTATCGAGTCGGAGGCGACAAACAGCGCGCGCGGATAATCCGCTTTAGCCAGCATTTGTTTCGCCAGTTCGTAACCTGATGAACTGGAAAAACCACCGCGCCAGATATCGTCTTCACGCACGACCTGCTTCAGGCGGCCATATTCGACAAACGCGGCTTCGCGGATATCGGCTTTGCCGGGCTCATCCTCCCCGCCAATAAAACCAATACGGGTTGCGCCCTGAGCAATGAAAAAGTCGATGATCTCTTTGCTGATGCGGGACAAATCGATATCGACGGCATCGTATTCACTGCCTGATTCGTGAAAGTCGATAAAGCAGATATTGTCAGTCAGCGCGGCGGCGGCGTCGCGTAAGGCGGCTGAGGGCTTGCCGACAATGAGAATGCCGGTGATATTTTTAAGATCCGGCAACCCGCTGTGTTCGTAGCAGTTGGTCAGTTCAATCCCCAGTTTTTCACACTGTGTCTCAATCCCGTGGCGGATTGCCAGATAGTAGGGATCGTTAATTTCCAGCTCTTGCTGATAACTGTAGATGGCAAGAATGTGTTGCAGGCTGACCGTACTATTCTGGCTCTTACGGGCGCTGCTGGTTTTGTACTCCAGCTTTTCCGCGATTTCCAGAATGCGGTGTTTGGTCTCTTCTTTGACATTCAGCGTGGGGTCGTCGTTTAAGACCCGCGACACTGTCGCCAGGGATACGCCAGCTTCAATTGCGATATCTTTAAGTGTTGCCATGATTACCTTTTTCGACTTTCCCCTGAGTAGCCTTTTCATTGTAAAGGAAGTGCTTATCTATGCATCTGTTTTCAGTAAATAAAGCGCGTTTATTTGACGTGCCAGGGGTAAATTTCAGCTTAAAGAGTGTGATAAACGCAGCATTTCCCCTTTTTTAAGAACAGTGCCTGGAAAAATTATTGCTATGATTTAGTAAAATTTTACCAAAAGGAGAAAAAGATGGAGACGGTGGCCTTTGCGGATTTTGCCCGACTGGAGCTGCGTGTTGGAAAGATTGTACAGGTAAAGCGTCATGATAATGCCGATAAGCTTTACATTGTGCAGGTGGATGTGGGCGAGCGTACGCTGCAAACGGTAACCAGCCTCGTACCTTATTACCGAGAGGATGCGCTGATGGGGAAAACGGTGGTGGTACTGTGCAATCTGCAAAAAGCCAAAATGCGTGGTGAAACGTCAGAGTGCATGTTGCTGTGCGCCGAAACCGATGACGGCAGTGAAAGCGTATTGCTGACGCCGGAACGCGTAATGCCTGCGGGCGTGCGGGTTGTGTGAACTTGCCGGATGGCGATGCTTGCGCATCTTATCTGGCCTACAGGCGGGTATGCGGGCTGTGTGAACTTGCTGGATGGCGATGCTGGCGCGTCTTATCCGGCCTACAGGCGGGTGTGTGGGCTGTGTGAATATTGCTGGATGGCGATGCTGGCGCATCTTATCCGGTCTACAGGCGGGCGTGCGGGTTGTGTGAACTTGCCGGATGGCGATGCTGGCGCATCTTATCCGGCCTACGGATCGGATTCCTGTAGGCCGGATAAGCGTAGCGCCATCCGGCGATGTGTTATGTTTCCTCCACGCTCACCCGTAACGCCGCCAGAGCCTTGCGGGTCGCCTTTAACACCTGCTCACACTGCTCAATTGTTAATGTCAGCGGTGGTTCGATGCGAATCGTTTTCGAGTTGTTGAGCGTCCCGGCAACCAGTACCCGCTGGCGGAACATCTCGCTGGCGAAGTTGTAGCCGATTTCGTTGTCAACAAACTCAATCGCCATCAACATCCCTTTTCCGCGAGCGTCCTGCACCAGGTCAGGGTATTCCCTGGCAAGCTGGAGGAAGCCGTCCAGCAACATATCGCCTTTCTGCTCCGCCTGTGCCGGTAGATTCTGCTCCAGCAACACGTTAATGGTCGCTAATGCTGCCGCACAGGCCAGCGGGTTGCCGCCAAAGGTTGTGGTGTGCAGGAACGGATTATCGAACAGAACGGAGAACACCTCTTCGGTAGCGATGGTTGCCCCAACCGGCATCACGCCGCCGCCCAACGCTTTTGCCAGACATAAAATGTCAGGCTGCACGTTTTCATGTTCACAGGCGAACATCTTACCGGTGCGCCCCATGCCGGTCTGGACTTCATCCAGAATCATCAGGGCGCCAAACTCATCGCAGAGTTTACGCACGGCGGTCAGATAGCCCTGCGGCGGCAGGATCACGCCGCCCTCGCCCTGGATTGGTTCCAGAATGACGGCTGCTACATCGTCGCCGGTTTTTTTACACTCGCTAAGCGCAGTACGCATGGCCTCAATGTTGCCAAACGGTACATGGCGAAAGCCCGGCAGCAGCGGCATAAACGGCTTGCGGAACGTGGATTTCGCCGTGGCGGAAAGCGACCCCAGCGATTTACCGTGAAACGCGCCGCTGGTAGCGATAAAGGTAAACTTACCGCGCGGCGACTGATACGCCTTCGCCAGTTTCAGCGCCGCTTCTACCGATTCGGTGCCGCTGTTGCTGAAAAAACTGTACTTCAGTTTTCCAGGCGTAAGCGCTGCGAGCGTTTTAGCCAGCATGGCCCGGAGCGGGTCCAGTAACTCCTGGCTGTGCAGAGGTTGTTTTGCGAGTTGATTCTGTACGGCGGATACGACAACTGGATTACGGTGCCCCACGTTGAAAATGCCAAAACCACCCAGGCAATCAATAAACTCCTGTCCCTGGGTGTCGACAAGCGTATTCAGACTTCCCGCTTGCCACTCTACGGCTCCGTAATCCCCGCCAGCGGTCACAGATTTTCGATACTCTAAAAACCCCGGATTAACATGCTCTTTGAAGTAATCAATCACCTCTCGGTTCAGTGCTTTCATTTCCTCATGATCAAGCGTTCGCTTTTCAATGAGATTCAGTGCGTGTGCGCTACAGGCCAGGGCCGATGCGCTGGAAGGTAACCTGTTCAAAATATGCTCCCGGAACTCGCGTATCACATGATACTGAGTTAAGTATTGCAGGGATTGCGCCATATCGGCGCGGATCATGAAAATCGGGATAAACACCAGGGAAAATATCAAGTGTGCAATATTTAATCTCATTCATTAACAATTGGTGATGTTTTGCGCAGTGCGTGTGTGGGGACGCGGGGGCTGACGGGCGGGCCGTCGCACCAGAACAGTGCGGGCGGTGTGCGTATATGGGGCGGAAGTTATAGCAGAACTGAATAGTTACTTAACGAAAGTATTTTAAATCAATGAATTAGAAAACATACAAATATTACGGTTTAAACGCAAATTGCGATCTAAATCAAATTTAACAACTAAAGATAAACCAATTATCGCCGAAATAACATCTGACAGAAAAGTTAACATTCAAGTAACCTGCACAGGACGCAACCATGTCTTCTCATCCCTACGTCAGCCAGCATAATTATCCGCTGGATGATGATACAACCCTGATGTCCACAACTGACCTGCAAAGCTATATCACCCATGCAAATGATACCTTCGTTCAGGTAAGCGGCTTTACGCTGAATGAACTGCTTACGCAACCGCATAATCTGGTACGCCACCCGGACATGCCGAAAGCCGCGTTTGCGGATATGTGGTACACCCTCAGGCAGGGTGAGCCGTGGAGCGGCATCGTGAAAAACCGACGGAAGAATGGCGATCACTACTGGGTGCGGGCGAATGCGGTGCCGATGGTGCGGGAAGGGCGCGTGACCGGCTATATGTCGATTCGTACCCGCGCGACAGACGAAGAGATTGCTGCCGTTGAGCCTTTGTATAAGGCGCTGAATGAAGGCCGCAGCAACAAACGTATCCACAAAGGACTGGTGGTGCGTAAAGGCTGGCTGGGGAAACTGCCGGCAATCCCCATTCGCTGGCGTGTACGCAGCGTTATGGCGCTAACGGGCGTGGTGCTGATGGCGGCGATGGCGCAAATGGGCGTTGCGTGGCCAGCGCTATTCGTGAACGCCCTGCTGATGCTGGCGGGAACGGCGGTGTTTGAATGGCAGATTGTGCGTCCGATCGAAAATGTCGCCCGGCAGGCGTTGAAAGTCGCAACGGGCGAGCGTAATAGCGTATCGCATCTTAACCGTAGTGACGAACTGGGGCTGATGTTGCGCGCGGTAGGCCAGCTTGGGCTTATGTGCCGCTGGCTGATTAATGACGTCTCAAGCCAGGTCTCCAGCGTCAGAAACGGCAGCGAGACGCTAGCGAAAGGCAATGACGATCTGAATAAACACACCCGCCAGACGGTGGAGAATGTGCAGCAGACGGTGACGACCATGAACCAGATGGCGGAGTCCGTGAAGAAAAATTCCACCACCGCGTCCGCCGCCGATAAATTATCCAGCGCGGCCAGCAGTGCGGCGACGCAGGGCGGAGAGGCGATGGAAACCGTCATTAAAACGATGGATGACATCGCTGACAGCACGCAGCAGATTGGCACAATCACTACGCTGATTAACGACATTGCTTTCCAGACGAATATCCTGGCGCTGAACGCGGCGGTTGAAGCAGCGCGAGCGGGCGAGCAGGGTAAAGGATTTGCCGTTGTCGCCGGGGAGGTTCGCCATCTTGCCAGCCGAAGCGCCAGCGCGGCGAATGATATTCGTAAGCTCATTGACGCCAGCGCAAGCCGGGTACAGTCTGGTTCCGAACAGGTGCATGCGGCAGGACGCACGATGGATGATATTGTGGCCCAGGTGCAAAACGTCACTCAGCTTATTGCGCAAATCAGCCACTCGACGCTGGAACAGGCGGACGGACTCTCCAGCCTGACCCGCGCCGTGGATGAGTTAAACCATATCACGCAGAAAAATGCCGAGCTGGTGGAGGAGAGCGCTCAGGTTTCAGCGATGGTTAAACATCGCGCCAGCCGTCTGGAAGACGCGGTAACGGTTCTGCATTAAATCAAATTCCCTTTATTTCTGCCGACAAACGTTTATCGAAGCCGATAAGCGTTTTGTCATAATATTGGGCTAACAATGTTAAGCACATATTAAATATTTACCATTTCGAGCTATTTCCTTATTTAAACCCGCTGCGTTATTTTGTGTGATTCTTCATTTTCCCGAACCTGAAAAATGAATTGTACAACGATCGGTCTGCCGATATTCATCGTTGAAAACTATTTACTGTAATAACTTGAAATAAAAAACGATCAATATCATAAAGTTAGCGCAACCGTAACCGATAACGAACCCTGTATAGAGGAAAAACAATCTCCAGGGGGAAATATGCTTTTGCATAACATGAAGATCCGCTCGAAATTATTTATTGCGTTTGGTTTGTTTATTGTACTGATGATCGTGAGTTCTGGCCTTTCGTTGTTCAGCCTGGATCGAATGAATACCAGTATGCAGAACATCATTACTCACGATTATCCCACAACGGTGAAAGCCAACCTGCTGATCGATAATTTTCAGGATTTCGTTAGCACGCAGCAGCTGATGCTGCTGGATGAAGAAGGACGCTGGAGCCAGGAGTCGCAAAAGCAGCTGGATGCGATTAGCCAGCGCATTACGGTATTGCTCGATGAACTGTCCGCCAGCCGTCAGGACGAGGCTTCAAAGGCCATTATCGCCGGAATTCGCGATGTGCGTCAGCAGTATCTGGCCTCCCGGTTCCGTATTTTGCAGGAAATTCAGAACCATGATCGTCCGGCGGCGATACAGGAAATGATGACGACCACCGTCAACATACAGCAGGCGTATAAAGCCAAAGTACAGGAGCTGATCGCTATTGAAGATACGCTGATGCGTAATGCGGGCGCGTCGGTTGACCAGGATTTTCGCACCAACCGGGCACAGCTGATTCTCCTGGCGCTTATCAGCATTGCCGCCGGAGTGATAATGGGATGGTACATCGTACGTTCCATTACCCGACCGCTTAATGACGCCGTGCAGTTTGCCGGGGCGATTGCGGAGGGGGATTTGACCCGCACGATTCATATCGCGCAAAAGGATGAAACCGGCGTGCTGTTACAGGCGCTGATGGAGATGAAAAACCGTCTGTTGGTGATCGTGCAGGAAGTTCAGAACGGCTCTGAAAATATCTCCAGCGCGGCGGCGCAAATTGTCGCGGGCAACCAGGATCTGGCGGCGCGTACTGAAGAACAGGCCAGTTCTGTTGAGCAAACGGCGGCCTCTATGGAGCAGATTACCGCCACCGTCAAAAATACGGCGGACCACACCAGCGAAGCGACCCATCTTTCTGCCGATGCGGCCAGCGTGGTGAAAAATAACGGTGAGATGATGCGTCAGGTCACGCAAAAAATGCGCGTGATAAATGAGACCTCTAACCGCATGTCCGACATTATCAACCTGATTGATTCTATTGCCTTCCAGACCAACATTCTGGCGCTTAACGCCGCCGTGGAAGCCGCTCGCGCCGGGGAACACGGGCGTGGCTTCGCGGTCGTGGCGGGGGAAGTTCGTCAACTGGCGCAAAAAAGCGCGTCGTCGGCCAGTGAGATCCGCCACCTGATCGAAGACTCTACCAGCCAGACGCAAGAGGGGATGCAACTGGTGGAAAAAGCCAGTGCGTTGATTAATGGTATGGTGGATAACGTTGAAGAGATGGATGTGATTCTGCGTGAAATCGGCCAGGCCAGTCGCGAACAAACCGATGGGATTTCGCAAATCAACAGCGCGATTGGGCTGATTGACGCCACCACGCAACAGAACTCGTGTCTGGTTGAGGAGTCCGTTGCGGCAGCGGCGTCGCTGAATGAGCAGGCCCAGCACTTAAAAGAGATCGTGAAAGTATTCCGCATCCGTGCGGAGGACGTACTGCCTGCTTAATCCAGTTGGCTGATTTCCAGCGCCGCGCGATCGATAACGCCGATTATCTGCTTAAGCTGCGCGTCGCTGATCCCGCCCTGATTTACCCGCAGATCCAACACGGCTTTGAAGTTGTCCAGCGCCCGTTTCATCTGCGGGTTCTTACGCAGTTCAAAGCCGACGCAGCGCGCTTTCACTCGTTCGTGGATGTGCTCCAGGTGTTCACGGTTCTCTTCCAGCCACCGTTGCCCCTGCTCTGTAATGGTGATCTGCTTACGCCCGCCGTCCTCTTCTTTGATAGTGATAAATTCCTGATCCTGAAGAAAATCCAGCGTTGGGTAAATCACGCCTGGGCTTGGGGTGTAGTTGCCCAGCGTCAGGTTCTCGATGGCTTTAATCAATTCGTAACCGTGGCTGGCCTCGCGGGTTAAAATTTCCAGAATCACCAGGCGTAGTTCGCCGTGGCCAAAAAAGCGCTGGCGACGTCCGCCGCCGCTGCCCCGGCCATGACGGTGCTCGCAGCCATGTTCATGGCCGTGGTGATGTTCTCTCTCGCAACCTTCATGATGATGTCGCATGATGTACTCCTGTTTTATTTAGATATATCTAATTTATATCTAAAACTTGTAATCTTGCAAGTTGATCGATTTTTGTTTTATTTAATTTATTGATTTTAAAGTGATTAAAATTATTTTATATCGTGAGATATATCGAAGATTACTGTATCAAAAAAGTGCTTGCAATCTTCATAACTAACAATCATTATCATTTAAAATTTAATTTAGATATATCGTATTATCTGCATGAAGGCGAAAAAATGATAAATACATCCTCACGCTACCCACAGCGCGTTCGTAACGAACTGCGTTTTCGTGAACTTACCGTTCTGCGCGTCGAGCGTATTAGCGCCGGTTTTCAGCGCATTGTTCTTGGCGGTGAAGCGCTGGAAGGCTTTAGCTCGCGCGGCTTTGACGATCACACCAAAGTGTTTTTCCCTGAACCGGGCAGCCTGTTCGTTCCTCCGACGGTGACGGACGAAGGGATTGTCTGGGGAGAGGGCGTACGTCCTGCTTCCCGCGATTACACGCCCTTATATGATGAAGAGCGGCACGAGCTGGCGCTGGATTTCTTTATTCACGACGGCGGCGTGGCGAGCACATGGGCAGTAAACGCTCGCGAAGGCGACACGCTCACCATCGGTGGGCCGCGTGGATCGCTGGTGGTGCCGGAAGACTATGCATATCAGGTTTATGTCTGCGATGAGTCAGGGATGCCAGCGCTGCGCCGCCGCCTGGAAGCGCTCGATCGCTTGTCCGTTCGCCCGCATGTTACGGCGCTGGTCAGCGTACAGGATGCCGCATATCAGGATTATCTGGCGCATCTTGATGGCTTTGCCATTGAATGGGTGGTCGGACACGATGAGCAGGCGATTGATGAGCGACTGGCGCAATTAACGGTGCCGGAGGCGGATTATTTCATCTGGATCACGGGCGAAGGGAAAGTGGTTAAGCATCTGAGCCGTCGCTTTGAGACGGAACAGT
Organism: Citrobacter sp. CK180; assembly: GCF_030333655.1. Classification (NCBI taxonomy): domain Bacteria; kingdom Pseudomonadati; phylum Pseudomonadota; class Gammaproteobacteria; order Enterobacterales; family Enterobacteriaceae; genus Citrobacter; species Citrobacter sp. CK180. The sequence continues at coordinate 102,917 of NZ_JAOWFM010000044.1, read as the reverse complement.
TTGATCCGCAACGGGTGCGCGCCGCAGCATACTGGCATCGTAAGCCGGCTTAATCATTCCTTACAGGTGGAAGTTTAACCGGGCCACTGCGGGCCCGGTTTTCTGCTGACTATCAGGCGTTGTGACTTTCCGCCAGCGCTTTAAACACCATTGCCACGGCGTGTGCGCCAGGGTCCATATTGCCAAGCAGGCTTTCGCTGCTGAGGTAGGATGCGCGTCCGGCGTTGGCTTTGCTGGACTGACAGGTACGTTCTGCGCCATTTTGCGCGGCGGAAAAGGCCGCGTGCAGATCCTGTGGCTGCGCAAGCAGCGATGTCAGGGCCGGCTGTAAAGCGTCGATCATGGTACGATCGCCTTCATCCGCGCCACCGTAATACTTCATCTGCGCCAGACCGGTATTCAGCGCTTCCGCCACACTGGCGCCTTGCTCCAGTTTCTGCCCCGCAGCGGTAAAGAAAATGGACATCAGCACACCGCTGGAGCCACCCATGACGACGGTCAGGCGTTCGCCAATGAGTGCGAACAGCGTGGCGAGATGGTCGAGCGGCAACTGCTGGCGGTGTAGCAGGCCCGCGATTTCACGCGCGCCTGCCGCAAAGGTTGAGCCGGTATCGCCGTCGCCGACTTTGGCATCCAGCGCGTTAAGATCCATTTCCAGATCGGACAGCGTGCGGGTGACCAGCTCAACAATTCCGGCAACTAACGCGTTCTCTGAAGGCTGAAACTCTACCCGCGCGCTTTGCAGTGAGGATGGCATAGTGGTTATCTCACGCGGCGGCACCGGCGTTTGCCAACTGCTGGTTTCCACCCCGGAGAGCAACGCTTTTTCGATACTTTCTTCCAGCACCATTGCCGTCAGTGAAAAACCTTTCATATCCAGCGCAGTCACCAGTGAAGCCGGGCCGATAAGCCAGTCGATGCGTTTATGCAGCGGGCTGCGCGCCAGTTCACGCGTGATGATGGCCATTTCCGCGACGGAGACGCCGCCAAGGTTATTGACCATCACCGCCAGACGACCGGTTTCAGGCAGGGCGAAGAGGAGTTTGTCGGCCATCAGGCTCACAATCTGCGCGCTGTTTTGGGTATCAATGACTGATGCGCCGGGTTCACCGTGGATCCCCATGCCCAGCTCAGACTGATTAGGATGATGGCGTGGCGCGTTCTCCGTCTCCTGCGGCAGATGGCAACTGGAAATCGCAACGCCAAGACTCACGGTATTGTTGGCGGCGTACTGCGCTTCACGCAAGACGGTCGCCAGGTTGTAGCCGCGTTCGGCAAAATAGCCGGCGACTTTATGAACCAGAATGGTACCCGCGATACCACGTGGGTGCTTATTGTCTGGCAGCGAAATGTCATCCCCGACAATCAGCATTTCAACGTTGTAGCCCAGACGGCGCGCTTTCTCTGCCGCAAGGCCGAAGTTCAGACGATCGCCGGTATAGTTTTTTACGATTAACAGGCAGCCGGCGTCGCCAGTGACCGCCTGAATAGCGGTCAGCACTGCATCGACGCTGGGGGAGGCAAACAGATCGCCGCAGACGGCAGCGGTTAACATGCCTTTCCCGATGAAGCCAACGTGGGCAGGTTCGTGCCCGGAGCCGCCGCCGGAAATCACCGCGACGTTGTTACGGTTCAGATCGCGGCGAACCACGACACGAATCGCCGGATCGCTCTCCAGGCGCACCAGATTGTTCCACGGGCTGGAGATAATCGTTCCTTCAATGACGTCATTGACGAGATGGGGTCGCTGGTTAAAAAAGAATTGAGTCATAACGGTTCCTGGAGAGTGGGAAAAACACACCCCCGGCTGCACATTATGGTTGCGGAGGCGCTCATCATCGGGACGCTGCGGGGCAGGTCGGCGATGAGGAGATTCTGGCTGAGTTCATGAAGAAAAAAATTTGAGGAAAATGAGTTTCATTACGAAACGAAATTATTATTTTATGTTCCGTAATGAAACGTTTTCTGATGGAAAAAAGCCAAAATGCGAGCCGGAGCGCGCCTTTTTCCCGCTCATTCACGCAGAAAAGTTGGCCGGACAGAAAAATATTTTCCTGTCTTGTCGGCAATCGACGGCGAAAACCACGCATGATTCCCCTTTTTTCAGAGGCATTATGAGAAGGCTGAACGGATCGGGATCGCAATCCTGCCGTTTTTTAGGGTTTATTGTTCCACTATGAAACGTGATGAATTTTTCTGTGTTCCATTTCAGAACAAAAAGAGGAAAGATTTTTTTGGCGATGCCTCGTCCTACAGTGATTGCATCGCTCCGGTATCGCTCCGTTTTCGCCATTAACACAGGGCCAAACAGGATAACGCCAGGGCTCACCATGTAAATACATGCACTTATTTGAGGATGACAGGAATGCTAAAAGTTATTCAATCTCCAGCCAAATATCTCCAGGGACCTGATGCTTCTGTCTTATTCGGTCAATATGCCAAAGACCTGGCGGACAGCTTTTTCGTGATTGCAGATGACTTCGTCATGAAGCTGGCGGGAGAGAAGGTGCTGAATGGCCTGAATAGCCACGAAATCCGTTGCCACGCAGAACGTTTCAATGGCGAATGCAGCCATGTTGAAATCAACCGTCTGATGGCCATTTTGAAACAAAAAGGCTGCCGTGGCGTGGTGGGGATCGGCGGCGGGAAAACGCTTGATACGGCAAAAGCCATTGGTTACTACCAGAAACTGCCGGTCGTTATTATTCCGACTATTGCGTCCACCGATGCCCCGACCAGCGCATTGTCGGTTATCTATACCGAAGCGGGCGAGTTTGAAGAGTATCTGATCTACCCGAAAAACCCGGATATGGTGGTGATGGACACGGCAATCATCGCCAAAGCGCCGGTGCGTTTACTGGTGTCCGGGATGGGGGATGCGCTTTCCACCTGGTTTGAAGCGAAAGCCTGCTATGACGCCAGAGCGACCAGCATGGCGGGCGGGCAGTCTACGGCGGCGGCCTTGAGCCTGGCGCGCCTGTGTTATGATACATTGCTCGCAGAAGGTGAAAAAGCGCGTCTGGCGGCTCAGGCTGGCGTTGTGACTGATGCGCTGGAACGTATCGTTGAAGCCAACACCTATCTCAGCGGCATTGGCTTTGAGAGCAGCGGTCTGGCCGGGGCGCATGCGATTCACAACGGTTTCACTATTCTGGAAGAGTGCCACCATTTGTATCACGGCGAAAAAGTCGCGTTTGGCACGCTGGCGCAACTGGTATTACAGAACAGCCCGATGGAAGAGATCGAAACCGTTCTGGGGTTCTGCGAGAAAGTGGGGCTGCCGATTACCCTCGCGCAGATGGGCGTGAAAGACGGCATTGAAGGGAAAATTCAGGCGGTGGCGAAAGCGACCTGCGCGGAAGGCGAAACCATCCACAATATGCCGTTTGAGGTGACGCCGGACAGCGTTTATGCCGCGATTCTGACGGCGGATCTGTTAGGCCAGCAGTGGCTGGCGCGTTAATCCGCCTTTAGTTACGTTCTCTTCCCGAGATGAACAGGCAGTTTCTCCTCCCCTCTGACCGTTCCGGCCGGAGGGGTTGTCTATGGTAAAACAGCGGAAAAGGATATGACGGCTCAGACGCAGGACATCGGGAAGGAAGTATCTTCCGTCATCGCTCAGTCATGGCATCGTTGCAGCAAGTTTATGCAGCGAGAAACCTGGCAGACGCCGCACCAGGCGCAAGGGCTGACCTTTGAATCGATTTGCCGACGCAAAACGGCGTTGCTGACGATAGGCCAGGCTGCGCTGGAAGATGCCTGGGAGTTCATGGATGGACGACCTTGCGCGCTGTTTATCCTGGATGAATCCGCCTGTATCTTAAACCGCTGCGGCGACCCCGGGACGCTGGAGAAACTGGCGGAACTGGGCTTTCTCGACGGCAGCTACTGTGCGGAAAGCATCATCGGCAGCTGTGCGCTGTCGCTGGCAACCATGCCGGGGCAGCCAACCAAAACGGCCGGAGAGCAGCATTTTAAACAGGCGCTGCACCCGTGGTCATTCTGCTCAACCCCGGTATTTGATAATCACGGCCGCCTGTTTGGCTCCATTTCGCTCTGCTGTCTGGTGGAGCACCAGTCAGTCTCTGATTTATCGCTGACGCTGGCGATCGCCCGTGAAGTGGGAAATTCACTGTTAACCGATAGCCTGTTGGCCGAGTCTAATCGTCATCTGAATCAGATGTACGGGCTGCTGGAAAGCATGGATGATGGCGTTATGGCGTGGAACGAGCAGGGCGTGTTGCAGTTTCTCAACGCGCGGGCGGCCACGATGCTGCATCTGGATACGCAGGCCAGCCAGGGGAAAAACATCCATGATCTGGTCAATTTGCCTGCCTTGCTGCGTCGCGCCATTAAACACGCCCGCGGGTTGAGCCATGTCGAAGTGACTTTTGAAAGTCAGCATCAGTTTGTTGATGCCGTCATTACCCTGAAACCGATAGTTGAGGAGCAGGGCAACAGCTTTATTCTGCTGCTGCACCCGGTGGAGCAAATGCGCCAGTTGATGACCAGTCAACTGGGGAAAGTGAGCCATACCTTTGAACAGATGTCGACGGACGATCCAGAAACACGTCGGTTGATCCACTTTGGCCGCCAGGCGGCGAGGGGGAGCTTCCCGGTTCTGCTGTGTGGTGAAGAAGGGGTGGGCAAAGAGCTTCTCAGCCAGGCTATCCACAACGAAAGCGAGCGCGCGAGCGGGCCTTATATCGCCGTAAACTGCCAGCTCTATGCCAATAGCGTGCTGGGGCAGGATTTTATGGGCAGTGCGCCGACCGATGATGAAAATGGTCGTCTGAGTCGCCTTGAACTGGCGAGCGGTGGCACGCTGTTTCTGGAAAAAATTGAATATCTGGCGCCGGAGTTACAGTCTGCGCTGCTGCAAGTGATCAAGCAGGGCGTGTTAACCCGCCTTGACGCGCGACGTCTGATCCCGGTGGATGTGAAAGTGATCGCGACGACCACGGTTGATCTGGCGAATCTGGTCGAGCAGAACCGCTTTAGCCGTCAGCTTTACTATGCCCTGCATTCGTTTGAAATTATTATTCCTCCGCTGCGCGCGCGGCGTAACAGCATCCCTTCGCTGGTCTATAACCGGCTGAACGGCCTGAAAAAACGCTTTTCAACCAGCCTGAAGGTGGATGATGATGCGCTGGCGCAACTGGTGGCCTATTCCTGGCCGGGCAATGACTTTGAGCTGAACAGCGTCATCGAAAACATCGCTATCAGCAGCGATAACGGCCACATCCGCCTGAGTAATCTGCCGGAATATCTGTTTTCTGAACGCCCCGGCGTGGATACGACATCATCGCTGTTACCCGCCAGCCTGACGTTTACGGCTATCGAGAAAGAGGCGATTATCCATGCCGCCCGCGTCACCAGCGGACGGGTGCAGGAAATGTCTCATTTGCTGAACATTGGCCGCACTACGCTGTGGCGTAAGATGAAGCAGTACGACATCGACGCCAGCCAGTTCAAGCGCAAGCATCACGACTAGACCGGCTTTCGCCGGGGGCTCCCGGCGATATCCGCAAATTTTTCCGGGTTACAGCCCGCCCAACAGTTTGCAGCGTTCGCCCACAACCGAAATGGCATTGGGGCCGAAAAAGTTCACATTTGGCACCAGATAATCAAACATACGATAGCTCATAATAAGACCTTCCAGGGTTCGGATGAGCATTCAGAGAAACAGCGCAACGCAGTTTCTGCCAATAACATATCCTGCTACGACGTACAGGGCTGAGGCCGCGATGAATTATCGCGCGGTGGTAAATGTTTTATTTCGTGTTCTTTATTTTGTCGCTCTCAGGTATTAAGTCAACAGGATAAAAATTGCTCAATTGATAACGTAATTATCTTCCGAACGTATTCTTTGATTAATGTCATTCGACATGATCACACTTTTCTCTACAGACCATTATTTGTGTTTCATACTGAAACTCATATTTTTAGAGGCGTATCAAACTGGAGCGTAATTAATTTTGTTTTTTCTCTCGGTGAACCCGGCACTGACCGCCTCCTCACCAGGCGTCTAATCCCCCACACTTGCTGCGCTTGTTGTCTCCAGCCTTGCGGGCTATCTGGTTGATCTGTGGAGCAGAAGACGGATGGTGTTGTGACTCACCTCGAAACCTGGTTGAAAGAAAAGGATAAATTTAATGATTTCTTTGATATTAAGTTCAATCCAGGGGCATATTAGAGAGGTGTTTTTCAGATGGTTAATTTTAAGGATAAAAGTATGCCAGCAGTCATTGATAAAGCCTTAGATTTCATTAACGGTATGAATACATCTGCTTCAGTCCCACATCCAATGGATGAAAGTACAGCCAAGGGGATTTTTAAATATTTGAACGAGTTGGGGGTTCCGGCGAGAGCAGAAGATGTGGCAGCCCGAGGCGATCGGGAAGGGTGGAATGCCGGGTTTACGGAAAAATTGGTCGGGTGGGCTGAAAAAATTGCGTCAGGAGAACGGGTGCTTATTAAAAACCCTGAATATTTTTCTTTATATATGCGTGAGCAGCTTCGGGCACTGGTGTAAGCTGAGCGCGCACAAAAGATCTATCTGCCCCGATGCTCTCGCCTTCAATTCGGGAGCATCTATTCCGACCGCCCAGAAAAAAAGGACCTGCGATTTCTCGCAAGTCCTTGAAATTTGGTGGCCCCTGCTGGACTTGAACCAGCGACCAAGCGATTATGAGTCGCCTGCTCTAACCACTGAGCTAAGGGGCCGTGGCGGTGGATTATAAAGTAACTCCGTGTTGCAATCCAGCCATAACCGTACGGATGCTGTTTTTATAAACAACGTATTTTCAATCCGTTATACTTTCAGCCTGATGTATCGTTCAGGAGTTAATATGGTTAAGGACATACTGGCGCGGGAGCTGAGAGTGGTATTTTGCGGCATCAATCCCGGCCTCTCTTCTGCGGGGACAGGGTTCCCGTTCGCGCATCCTGCCAACCGTTTCTGGAAGGTAATCCACCTTGCCGGATTTACCGGGCGTCAACTGAAACCGGAAGAGGCGCAGCATCTGCTGGATTTCCGCTGTGGCGTTACCAAATTTGTCGACAGACCTACCGTACAGGCGAACGAAGTTAAGCTTCAGGAGATGCGTAGCGGCGGCCATAAGCTCATTGAGAAGATTGAGCACTATCAACCTGCGGCGTTGGCGATTCTGGGCAAGCAGGCGTTTGAGCAGGGATTTAGCCAGCGCGGCGCGCAGTGGGGAAAACAGACGATGACCATTGGCGATACGCAGATCTGGGTGTTGCCGAATCCCAGCGGCTTAAATCGCATCAGGACGGAAAAACTGGTGGAGGCGTATCGGGAACTTGATGAATCGCTGGTGGTTGATGGACTGTAAGCGGTAAAAAAACGCCACCTTGCGGTGGCGTTGATGCTTATGCGGCGAGATTAATCATCCAGGAAGCTACGCAGCACTTCAGAACGGCTCGGGTGACGCAGTTTACGCAGCGCCTTCGCTTCGATCTGACGGATACGTTCGCGGGTAACGTCAAACTGTTTACCCACTTCTTCCAGCGTATGGTCGGTGTTCATATCGATACCGAAACGCATACGCAGCACTTTTGCTTCACGCGCCGTCAGGCCAGCCAGCACGTCGTGCGTTGCGGCACGCAGGCTCTCGGTGGTGGCAGAGTCCAGCGGCAGCTCGAGGGTGGTATCCTCGATGAAATCCCCCAGATGCGAATCTTCATCGTCGCCGATCGGCGTTTCCATGGAGATAGGCTCTTTGGCGATCTTCAGCACTTTACGGATCTTGTCTTCCGGCATCAGCATGCGCTCGGCCAGCTCTTCTGGCGTCGGCTCGCGACCCATTTCTTGCAGCATCTGGCGGGAGATACGGTTGAGTTTGTTGATGGTCTCAATCATATGCACCGGAATACGGATGGTGCGCGCCTGATCCGCGATAGAGCGGGTGATCGCCTGACGAATCCACCAGGTGGCATAGGTGGAGAATTTGTAACCACGACGGTATTCGAACTTGTCTACCGCTTTCATCAGACCGATGTTGCCTTCCTGAATCAGATCCAGGAATTGCAGACCACGGTTGGTGTATTTTTTGGCGATAGAGATAACCAGACGCAAGTTCGCTTCAACCATCTCTTTCTTCGCACGGCGGGCTTTCGCTTCGCCGATGGACATGCGACGGTTGATGTCTTTTACCTGCTCGATGGTCAGGCCGGTTTCTTCTTCAATCTGTTGCAGTTTTTGCAGGCTGCGCTGAACGTCTTCAGTGACATCGTGCAGCTTTTCGGACCACGGCTTGTTCATCGCAATGGCGGCATTGAACCAGGTTTCGCTGGTTTCGTTGCCGGTGAACAGGGTGATGAAGTTTTTCTTCGGCATTTTGCACTGCTCAACACAGAGCTTCATGATCAGGCGTTCTTGCGTGCGAACGCGATCCATCATGACGCGCATGCTGTTCACCAGGTAGTCGAACTGCTTCGGCACCAGGCGGAACTGCTTAAACACTTCAGACAGCTTCAGAATTTCGGTCTGCGCATCGGCGTGGCTGCGACCTTTCGCTTTGATGGTGTCACGGGTGACTTCGTACTGCGTACGCAGCTCTGCGAATTTTTCGCGCGCCAGTTCCGGGTCGATGCTGTTGTCGTCATCGCTGCTGTCGTCGTCTTCTTCTTCGTCTTCATCATCGTCGTCGTCCATCTCTTCCTGAGAGAGTTCAGAACCGACGTGCGTGGCGGTAGGCGCCATATCTTCTTCAGCGTTCGGGTCAACAAAGCCGGTGATCAGATCTGACAGGCGAGCTTCTTCGGCTTCAACGCGATCGTACTGTTCAAGCAGATAAGTAATCGCTTCCGGGTATTCGGCAACGGAGCATTGAACCTGGTTGATCCCGTCTTCAATACGTTTAGCGATGTCGATTTCGCCTTCACGGGTTAACAGTTCAACCGTACCCATCTCACGCATGTACATGCGTACCGGGTCAGTGGTACGACCGATTTCAGATTCAACACTGGATAAAACTTGAGCAGCAGCTTCTTCCGCGTCTTCGTCGGTGTTGTTGGTGTTTTCAGCAAGCAGCAGATCATCGGCATCCGGTGCTTCTTCCATCACCTGAATACCCATGTCGTTGATCATTTGGATGATGTCTTCGATTTGATCTGAATCGACGATATCTTCCGGCAGATGGTCATTGACCTCGGCATAGGTCAGATAGCCTTGCTCCTTACCACGGGTGACAAGAAGCTTCAGCTGTGACTGCGGGTTTTGCTCCATAAGACGGTATCCACACTTATTTCGTTTGATTGGTGTCGGCGGTGTATCTGCCAACCTTTAAAGCGAGGGCGTACTTATATTTTTGCCGCTGCCTCTCAGTGCGGCTGTCGGGGGCTTCCCGATCGCTATTCGGCACTTAAGCCGTTAAATACGTCATCCTTCAAGTTGTCTCTGCGTTAGCTGCGTTCTCTTGCTGCCTTAATACAACTTGAATGGTTTTGTCTATCAATTCATTTTTTGGCCAGTTCCTGGTTCAGCGTCCAGAGTTCCCGGCGTTCTTCGTTGCTTAAACCGTGTGTGCGATCGCGAGCAATCAACTCTTCCTGGCGCAGCTTAAGCATCGAATCAAACATATGGTTGAGTGAGTCGGTGAAGGTTTTTTCAGCAATGTCCTTATCAGCTATATCGTCCCACATCGACAATTTTTCAAGGGTCGCAGCACTATTTGTGCCGCGATAATGTTCTAAAAGTTGGCCGGTGGTCAGACCTGGTTGAGACAAACAAGTGTTGACCAGTTCTTCAAATAAGCCAAGCCCGGGCAGCTTTTTTTGATCCAGACCGCCTAGCGGTGGTACTAACGGCGCCAAATCCGGGTTTTGTACCAGTAACCCTATAAGTATACGCATGGTCGTGCGTTTTAGCTGCGGAGCAGGGCGTACCGTGCCACTTTCTGCCTGTTTTGGCATTAAGCGGTCAAGCTGGCTATCGTCAAAGATGCCTAATTTCAGCCCCAGCATCTGTCGTAGCTGGATCCTGTGCGTATCTCCGGGAACCTGGTTAATCAGCGGCAGCGCCAGCGCGGCAAGCTGCGTACTTCCATCCGGTGTACTCAAATCAACCTGCGGCAAGAGGCTATTGAAGAGAAACAGAGAGAGCGGCAGAGCCTGCTCCATCCGTGCTTCGAATGCTTCTTTGCCCTCTTTACGCACCAGCGTATCCGGGTCTTCGCCATCAGGCAGGAACATAAAGCGCAACTGCCGTCCGTCGGTGATATAGGGCATTGCCGTTTCAAGCGCTCGCCATGCCGCATCGCGTCCGGCCCGATCGCCGTCATAACAGCAAATCACATTGTTAGTCGCCCGGAATAACATGTGGATATGGTCGGCTGTTGTCGATGTTCCCAACGATGCCACGGCGTAGTTAATGTCGTACTGCGCCAGCGCGACAACGTCCATATAGCCTTCAACAACAAGTAGTCGCTGCGGTTCAGCGTTATGTTGCTGAGCTTCATAAAGGCCATACAGCTGTCGACCTTTATGGAAAATATCGGTTTCCGGGGAGTTCAGGTATTTCGGCGTATCGTTACCGAGTACGCGACCACCAAAACCAATCACCCGTCCTCGTTTATCGCGAATCGGGAACATCACCCGATTACGGAAACGATCGTAGGTTCTGCCCTGGTCATTGTTGACCAGCATTCCGGCATCCAGTAACAGCGCTCTGTTGTCGCTATTATTACCGAAACGTTTTAATGCGTTATCCCAGCCTGGCGGAGCGAAACCAATCGCGAAGCGTTGAACGATTTCAGCGCTAAGGCCGCGTTTTTGCAAATATTGGCGCGCAGGCTCTGCTGTGGGGTGGGCGAGCGACTGTTGATAAAACGCATTCAGCCCGTCCATTAACTGATAGAGGTTTTGCCGTTGATGGCGCTCTATCTGGCTAAGACCTGTCCCTGCTTCGTAGGGAATTTCCAGGTTGTGCATTGCAGCCAGTTCTTCGACGGTTTCCACGAAATCGAGCTTGTCGTAGTTCATGAGGAAATCGATCGCGTTGCCGTGTGCGCCGCAGCCAAAGCAGTGGTAAAACTGTTTTTCACCGTTCACGGTGAAAGAGGGGGTTTTTTCGTTATGGAACGGACAGCACGCGTGAAAATTCTTGCCCTGCTTTTTCAGCTTCACCCGCGCATCGATCAGATCGATGATGTCGGTGCGTGCCAGCAGGTCATTGATAAATACGCGTGGGATTCGTCCAGCCATATGCCCCTTTTATACACTTCACCCTTCAGGCACCGCTTTGCCGCATCCTGAATGATTTTGTATATATGCCAATGCATAAACGAAAATAAGCCGCGCATTCCTTTCGGAAGCACGGCCTTACAACTACAACTCGGTCTGAATCGAGAGCTTACGCCCTCAACGCATTAGTACAGACGAGTGCGGCGTGCGTTTTCGCGAGCCAGTTTCTTCGCGTGACGTTTCACTGCTGAAGCTTTAGCGCGCTTACGTTCGGTAGTCGGTTTTTCATAGAACTCACGACGACGAACTTCCGCCAGAACACCTGCTTTCTCACAGGAACGCTTGAAGCGACGCAGAGCTACGTCGAACGGCTCGTTTTCACGTACTTTAATTACCGGCATGTGCCTCTCACCTTTGATTAAATCGGTTTGCCGCTGGCATCAGCGCCAGCTTATTTCAAAATGGTGCGGAATTTTACTGCAATTGCTGCTGCTTTGTAAAGCACCGACGCCTTTTTTGAAAGGGACTTTTATAAGGGTGAGGAGTATACACGAGGCTGTCGTCAGGGGCGAACAAAGTTTTACATCAACCCGCATTGGCCCTACACTGCGCGGTATCAGAGTGAGGTAAAACAAGTCATGCGTGTACTGGGTATTGAGACATCCTGCGATGAAACCGGCATCGCTATTTACGACGACGAAAAAGGTCTGTTAGCCAACCAATTGTATAGTCAGGTGAAATTGCACGCTGACTACGGCGGCGTAGTGCCTGAACTGGCCTCGCGCGACCACGTACGCAAGACCGTGCCGCTGATCCAGGCGGCGTTGAAAGAGTCGGGTCTGACGGCGAAAGAGATTGATGCCGTGGCCTATACCGCCGGGCCGGGTCTGGTGGGGGCGCTGCTGGTCGGCGCGACCGTTGGCCGTTCGCTGGCGTTTGCCTGGAATGTTCCGGCGATTCCGGTACACCATATGGAAGGGCACCTGCTGGCGCCGATGCTGGAAGACAATCCGCCGGAATTTCCGTTCGTGGCGCTGCTGGTCTCCGGCGGTCATACCCAACTTATCAGCGTGACCGGGATTGGTCAGTATGCGCTGTTAGGCGAATCCATTGACGATGCGGCCGGTGAAGCGTTTGATAAAACCGCCAAACTGCTGGGACTGGATTACCCTGGCGGCCCGATGCTGTCGAAAATGGCGGTGCAGGGCACCGCAGGGCGCTTTGTCTTCCCGCGTCCGATGACCGACCGTCCTGGGCTGGATTTCAGCTTCTCCGGGCTGAAAACGTTCGCCGCAAACACTATCCGCAGCAACGGTGATGATGAACAGACCCGCGCCGATATTGCCCGTGCGTTTGAAGATGCGGTGGTGGATACGCTGATGATCAAGTGTAAGCGAGCGCTGGATCAGACCGGCTTTAAGCGTCTGGTGATGGCGGGCGGGGTGAGCGCCAACCGCACGCTGCGTGCGAAGCTGGCGGAAATGATGCAAAAACGGCGTGGCGAAGTGTTCTACGCACGGCCAGAGTTTTGCACCGATAACGGCGCGATGATCGCCTACGCCGGTATGGTGCGCTTCAAAGCCGGCGCAACGGCGGATTTAGGCGTGAGCGTGCGTCCTCGCTGGCCGCTGGCGGAGTTGCCTGCGGCGTGATTTTTTGCCCGGTGGCGGCTTCGCTTACCGGGCTTACAATACCGTAGGCCGGGTCAGGCGAAGCCGCCTCCCGGCGATAAAAAACGCTATACCCGCAACATCCCTTTATCTTCCAGAAACGCAATAATCGTCGCCAGGCCGTCACCGGTTTTCAGGTTGGTAAACGCCCACGGCCGATCCCCGCGCATGCGCATTGTATCGCGCGCTATTACCTCCAGCGACGCGCCCACATACGGCGCCAGATCCGTTTTGTTGATCACCAGAAAATCGGATTTGGTAATCCCCGGCCCGCCTTTACGCGGGATCTTCTCGCCTTCGGCCACGTCGATCACATAGATCGTCAGATCGGCCAGCTCCGGGCTGAAGGTGGCGCTCAGGTTATCGCCGCCGCTCTCGACAAAGATCAGATCCAGGTTGCCGAATGTCTCGCTTAATGCTTCCACCGCCGCCAGGTTCATTGAGGCGTCTTCGCGAATGGCGGTATGCGGACAACCGCCGGTTTCCACGCCGACAATCCTTTCCGGCGCCAGCGCGCCCGCTTCGGTAAGAATGCGCTGATCCTCTTTGGTATAAATATCGTTAGTCACCACCGCCAGTTGATACGTATCGCGCATCGCTTTGCATAACGCTTCCAGCAGGGCGGTTTTACCGGAACCCACCGGACCGCCCACGCCGACGCGCAGGGGATGTTTATAGTCGTTCATCGTGTCTCCTCAGGAGCGAAATAATCGGCAATATTGTGTTTCGTGACGGGCAGAAGCGATGGCGGTCAGCGGCGTGGATGAGCCCAGATCCGCATCCGGGCGAGCCAGCGCCTGCGCCATACCCTGCGCGTAATGGTCGCAAAGTGAAAGAATGAGTTGCTGCGCCGCCTGTTGTCCGAAGGGCACCAGCTTCACCCCCGCCATCACCGCGCTTTCTAACCAGCTGTAGCCGAGGCTTAACGCCAGATCCGTCAGCGGGATGCGCTAGCGCACGCCCAGCCACGCCATACCGCAGAGCTGGCTGTCGGCAAAAAGCGGACGCCACGTCTGCGGGCAGTCCGGCACCCAGTCCACCACCAGGCGTGTAAACGCCGCCCCCCGGCTGCGCTCTTCTTCGCGCAGTTCCCGGGTTTCCCGACAGGCCAGCAGATATGCGCTCCAGCGGCGAGCGGCGGTAACGTCATTCCGTTCACAGGCGTGGTATAACCGGGCGAAAATCGGCAGGTCGACGGTAAAAAAGTTCTGCTCCAGCTGTTGCGTTTGCCAGTGCGCAAAGTCTTCCGCGTTTTTCACCCAGCCGATCTCCACCGCCCACTCCAGCCCCTGAGACCAGGTAAACGATCCCACCGGTAAACTGCTGCTGGCGAGCTGCATCAGGCGCAGCCGTTGTCTGGCGTCAGTCATCAGTGGGCGTGGCCGTGGTGATGGCCGTGAGATTCGCTGGCATATGCTCCCGCCTCCGGTTCAAAGGGCAGATGCGCGAAAGTCACCTCTAAGCTGAACTGGCGCAGCATGTCGTCGAGTACGTGATCGTGGTGATAGCGCAGTTCGTCAGGCAGAATTTGCAGCGGAACGTGGCGGTTGCCCAGGTGGTAGCAGGCTTTGGCGAGCAGGAACGGATCGGCGCAGCGCACGATCGAAACGGCTTCGTTTGCGGCGATGATCTCCACCACCTCTGCGCCATCTTCCGTACTCAGGCGATCGCCGCCGCGTAACAGCAAACCGCGCGGCAGCAGTAAACCGGCTTCGCGTCCGTCGCCCAGCACTACCTTCGCCCGGCTTTTGACGCGGACATCAATGGGGAGCGTCAGCGTTGCCGTGACGGCGGCGGGCGTTTCAATACGTTGCGTCAGATACAGCATGTCGTCTCCTCAAAATAAAAAATAACGCTGGGCCATCGGCAACACGTCTGCCGGTTCGCTGGTGATCGGCTCACCGTCAATGCGCACCTCGTAAGTCTGGGCGTCAACGGTGATGTTGGGTTGCAGGCTGTTGTGGATCATGTCGGCTTTTTTTACCGTCCGGCAGCCTTTCACGACGGCGGTGGCGCTGCGTAAGTTGAGCTGCTGCGCAATGCCGTTTTCAACCGCAGCCTGAGAAAGAAAGGTCAGGCGACAGTGATGACGCGCCGCGCTAAGCGCGCCAAACATCGGCCGGTAATGCACCGGTTGCGGGGTAGGAATCGAGGCGTTGATATCACCCATCGGCGCGCAGACAATCATCCCGCCTTTGATGAGTGTTGCGGGTTTTACGCCAAAAAAGGCCGGAGACCAGAGCACCAGATCCGCCAGCTTTCCGGCCTCAACAGAACCGACCTCATGGGCGATGCCGTGGGTTAGCGCCGGGTTTATCGTGTACTTGGCGATGTAGCGTTTTACGCGCTGGTTGTCGTTATCGCCCGTCTCCTCCGCTAACGGGCCGCGTTGTACTTTCATCCGGTGCGCCACCTGCCAGGTGCGCAGAATGACTTCGCCCACTCGTCCCATCGCCTGGGAATCCGATGAGGTCAGGGAAAAGGCGCCGAGATCGTGCAGCACATCTTCGGCGGCGATGGTTTCCCGACGAATACGCGACTCGGCAAACGCCACATCTTCGGCGATATCCGGGTCGAGATGGTGGCAGACCATCAGCATATCGAGGTGTTCGTCAATGGTGTTGACGGTATAAGGCAGCGTCGGGTTGGTGGAGGAGGGGAGAATATGGGGATGCGCGCAGGCGGTGATAATATCCGGGGCGTGACCGCCGCCCGCCCCTTCGGTATGAAAGGTATGGATCGTGCGATCGCCAATTGCCGCCAGCGTGTCCTCGACGAAACCGGACTCGTTTAACGTGTCGCTGTGCAGCGCGACCTGAATATCCATCTCTTCAGCCACGGTCAGCGCACAGTCGATCGCCGCAGGCGTCGCGCCCCAGTCCTCGTGGATCTTCAGGCCGATCGCGCCGGCGGCAATCTGCTCACGCAGCGCGTCCGGGTTCGAGCCATTCCCTTTGCCGAGAAAACCGATATTTACCGGCAGGCTGTCCGCCGCCTGCAACATACGGGCGATGTACCACGGGCCAGGCGTACAGGTGGTGGCATTGGTGCCCGCCGCCGGGCCGGTGCCGCCGCCAATCATGGTCGTCACGCCAGAGACCAGCGCCTCTTCCGCCTGCTGCGGGCAGATCCAGTGAATATGCGTGTCCACGCCGCCAGCGGTAACGATCTTTCCTTCACCGGCGATCGCCTCCGTGCCGACGCCAATCGGGATCGTCACGTTGGGCTGAATATCCGGGTTACCGGCTTTGCCGATGGCGAAGATCCTGCCGTCTTTGATGCCGATGTCCGCCTTGACGATCCCCCAGTGATCGACGATCAGCGCGTTGGTTATCACCAGATCCACACACGCGCGAGCACGCATTTGCCCCTGGCCCATACCGTCGCGGATCACTTTACCGCCGCCGAATTTCACCTCTTCGCCGTAGGTCGTGAGATCGTTTTCGACTTCGATCCACAGTTCGGTATCCGCCAGACGCACCCGGTCGCCGGTCGTCGGGCCAAACATGTCGGCATAAGCCTGCCGGGAAATCTCAGTCATTGTCTGCCTCCAGAGAGCCCATTACCTCGCCGCGAAAACCAAAAATACGCTGTGCCCCGGCGACGCGCACCAGTTCGACCTCGCGTTTTTGCCCCGGCTCAAAACGCACTGCCGTGCCTGCGGGGATGTTCAGGCGAAAACCGCGTGCGGCTTGCCTGTCAAAGCGTAATGCGGGATTGACCTCGTAAAAGTGATAGTGCGATCCGACCTGAACCGGGCGATCGCCATGATTCTCAACCACGATCGTGCAGGTTTCTCTGCCTGTATTGATCGCGATGTTTCCCGTGGAGATCCTGTATTCGCCTGGAATCATGGTTCCTCCTTTATACGATCGGGTTATGAACGGTGACCAGTTTCGAGCCGTCTGGAAAGGTGGCTTCAACCTGAATATCCGGGATCATTTCCGGCACGCCCTCCATCACCTGATCGCGGGTCAACACATGGCGACCGTCTTCCATCAGTGACGCCACGCTTTTGCCGTCGCGGGCGCCTTCCATAATGAAAGCGCTGATCAGCGCCACCGATTCCGGGTAGTTCAGCTTCAGTCCACGCGCCAGACGACGCTCCGCCACCAGCGCGGCGGTAAAGAGCAACAGCTTGTCTTTTTCTCTGGGAGTCAGTTCCATAGTGATTCTCTTATGTCTGCCAGATACGGGGCAGGAGTGGCGGTTTTTGGGTCAGTTGTGGTCGTAAGGATTGCCAGACGGCGCGCATAACGCGCTGGATAAGCAGGTTGTCGTGCCCGAGAAAGCGCAGGGCCAGCAGTGAATCAATCAGCGTCGCGCCAGCGTAGTCGCCGAGGGGGGCAATTTGCTCGCGTACGCCGTCCAGCATCTTTTCCGTGGCGGGATAACAGAGCAGCGTACCGCTCCAGGGATGTCTGGCGACGGTGTGCAGGTTTCCTCCCTCAAGGTGCAGCCTTTCTATTAATAGCGGCGTACCGTCCCGCCATACTTCCAGGCGGTTGCGCAGCGTGCCGTGGCTGAAAGTCTCCTGCATCACCGGTCGCCCCAGACAGAGCAGATCCCAGGCCAGCAGCCGGCTCTCTTGCGCCAGATGAAAGACCGACTGGATGTTAGCGTTCGCGCCGGGAAAAAGGATCGTATCCTGCGGCAGCCACTCCAGCGTGGCCTGCGGGGCGAGATAAAAATCCTGCCGCAACTGCGCCTGAGGGCCGCGACTGCGGTAAAACTTCCCTGCGCCAGGCTGGGTGATTAACGCATGGCTGTCTGTTGCAAGCGTGGCGGAAATCGTGAGTTCATCGCCCCCGACAATGCCGCCCGGCGGATGAAGCAAATAGAGGTGGCAAACGTCGTCTTCCGGGTAAAACGGACGCTGTACCGTCAGCGGGCCGACGTGTCGCGCCGAAGTGAGCACTGTTTTATGCGCGGCGCGGGTAAACCGCAGATCCAGTTCGGCCTGCCAGCCCCGTGTGAGAGTCTTGTGCGCAACGGTGTCCAGAGCGTTTCCCTTATCAGCGTGAGGGGAGTGCATACAAAAAAGTATGCCTCAGCGCATCGGGAAAACGGTCATACGAGAAGCTTATGGAAAAAAGAGGCGACGTCATGCCGCCCCAACGAGGTTTACAGCAAAACGAGAGGCATCCAGACAAGGCCGGTTATTACCAGCAGAACCAGGAAGATCAGGCCAAAAATAGCGCCCAACCGCCAGTAATCCACCGTCGGCAGATAACCGCTACCGTAGTAGATGGGGCTTGGGCCGGTCGCATAGGGGGTGAGAATGCTGCCCAGACCAATGGCGGCGCCGACCATCAGGCAAAACACCGGTAAGGGGATGTCCGGCATCGCCAGCGCGGCGGCAATCATCATCGGCGCCAGTGCGGAGGTATAAGCGGTGGCGCTGGCAAAAAAGTAGCGTAACAGATAAAACACCACGATGAGCGCGACCATCACCATCATCGGCGAATAGCCGCTTAGCCCGTTTGCCAGCAGTTTGCCAAACCAGGTGATAAAGCCAGTATTGTTCAGTCCGGTGGCGAGCGTAATCAGCGAAGCCAGCCAGAAGAAAACGTTCCATGCCGCTTTATTGCTGACGATGTCATCCCAGGAGATGATGCGTAATACCAGCATCAATGCCACCACGCTGTAACCGACCATTGCGGCATCAATGTAATCGCCGCCGAAGATCCACAGCACCAGCGCGCCGACCATCAGCACCAGCATCTTTTTCTCGCGTGAGCAGAGCGGGCCCATCTCCTTTAGCTCAGCTTCCGCCCAGCGCGGCACCTGGTCGCCCGATTTCAGCACCGGCGGATACAGCACGTAGGCCAGCCACGGAACCAGCAAGACCAGCAGAATGCTTAGCGGCAGCATTCCTGAGAACCAGTCGCCCCAGCTTAGCGCCGTATGGGATGCGCTTTTCATTAGGCCAATCAGCAACAGGTTAGGCGCCATCGCCGTCAGGAAAATGGCGCTGGTAACGCAGTCGGCGGTGATGCCCATCCACATAATATACGAGCCAATGGAGCGGGAACTGGCGTCGTTAGGCTGCGAGTTATAGAGCGGCGGCAGGTTGCGGATAATCGGGTAGATGATCCCGGCGCCGCGCGCGGAGTTAGACGGCGTGACCGGGGCGAGAATCAACTCGGAAAACATCACCGCATAGCCAAGAAACAGCGTGCGATGGCCCATCTTCTTCACCAGCATCAGCGCAATTCGCCGACCGAGACCGGTTTTTTCATAGCCGGTGCCAAACATAAAGGCGGCGAAAATCAGCCAGATAACCGAGTTAGAAAAACCAGACACCGCCCACGAGAGGGCTTTGGCGGTAAATTTGAAGCCTTCCTGCGCGAGCTGATCGGGGCTGAACAGCAGCCACGGCGACAGAACGGCAATGATCGAAATCCCGATCATCGCCACGACCGCGCCCGGTACAGGTTCCAGAATGAGTCCCACAATGACGCCGGTAAAGACCGCAAAATAGAGCCAGGTGTGGCTCTCAAGACCGGTGGGGACGGGCAAAACAGCAATAATGGCGATGACCACCAGTGGAGCCAGGTATCGCCACCAACCAGATAAAGGTGCCATTGTCGTATCCCTGAGAAAAGGGAGAGGCGCAGCGCCTCTCCTGAAGGGTTATTTGATGTAGTGCACGTGCTCGCAGATCTCGTCAACGATGGGACCGCGACGCTCGGCGAACTGTTTTTTGTTGTCGGCGATCAGGTTGTTGCCGTGGGTATCGATAGAGACAATCAGCGGCCCGAACTCTTTCACCCGGCAAACCCACAGCGATTCCGGCATGCCGAGTTCCGTCCAGTGCACCTCTTCTATCTCTTCGACCTGTGTCGCCGCCAGCACCGCGCAGCCAGCCGGGAAGATGACGTGCAGCGCTTTGAATTTCTGGCAGCCTTCTTCGGTCAGCGGCCCCATCCCGCCTTTTCCGACCACCAGCTTCACGCCGGTCTGCTCAATGAACTCTTTTTCAAAGGCTTCCATACGCATGCTGGTGGTCGGGCCGACGGAGACCATCTCCCATTTATCACCGTTTTTACGCACAATCGGCCCGGCGTGGAAAATCGCTTTGCCATTGAGATCGTAAGGAATAGGGCGCTTGAGTTCGATCAGGCGGCGGTGACAAACGTCGCGACAGGTCACCAGCGTTCCGGTCAGGTAGATCACATCGCCAACGCGGATATCTTCCAGGTCTTCGGCTTTGATCGGGGTAGTGAGGATCTTTTTCATAACGCGCTCCGGGTGTGGGACAGGTTTTCGAAGGAGAGGTCAGAATGAACCAGCAGCGTACCGCGACGGTGCGCCCAGCAGCCGGTGGAGACGGCCACGCCAATGGTTGACGGATGACGGGCGGCGGATTCGATGTGTACGCCCATCACCGAGCTGTTGCCGGTCAGCCCTTGTGGGCCGATTCCCAGGCGGTTTAGCCCTTCTTCCAGCCGCAGCTCAAGCTCTGCCGCCTTTGGATTCGGATGACGGGTGCCTATCGGGCGCAGAATCGCTTTGCGGGAAAGCACGGCGGCGGTTTCGACGGAGGTTGCGATGCCCACGCCGACCAGTACCGGCGGACAGGCATTGACCGCCAGCGTGGAGATGTTTTCAAAGACGAATTTCACCACGCCTTCGTAGCCTTCGGAAGGCATCAGCACTTTGGAACGCCCCGGCAGCGTGCAACCGCCGCCCGCCATATAAACTTCAATTTCCGCATCGTCGCCATCGGGAATAATCTCCCAGGTGACCCACGGCACGCCGCTGCCGGTGTTTTTGCCGGTATTCACTTCGTCGAAAATTTCGACCGCGTTATGGCGTAGCGGCGCTTTTACGGTGGCGTCTTCCACGGCCTGCTTAAGAATACTTTGCAGCTCGCCCAGCAGCGGGAAGCGGGAACCGACCTTCACGAAGAACATAATTTCGCCCGTGTCCTGGCAGGCCGGGCGGTTCAGGTCGATTGCTTTCTGCATGTTATCGAACATCGTGTGGTAGATAATGTTTCCCATCGATGAGGTTTCGGCATCACGCAGCTGTTTTAATTTATCGACGACGTCATCGGGCATTCGGGTGGAGATCATGGCGGTAAAATTAGCGACAATATCCGTCAACGTAGTAACCGCATTTTGGTTATTTTGATTGCTCATCATATCAACTCCAGTTCTTTTATTAATCTGGAAATAAATTCTCTGGAGTAAACTACCACTAAATGTGTGGTTTTATATTTTTTGTCACTGTGTATATGCAATTAACAGTTCGTGAATCACACCACAGAAAGGTGATGAAAATTGAGCAAAGGCAGGGTTTAACGACGTTAAGAGATTTACACTGCGCGTATTAAAATCACGGATAACCGACAGATGCTGAACAACTATCCCTTAGCCAAAGACCTACAGGTTTTGGTTGAAATTGTCCATACGGGAAGCTTTAGCGCGGCAGCGGCGGCGCTGGGGCAAACGCCCGCGTTCGTGACGAAACGGGTTCAGATTCTTGAGACAACCCTTGCCACCACGCTGCTGAACCGCTCGGCAAGAGGTGTTGCGCTGACGGAAAGCGGGCAACGCTGCTATGAACATGCGCTGAAGCTCCTCACGCACTATCAGCGGCTGGTGGATGAGGTGACGCAAATTAAAACGCGCCCGGAGGGAATGATTCGCATTGGCTGTAGTTTTGGTTTTGGCCGCAGTTATATTGCACCTGCCATTACCGACCTGATGCGCAATTATCCTGAATTACAGGTTCACTTTGAACTCTTCGATCGGCAAATTGATTTGGTACAGGATAATATCGATCTGGATATTCGGATTAACGATGAAATTCCTGATTATTATATTGCGCATTTGTTAACAAAGAATAAAAGAATATTATGCGCGTCTCCCGCATATCTCCAGAAATATCCTGAGCCGAAAACCTTACAAGAATTAAGCGGTCATGATTGTCTGGTGACAAAAGAACGTGATATGACCCACGGCATATGGGAACTGGGGAACGGGCAAGAGAAAAAATCAGTGAAAGTAACCGGACACCTCTCTTCCAATAGCGGTGAAATTGTTTTGCAGTGGGCGCTGGAGGGCAAAGGGATCATGCTGCGTTCAGAGTGGGATGTGCAGCCGTTTCTGGCGAGCGGTAAACTGGTGAGGGTATTGCCGGAGTATGCGCAGAGCGCCAATATCTGGGCGGTCTATCAGGAACCGCTGTATCGCAGCGTAAAGTTACGGGTATGTGTGGAGTTTCTGGCGGCATGGTGCCAGAAGCGACTCGGCAAGCCAGACGAGGGATATCAGGTGGCGTGGTGAACCAATCTGTAGGCCGGATAAGACGCTTTGCGTCGCCATCCGGCGATGCGTATGTGCCTGATGGCGGCTTCGCCTTACCTGGCCTACGGCGTGGTGTAAAAAGCTACTGCGGATCTTTCTCGCGCTTCTTCTTGAGTTTCGTCCAGATCTTCGTCTCCTGACGACGCCACAGGCGCTGGATGTTGTCATGGTGGCGCAGCAAAATCAGGCAAGACAGCATAGAGACCGGGAAGGTGAACTGGGGTTTAAACCACCACACGTAGAATGGCGCAATCAGCGCGCTGACGATCGCGCCCAATGACGAGTAACCGCTCAGTAAGACGGTCAGCAGCCAGGTACCCGCCATCACGCCAGTTAAGTCCCAGCCGATGGGCGCGATCGCGCCGAATGCGGTCGCGACGCCTTTTCCGCCTTTGAAGCCAAAAAAGACCGGCCAGATGTGCCCCAGACAGGCGGCGATGGCAATCAGGCCCAACCAGAAAGGGGTTACACCTAATGCATAAGCGCCCCAGACCGGCAGCATGCCTTTGAGGACGTCGAAAATCAGTACCGCTACGGCTGCTCCCTTGCCCCCTATGCGTAACACATTGGTCGCGCCAGGGTTACCGGAGCCACTCTGACGCGGGTCGGGTAAACCTGCAATGCGGCAGACCAGAATGGCACTGGAAATTGAGCCGCAGAGGTACGCGAAGAGGATCATTCCAGGCGCGATTGCACTCATAAGCTGTTCCGTTTTGAAAATGTCGTGTTAAACGCTACTTCTGTGGATAATACGCATATTTCGCCGGAAGTGGTATCCGGGTTAGCCAAAAAGCAGGCAGGTCGTGATGGATATTGTATTTATAGAGCAACTTTCGGTAATCACCACTATCGGTGTTTATGACTGGGAGCAAACTATCGAACAGAAACTGGTGTTCGATATCGAAATGGCGTGGGACAACCGTAAGTCAGCCAGAAGCGACGACGTTGCGGATTGTCTGAGCTACGCCGACATTGCCGATACGGTAGTCAGCCATGTGGAGGGCGGCCGTTTTGCGTTAGTCGAACGCGTAGCGGAAGAGGTGGCGGATCTGCTGCTCAGCCGCTTTAACTCTCCGTGGGTGCGCATCAAGCTCAGTAAGCCCGGCGCCGTAGCGCGTGCGGCGAATGTTGGCGTTATCATTGAGCGTGGCAATAATCTGAAAGAAAATAATTAACTTCATAGTTTTTAAACCAAACGGCGATATATGGGTCTTAAAGCTGGAGTCATAACTGCTGTTCGTTTTTTTTGATTTAGGGGTTTATTGATGAGCGATATACACTCGCTGCTGGTGGCGGCAATTTTGGGTGTGGTCGAAGGATTGACGGAGTTTTTGCCCGTCTCCAGCACGGGCCATATGATCATTGTCGGTCACCTGTTGGGTTTTGAAGGCGATACGGCAGAGACGTTTGAGGTGGTAATTCAGCTGGGATCGATCCTGGCGGTGGTGGTGATGTTCTGGCGGCGTTTGTTCGGCCTGATCGGCATTCACTTTGGCAAACAACCGCATGAGGGCACCGGAAAAGGGCGCCTGACGTTAGGGCATATTGTGCTGGGGATGATCCCGGCCGTGGTGTTGGGCCTGGTGTTCCATGACACCATTAAGTCTTTGTTTAATCCCGTCAACGTGATGTATGCGCTGGTCGTGGGTGGTCTGCTGCTGATTGCCGCGGAATGCCTGAAGCCGAAAGAGCCGCGCGCGCCGGGCCTGGACGATATGACGTATCGTCAGGCGTTTATGATTGGCTGCTTCCAGTGTCTGGCGCTGTGGCCGGGCTTTTCCCGTTCCGGCGCGACCATTTCCGGTGGGATGTTGATGGGGGTGAGCCGCTATGCCGCATCGGAATTCTCATTCCTGCTGGCCGTTCCGATGATGATGGGCGCGACGGCGTTGGATCTCTACAAGAGCTGGTCGTTCCTGACGGTGGAAGATATCCCCATGTTCGCCGTGGGATTTGTGACTGCGTTCATTGTGGCGCTGATCGCCATCAAAACCTTCCTGCAATTGATTAAGCGTATCTCGTTCATTCCGTTTGCGATTTACCGCTTTATCGTGGCTGCTGCGGTCTACGTTGTTTTCTTCTGATAACGCTTGATGCCGGATGGCGGCGTTTACGCCTTATCCGGCCTACGGTTCGATTTTGTTGCCGGATGGGGGGTAAATGCCTTATCCGGCCTACGGTTCGATTTTGTTGCCGGATGGCGGCGCAAATGCCTTATCCGGCCTACGGTTCGATTTTGTTGCCGGATGGCGGCGCAAATGCCTTATCCGGCCTACGGTTCGATTTTGTTGCCGGATGGCGGCGTAAATGCCTTATCCGGCCTACGGTTCTATTTTGATGCCGGATGGCGGCGTAAATGCCTTATCCGGCCTACGGTTCGATTTTGATGCTGGATGGGGGTGTAAATGCCTTATCCGGCCTACGGTTCGATTTTGTAGGCCGGATAAGCGGAGCGCCATCCGGCAACAAAACGGTGAGCTTACGCCTCGGGTTTCGGGCAACGCCGTTCTTTCCAGTTAGCCACCGCTGCAATTCGCCGTCTGGTGAGTTCTTCGCGGATCTCCGCGCCTTTAAAGCCTGCCTCCAGCACCTCTTTTGTCGGCACCGCCTGCGCGACCTGCCACGCTTCGCGCAGCCAGCGGCCTTGCGGATAGTCAGACGCCTCAAAACCGGTACGACCGCGCACGTCGGCCTCGCTGGTCAGGGCGATTTGCTCTACGCGCTGCGGCTTACGCCAGGCGTCAATCGAATCGAACAGCTTCACGATCGTTTTCGGTTGCAAAATCGGGAAGGTATGGATGAGATCGTGGAATTCCGCCACCAGTTTGGCTAAATCCCGAATCTCATTCGGCACACGCAGACGCTGGCATAACTGCTCGACCAGCTTTACGCCTGCCGGGCCGTGACCATGATGGCGCGGCCAGAGCGCTTTGGGCGTCAACCCTTTGCCAAGGTCGTGACAGAGCGTGGCGAAACGCACATCAACGTTCGGGCTGAGCATGGCGGCCATTGATAACGTCATTAATGTGTGGATGCCGGTATCGATTTCCGGGTGCCACTTTGCCGGAGCCGGAACGCCAAACAGCGCGTCCACTTCCGGGAACAGAACGTGTAGCGCGCCGCAGTCGCGCAGCACCTGAAAGAAAACCTGCGGATTGCGCGTGGTTAAGGCGTTCTCGGTCTCCTTCCATACGCGCTCCGGCGTGAGGTGTTCCAGTTCGCCTGCGGCGGTCATGTCGCGCATCAACGCCAGGGTTTCATCAGCGATGCGGAAACTGAGGTGCGCGTAGCGGGCGGCAAAACGCGCCACGCGCAACACGCGCAGCGGATCTTCGCTAAAGGCGGGGGAAACATGGCGCAGCAGGCGATTGTCCAGATCGCGACGCCCCTGATAGGGATCGACGATATGGCCGTCGTCATCCTGCGCGAGGGCATTAATGGTGAGGTCGCGACGTTGCAGGTCTTCTTCCAGCGTCACGTCCGGCGCGGCATAGCAGGTAAAGCCGGTATAGCCTGAACCGGATTTACGCTCGGTGCGCGCCAGCGCATACTCTTCACGCGTTTGCGGATGAAGAAACACGGGAAAATCGCGGCCTACCTGCTGGTAGCCCGCGTCAAGCATCTCCTGCGGCGTGGCGCCAACCACCACCCAATCTTTATCTTTGACCGGTAGCCCTAACAACGCATCCCGAACAGCACCACCGACCAGATAAATCTTCACGCCACTTTCCCTTCCTGAAAAAAATCATCCCTTAATCATATGTCAGTGCGGCAGAGAAGGCGATTTAGTTCATCCAGCGGTCTTTGCGTTTACGGCTTGGGATCATGTGCGGGAGAACCAGACCGAGCAGCAGGCCGAGCCCCAGCACGCCGCCGCCATACATGAACCACTGCATAATGATGGTGCGCTGCTTGTCATCAAGTTGCAGATTGGCGGCGCTGACTTTCTTCTGCGCCACGATCAGCTCGTTTTTCAGCTTCTGGTTTTCTTCTTTCAACCCGTTAATCACGCTGTCGCTCTGCGACACTTTTTGCTGCATGTCGGCCGTGCGCTGATTCCAGGTGGTATCAATATTGTTCAGCTTGTCGGTCAGCGTCTTAACCTGATTTTCCAGATCCGGTACGCGGATACGCAGGCTGGGCGAGCTGTTCAGCTCTTTCATCGGGATCCAGGCAGTACGACCTGTACTGTCTTTCACCTGAGCGTAATTCGTGTTGGCGTCAGTCTGTAATAATGTCACTTCCTCGCCGGCATTCACCGTACCCACGAGGCGATAATTATCTCCCGGACCGCTGCGGACCCAGGTATTCAGTTCGTCAGAGACATAGCGCTTCT
The DNA here is from genome assembly GCF_030333655.1 of Citrobacter sp. CK180. Lineage (NCBI taxonomy): Bacteria > Pseudomonadati > Pseudomonadota > Gammaproteobacteria > Enterobacterales > Enterobacteriaceae > Citrobacter > Citrobacter sp. CK180. The sequence goes on along the minus strand of NZ_JAOWFM010000044.1, from coordinate 76,386 downwards.
CTTCTGCGTGGGAGACGGCAGTGGCGCTAAGTGCAAGTAAAGTTAATCCAATCAGGCGTAATTTTGGCATCAGGCTGTCGTTTTTGTCATAAAAAGTGGAACGATAGTAGTGGCATCAGTGTCTCTACGCAAAGCATTCGACATCAATCGGAATCATCTGTGTCATCTTTGCCACTGTTTTAAACTTTTACGCCCGTCAAATTGCTCGTTGCATGGCAATTTGGCGCAAAATACTATCTACTGACAAAAAAGAACGCGTTAAGTTCGCCGTCATTCTTCCCATATGTGACATAACCCATAAGTACAAGGCAATGGCTCAGGAAATCGAATTAAAGTTTATCGTTAATCACGACGCTGTAGACGCGTTGCGTGACCATCTGCAAACACTCGGCGGCGAGCACCATGCGCCCAGCCAGTTACAGAACATTTACTACGAAACGCCGGACAAGTGGTTGCGTGGCCATGATATGGGTCTGCGCATCCGTGGCGAGAATGGTCGTTATGAAATGACCATGAAAATCGCCGGTCGGGTTACGGGGGGCCTGCATCAACGGCCGGAATACAATGTTGCGCTGAGCGAGCCGACGTTGGATCTCGCACAGCTCCCGCAGGAGGTCTGGCCGAACGGCGAGCTGCCTGCGGATCTCGCTTCACGCGTGCAGCCGCTGTTCAGTACCGATTTTTACCGTGAGAAATGGCTGGTGGACGTTGACGGCAGCCGTATTGAAATCGCGCTCGATCTTGGCGAAGTGAAGGCCGGAGAATGTGCCGAGCCAATTTGCGAGCTGGAGCTGGAACTGTTAAGCGGCGAGACCCGTGCGGTGTTGAAACTGGCAAACCAACTGGTGTCGCAAGCGGGTCTGCGTCAGGGCAGCCTGAGCAAGGCCGCACGGGGATATCATCTGGCGCAGGGGAATGCTCCGCGTGGGATCAGACCTACTGCGGTGCTGAAAGCGCCAGCCAAAGCCAGCATTGAGCAGGGGCTGGAAGCGGCGCTGGAGCTGGCATTGTCGCAATGGCAGTACCATGAAGAGCTGTGGGTGCGTGGAAATGACGCCGCCAAAGCGGATGTACTGGCGGCGATGGGGCTGGTTCGCCATGCGCTGATGCTGTTTGGCGGCATTGTACCGCGTAAAGCAAGCGCTCACTTACGCGATTTGCTGACGCAGTCGGAAGCGACCCTTGTCTCTGAGGTTTCAGCCATTACGGCTATCTATAGCACGCAAACGGCGATGGCTAAACTGGCGCTGACCGAATGGCTGGTCACCAAAGCCTGGCAACCGTTCCTCGACGCCAAAGCGCAGGCGAAAATGGCCGATTCTTTCAAACGCTTTGCCGATATTCACCTGTCGCGTCACGCGGCAGAGCTGAAAGCGACTTTTGGGCAGCCGTTGGGCGATCGGTATCGCGATCAGCTTCCGCGCCTGACCCGCGATATTGACAGCATTTTGCTGCTGGCAGGTTATTACGACGCGAATGCGGTACAGGCCTGGCTGGAGAACTGGCAGGGCCTGCGCCACGCGATTGTGACAGGGCAGCGCATTGAAGTTGAACACTTCCGCAATGAGGCGATCTTTCAGGAACCGTTCTGGCTGCATAGCGGAAAACGATAACCAGTAACGCCTGATGGCGATGCTGCGCATCTTATCAGGCCTACGACGCACAGGTTTTGTAGGTCGGATAAGACGTTACGCCGCCATCCGGCAATGTCAGCGCCAGATGGCGATGCTGCGCATCTTATCAGGCCTACGGCGCACAGGTTTTGTAGGCCGGATAAGGCGTTACGCCGCCATCCGGCAACACTCATCGGGATTAGTTAGCCATCTGAGGACACGCCTTAAATGAAGCCGCTTTCTTCACCGTTACAGCAGCACTGGCAGACCGTGGTTGAGCGGTTACCAGAAATCCTGGCTGAAGCCACGCTTAGCGTTCAGGCGAAGTCAGTACTTACATTTAGTGACTTTGTGCAGGACAGCGTGATTGCGCATCCCGAGTGGCTGACTGAGCTGGAAAGCGCGCCGCCGCAGGCCGATGAGTGGCGGCATTATGCCGCGTGGCTACAGGACGCGTTGGCGCAGGTGACTGATGAAGCGGCGCTGATGTGCGAGCTTCGCATATTCCGTCGCCGCATCATGGTACGTATCGCCTGGGCGCAGGCGCTGTCGCTGGTGGAAGAAGAAAACATTCTGCAACAGCTAAGCCATCTGGCGGAAACGTTGATCGTCGCCGCGCGCGACTGGTTGTATGACGCCTGCTGTCGCGAATGGGGGACGCCCTGCAACCATGATGGCGTACCTCAACCGTTGCTGATTCTGGGGATGGGAAAACTGGGCGGCGGCGAGCTGAATTTCTCCTCGGATATCGATCTGATCTTCGCTTGGCCGGAGCACGGTTCCACCCGGGGCGGTCGGCGCGAGCTGGATAACGCGCAGTTCTTTACCCGCATGGGGCAGCGTTTGATCAAAGTGCTGGACCAGCCGACGATGGACGGCTTTGTGTACCGGGTGGATATGCGTCTGCGCCCGTTTGGCGACAGTGGCCCGCTGGTGCTGAGTTTTGCCGCGCTGGAAGATTATTACCAGGAACAAGGGCGCGACTGGGAGCGTTATGCGATGGTCAAAGCGCGCATTATGGGCTCTGCCGACAGTGCGTATGTCGATGAACTGCGCGCCATGTTGCGACCTTTCGTGTTCCGCCGCTATATCGATTTCAGCGTGATCCAGTCCCTGCGTAATATGAAAGGGATGATTGCCCGTGAAGTGCGTCGTCGCGGTCTGAAAGACAATATTAAGCTTGGCGCCGGCGGTATTCGTGAAATTGAGTTTATCGTGCAGGTGTTCCAGTTGATTCGCGGCGGACGGGAACCCTCGCTGCAATCGCGCTCGTTGCTGCCGACGCTGAGCGCGATTGATGCGCTGCACCTGTTGCCAGAAAATGACGCCGGACAGTTACGCGCGGCCTATCTCTTCCTGCGCCGTCTGGAAAACCTGCTGCAAAGCATCAATGATGAGCAGACCCAGACGCTGCCGGGCGATGAACTGAACCGGGCGCGCCTGGCCTGGGGAATGCGCACGGATGACTGGTCGCAGCTCACCGACATTCTGGCGGCGCACATGGCTAACGTGCGTCGGGTATTTAACGAACTGATTGGCGATGACGAAACTGATACCCAGGAAGATACGCTGTCGGAACACTGGCGCGAGCTGTGGCAGGATGCGCTACAGGAAGATGATACCACGCCGGTGCTGGCGCATCTGTCTGACGACGATCGCGGACGCGTGCTGGCGTTAATCGCCGACTTCCGTAAAGAGCTGGATAAGCGCACCATTGGCCCGCGCGGGCGGCAGGTGCTCGACCATCTGATGCCACATCTGCTTAGCGACGTGTGCTCGCGCGAAGATGCCTCTGTGCCGCTGTCGCGTATTACGCCGCTGCTGGTGGGGATCGTTACGCGTACCACCTACCTTGAATTACTGAGCGAATTTCCCGGCGCGCTGAAGCACCTGATTTCGCTGTGCGCCGCTTCGCCGATGGTGGCGAGCCAGCTGGCGCGTTATCCACTGTTGCTCGATGAACTACTGGACCCGAATACGCTGTATCAGCCAACGGCGACCGACGCTTATCGCGATGAGTTACGCCAGTATTTGCTGCGTGTGCCGGAAGATGACGAAGAGCAGCAGCTGGAAGCGCTGCGCCAGTTTAAACAAACGCAACTGTTGCGCATTGCGGCGGCGGATATCGCCGGTACGCTGCCAGTGATGAAGGTCAGCGATCACCTGACCTGGCTGGCGGAGGCCATTATCGACGCCGTTGTCCAGCAGGCGTGGGGGCAAATGGTGGCGCGCTATGGGCAGCCGACGCACCTTGCTGAGCGCACCGGACGCGGGTTTGCGGTGGTGGGTTATGGCAAGCTGGGCGGCTGGGAGCTGGGCTACAGCTCCGATCTTGATCTGATCTTTTTGCACGATTGCCCAATGGACGTGATGACCGACGGCGAGCGTGAAATCGACGGCCGCCAGTTCTACTTACGCCTGGCGCAGCGCATTATGCACCTGTTCAGCACTCGCACCTCTTCCGGTATCTTGTATGAAGTGGACGCGCGGCTGCGCCCGTCTGGCGCGGCGGGAATGCTGGTCACGTCGGCGGAAGCCTTTGCCGATTATCAGAAAAACGAAGCCTGGACATGGGAGCATCAGGCGCTGGTGCGCGCCCGTGTGGTTTATGGCGACCCGCAACTGACCTCGCAGTTTGACGCTGTGCGTCGCGATATCATGACCCTCGCTCGCGAAGGCAAAACGTTGCAGACCGAGGTGCGCGAAATGCGCGAGAAAATGCGCGCGCATCTGGGCAACAAGCATCGCGATCGTTTTGATATCAAAGCCGACGAAGGCGGGATCACCGATATTGAATTTATTACCCAATATCTGGTGCTGCGCTATGCGCATGAAAAGCCGAAGCTGACGCGCTGGTCCGATAACGTGCGCATTCTGGAACTGCTGGCGCAAAACGACATTATGGATGAACAGGAAGCGCAGGCGCTGACGCAGGCCTATACCACGCTGCGCGATGAGCTTCATCACCTTGCGCTACAGGAGCTTCCGGGGCATGTGGCGCAAGAGTGCTTCAGCAAGGAACGCGCGCTGGTACGGGCAAGCTGGCAGAAGTGGCTGGTTGCCGGGTGAAGTGTGCTATTATCGCGCGCAAATTTTAAGACCCTCAGAGAATCTCTCAGGAGACAGGAATGAAAGTAACGCTGCCAGAGTTTGAACGTGCAGGAGTCATGGTTGTTGGTGATGTGATGCTGGATCGCTACTGGTACGGGCCGACCAGCCGTATTTCCCCCGAAGCGCCGGTACCCGTTGTCAAAGTGGACACCATTGAAGAACGTCCGGGCGGCGCGGCGAACGTGGCGATGAACATCGCTTCTCTGGGCGCAAATTCGCGTCTGGTGGGTCTGACCGGTATTGACGATGCGGCGCGCGCGCTGAGCAAAACGCTGGCGGATGTGAATGTAAAATGCGACTTCGTTTCTGTGCCTACGCATCCGACGATTACCAAACTGCGTGTACTTTCCCGTAACCAGCAGCTGATTCGCCTGGATTTTGAAGAAGGCTTTGAAGGCGTCGATCCGCTGCCATTGCACGAGCGTATTAACCAGGCGCTGGGCTCAATTGGCGCGCTGGTGTTGTCTGATTACGCCAAAGGCGCGTTGGCCAGCGTTCAGCAGATGATTCAGCTTGCGCGTAAAGCGGGCGTTCCGGTGCTGATCGACCCGAAAGGCACCGATTTCGAACGTTATCGCGGCGCCACGCTGTTGACGCCGAACCTGTCCGAGTTCGAAGCGGTGGCGGGTAAATGTAAAAGTGAAGAAGAGATTGTTGAACGCGGCATGAAGCTGATTGCCGATTTCGAATTTTCTGCGCTGCTGGTGACCCGTTCCGAGCAGGGAATGACGCTGCTGCAACCGGGTAAAGCGCCGCTGCATATGCCGACCCAGGCGCAGGAAGTGTATGACGTTACCGGTGCCGGGGATACGGTGATCGGCGTACTGGCGGCCACATTAGCGGCGGGGAAATCCCTGGAAGAGGCCTGCTATTTCGCGAACGCGGCAGCAGGCGTTGTCGTCGGTAAACTGGGAACATCAACCGTTTCGCCAATCGAACTGGAAAATGCGGTGCGCGGTCGTGCGGACACCGGCTTCGGCGTGATGACGGAAGCCGAGCTGAAACAGGCCGTGGCCAGCGCGCGTAAACGCGGCGAGAAAGTGGTCATGACCAACGGCGTTTTCGACATTCTGCACGCCGGACATGTGTCTTACCTGGCGAACGCCCGCAAGCTGGGCGATCGCCTGATCGTCGCGGTGAACAGCGATGCCTCCACCAAACGTCTGAAAGGCGAAACTCGCCCTGTGAATCCGCTGGAACAGCGAATGATCGTGCTGGGTGCGCTGGAGTCCGTTGACTGGGTGGTTTCTTTCGATGAGGACACCCCGCAGCGGCTGATTGCTGGCGTGCTGCCGGATCTGCTGGTGAAAGGCGGTGACTATAAGCCAGAAGAGATTGCCGGTAGCGAAGAAGTCTGGGCCAACGGCGGCGAAGTGCTGGTGCTTAACTTCGAAGACGGTTGTTCGACCACCAATATCATCAAGAAAATCCAGAAAGACAGCGATAAATAACCGCTGAACAGACGGCCCGATACGCACAGCGCCATCGGGCATCTGGCTTGTTCCCAAAGTGTGATGTCAGGCAACTGATATGCGCACTTTTTGCACAACCGTTCAACACATATAAGAGAATACTGAAATTAGAAAAAGCATATGGCCTTAACAGATATTTGATAACTGGAGGGTATGCTGATGAACGACAAGAACGTATATTCGTTAAACAATTTTGATTTTCTGGCGCGCAGTTTCGCCAGGATGCAGGCTGAGGGCCATCCTGTTGATATCCAGGCCGTTACCGGAAATATGGATGAGGCGCACCGCAGCTGGTTTTGCAAACGCTATGCGCTTTACTGCCAACAGGCGACACAGGCTAAGAAGCTAGAACTCGAACACTGAAAATATCAACGGGCCTTACGGCCCGTTGTGGTTTTTACTCTTGCGGATCGACAGGCGGGATGGCGGGCGCAGGTTTAACATCTACAGGTTTCTCACGCGCTTCCAGCTCGCTGAGGCGTTGCTCCAGCAGCGCCAGCTTTTCGCGGGTGCGCAGTAAGACCTGAGTCTGCACGTCAAACTCTTCACGGCTCACCAGATCGAGACGCGTCAGCTGCGATTGCAGCGTCTGACGGATTTTCTTCTCGATATCTTCCCCGAACTCCCGAACCCCTTTCGGCATCGACTCGTGAACCTGACGAGCGAGTTGCTCAATTTTTTTCGGGTCAATCATTGTGGTTTCCCTGAACTGGTAAGTGTCAGAACACATTGTAGTGCGATATGCAGGCGTCATAAACCAGAATTGTGTGTCGTTTAGCGGAGTAAAGGCGTTGATGAAGGTAATCAATAGCGTTATAGTTAACTCGCTTATTCTCAGGGCGGGGCGAAATTCCCCACCGGCGGTAAATCAACGTATGGCCAAAAGATTTCGCGTTGCGGCAATGCAGCAGCGGCGTGAAAGATGAAGGACAGGTTGAAAGCCCGCGAGCGCTTCAGGTGCAAATCTGAAGGTCAGCAGATCCGGTGTAATTCCGGGGCCGACGGTTAAAGTCCGGATGGGAGAGAGTAACGATCCAGTCGGGCATGGGCCCGCTCACGTTATTTTTTTGCCGCTTGTCGGTACTCCTAAGACTGCCCTGATTCTGGTAACCATAATTTTAATGAGGTTTTTTTACCATGAATCAGACGCTACTTTCCTCTTTTGGTACGCCTTTTGAACGTGTGGAACATGCGCTATCCGCGCTGCGTGAAGGACGCGGTGTGATGGTGCTTGACGATGAAGATCGCGAAAACGAAGGCGATATGATTTTCCCGGCCGAAACCATGACCGTTGAGCAGATGGCGCTGACCATTCGCCACGGCAGCGGTATTGTTTGTCTGTGCATCACTGAAGATCGTCGCAAGCAGCTCGATCTGCCGATGATGGTGGAGAACAATACCAGCGCCTACGGCACCGGTTTTACCGTGACCATTGAAGCCGCAAAAGGCGTGACTACCGGCGTTTCTGCCGCAGACCGCGTAACGACCGTTCGCGCAGCCATTGCCGATGGCGCGAAACCTGCCGATCTGCACCGTCCAGGCCACGTTTTCCCGCTGCGCGCGCAGCCGGGCGGCGTTCTGACCCGTGGCGGCCATACTGAAGCCACCATCGATCTGGTGACGCTGGCCGGGTTCAAACCTGCTGGCGTACTGTGCGAGCTGACGAATGACGATGGCACAATGGCGCGCGCGCCGGAATGCATCGCGTTTGCCGGTAAACACAACATGGCAGTAGTGACGATCGAAGATCTGGTGGCTTACCGCCAGGCGCACGAGCGTAAAGCCAGCTAATTCTGTAGGCCTGATAAGCGAAGCGCCATCAGGCGATGAGATGATAATAAAAACCGAAGCCGGTTCGCAGGCTTCGGTTTTTTGTGTTTACAGAGGTCATTAATCCCGCCGTTTATCCCTTATATTTTACTTTTTTAAACATCCCATCTGTTAATAAAAGCCCAACCTTTTTCTCTATGATCAAAATCATATTCTCGATTTCATACTGTGCCAGTATATAGGGCTACCTCAATATAGGTAGAAAAGGTTTTAACGCTAATTGTTTGGTAATATTAGATTTTAAGGGTAAGAGGATGTTTATCGCCTGGTATTGGCTCGTCTTAATTTTTCTGGTGATCGTAGGGTATTTTTGCCATATGAAACGCTATTGTAAGGCGTTTCGGCAGGACAGAGATGCGCTGCTGGAAATCCGCAATAAATTACTTCGTCGCGATGATGAAGAACGCGTTATGACCAAAGAGCAGGAATAAGCGCTTCCTGCTGCCTCTGTTATCCGATTCCCATCGCCTGAAGCACGACAAGACTCAACCCCATCACCGACATTCCACACAGTACGCCGTAGCTGGGATTATTATTAGGGTCGATCTCTTTTGCCAGCGGCATCAGCTCATCAACGGATAATGCCACCATAATTCCCGCGACGGCGGCCATGATGGACGCCATAACGACCGGTGAGATCAGGCTGCCCAGAATAAGCCACGCCATCACACCGCCAAGAATTTCCGCCATCCCGGAGATACCGGCCCAGAAAATCGCAGTCCGTTTTGAACCGGTTGCGGCGTAGACTGGCCCGGCGACCGCTAATCCTTCAGGAATATTATGCAAGGCGACCGCCAGAGCAATGCCAAAACCCAATTCGAGGTTGCTGCTGGCGGTGACGAAGGTGGCGATACCTTCCGGGAAGTTGTGCAGGCTGATGCCCAGCGTCAGCAGGATGGCGGTGCGTTTTATCGAGCCGGGGAGAGGACGCGCGGTTTTTTGCACTAAATCTTGTGGGTGGGCGTGGGGAAGCAACCTGTCGAGACCGAAATAACCCAGCAAGCCGATAATAAACATACCGTAACCCAGCACCGGAGACATGCCATCCGCCGCCAGCGCGGCTGGCAGCATCTCCATCAGCGAGATCAACAGCATAATGCCTGCGGCGAATCCCAGTGAAAACGCCAGCACGCGGTTGGACGGTTTTTGCCCCAGCACGCCAAGAAACGCGCCAATAAAGGTGGCGGCGCCCGCCAGTAAGGTCAGAATTAAAGGTACTGACATCGACAACTCCTTATGATTCAACTGTCCGAACCTGACCTTCAAAATAACTGATGATCTTCATCATGGTTATCTGAGTTCTTCATCCATCGAAAAAGCGTATTGTGATGATATCAAAATGACTCCCTCAGTAAGGATATCATCATGTCTTCAACACGTATGCCAGCATTGTTTTTAGGTCACGGTAGCCCGATGAACGTTCTGGAAGATAATGTGTATACCCGCGCCTGGCGGCATCTGGGGGATACATTGCCGCGTCCAAAAGCGATTGTCGTTGTCTCGGCGCACTGGTTCACGCGAGGGACGGGCGTGACGGCGATGGAAGCGCCAAAGACGATCCATGATTTTGGCGGCTTTCCTCAGGCATTGTATGACACGCACTATCCTGCGCCCGGTTCGCCGGAACTGGCGCAACATCTGGTTGAGTTGCTGTCGCCGACGCCGGTCGCGCTGGATAAAGAGGCGTGGGGCTTTGATCACGGCTCCTGGGGCGTGTTGATCAAGATGTACCCGAATGCGGATATCCCGATGGTGCAGTTGAGCATCGACAGCACCAAACCGGCGGCCTGGCATTTTGAAACAGGGCGCAAACTGGCGGCGTTGCGGGACGAAGGCATTATGCTGGTCGCCAGTGGCAACGTGGTGCATAATCTGCGCACGGCGCGCTGGCATGGCGAGAATACGCCCTACCCGTGGGCAACGTCATTCAATGAGTATGTGAAAGCGAATCTGACACGGCAGGGGCCGGTAGAACAGCATCCGCTGGTTAATTACTTCGATCATGAAGGAGGATCGCTGTCGAACCCAACGCCGGATCACTATCTGCCGCTGCTGTATGTGTTAGGTGCATGGGATGGCAAAGAGCCGGTGACGATCCCGGTTGACGGCATCGAGATGGGCAGCCTGAGTATGCTGTCGGTACAGGTGGGATGATTAATGCCCGATGGCGCTACGCTTGTCGGGCCTACGGCACGAATTGTAGGCCGGGTAAGGCGGAGCCGCCACCCGGCACAAGAGACTATTCGACAAAGATATGCGGGTAGAAGCGGGACAGATCCTGGGTGATCAACGCTCTGTCTTCGCGAATACCGATCCCGGCGGGTTGATCGTTGATCAACCAGCTGCCAATCAGCATATAGCTGTCGCCAAACTTCGGCAGCGGGCAGAACTGCTGCACAATCATGCCTTCTTCGCCGTAAGGGCCTTCCACCGCTTCGATCGTTTTCCCGTTCTCAATGATGGAGACGTTAGCGCCTTCACGCGAGAAGATCGGTTTGACGACGAATTTTTCCATTTGCGGATAGTCATCTTCCGCAAAATAAGCCGGCAGCAGGTTAGGGTGATCCGGGAACATTTCCCATAACATTGGGAGCAGCGCTTTATTGGAGATAATGCTCTTCCAGGCCGGTTCCAGCCAGCGAACGCCAGCATCTTCCAGCTTGGTGGAGAACATTTCACGCAGCATAAATTCCCACGGATAGAGCTTAAACAGATTGGCAATCACCTGATCCTGCAAGTCCGAAAACTGACCTTTTTCACCCAGGCCGATATCTTCAATGTAGAGGAACTCGGTGGCGATTTCAGCTTCGGCGGCGCAGTCCTGTAGATACTGGATCGTCCCGCGATCTTCCACGGTGTCGCGACAGCAGGTGAGGTGCAGCAGTTGGAAGCCATACTGCTCACGCAGCTCGGCGAAGCGTTCGATCAGCTTTTCTTGCAGACTGTTAAACTGATCGCTGCCTTCCGGCAGGTTGCCCGCATTGAGCTGGTCTTCCAGCCAGATCCACTGGAAAAACGCGGCCTCATACAGTGAGGTCGGCGTATCGGCGTTATTTTCTAAAAGTTTAGGCTCACCCGTGCCATCCCACGCCAGATCGAGGCGGGAATAGAGCGACGGCTGCTGCGTTTGCCAGGACTGACGTACAAAGCCCCAGGTATGCTTAGGAATGCGAAACTTCGTCATCAGCTCGTCGCTGGCGATCACTTTCTCCACGACCTTAAGGCACATCTGGTGCAGTTCAGCGGTGACGTCTTCCAGCTTCTCAACCTGGTCGAGCGTCAGCTTGTAGTACGCGTCTTCACACCAGTACGGTTCCCCGTACATCGTGTGAAAATTAAAACCGTATTCGGTGGCTTTCTCGCGCCAGTCCGGGCGCTCAGTAATACTGATTCTTTCCATGCGTCTTAGCCGCCCATCGAACGATTCGAGGTGCCGGTGGCGCTACGCTGCATCGTGTTTTGTTTTGCCACTGACTCGCCAAAACCACCACGGGTAACGGTTGTGGTTGTGGCGGGCTTCGGCGCCATCGCGGTTTTCGGTACAGTCATGGTACGGCCAGGCTGTGCGGCGCCGTAGTTCTTGCCGCTGGCGTCGGTGTATTTACCGTAGGCCGGGCTGGCCGGGTTTTTTGAACTGAACAGTGGTTGCTGAGCAAAGCCCGCGCCGCCGCCCATCATTCGGCCCATCATGTAGCCCGCCATCAGCGGCATCCAGAAGCTGCCGCTGGATTGCGCCTGCGCCTGATTTTCCGGCGCCATGCCAGCCTGAGCCGGCGCCTGCTGGCACTGGCCTTCGCCGAATTCAGCCACGCAGTCTTCACGCGTCGCGTATTTCGGCGCGGTACGTTCCGCTTCTTTCAGGGCATTGTTGAATGCGGTCGTACATTCAGCGTTTTTGCCCGGATTCGCCGCCGAGCAGTCGTCGGCGTTTTGATACAGCGAAACCGTTTCGTCGCTTTTTTCACAGCCGGCCAGCATAAAGACAGCGGTAACCGCCAGAGCAACCGGAGTAAGATGACGTGCGCTCCAGTTTTTGCGGAACGAGGCGTGATGTATAGATTTTGTCCGTTTCATTTTTGTCTTCCAGGACCCAGTGGTAAACACAATAAATAATGCTCAGGATAGTGGATGGCTGGTCGAAATTGAAGCGAGAAGAGGCGAGAATGCGGCAGAATGGCGGGATCTTTACGTTGCCTTACGTTCAGACAAGGTTTAGCGCCCGGTGGCGCGACGCTTACCCTGCCTGCGATCAGGTAGGCTCAATAAGCGAAGCGCCATCGGGCAATTCATCAGTTACGGAACGGGTTGTTACCGTTGCTGCTGGTGGAACGTGCTGAAGCAGGCTGAACCGTACTGGCATTATAGCCATCCGCCGCTGCATCCTGCTGCGGGGTTTCCGGCGCGACGTTGTCCGGGGATGTCGAGATCGGTTTACCCAGCGCATTGTTCAGCGCCACCAGATCCTGCTCGTTCAACGTACCGAGAGCATTCTTGATGTTCAGCTGGTTAATCAGATAGTTATAACGCGCATTCGCCAGTTGTTGCTTCGCTTCATACAGCGCAGTGGTGGCATCCAGCACGTCAACAATGGTACGCGTACCCACGGAATAACCGGCTTCGTTTGCATCCAAAGAGCTTTGCGCGGAAACAACAGCCTGTTTGTAAGCGTTAATGCTGCTGATAGAAGCATTAATGTTGTTGAAGGAAGAGCGCACGGTCTGCACGACGCTGCGGTGCGCGCTTTCCAGCTGTTCGCTCGCGCCAACAAAGTTGTACTGCGCCTGTTTCACCTGAGAGTTGACCATCCCACCCTGATACAGCGGCAGCGAGAAGCTCAGGCCGATTTTGTTCTGGCCCATATTGCTGTCGTCATATTGGGAACCTGTTGCCCCATGGGTTTTGGAACCATTGTATGAGGTGTCAGACACGCCGGTAGAGGCGGTTAAATCCAGCGTTGGCAGATGGCCGTCCTGCGCCTGGCGGATTTGCTCGCGCGCCAGATCCTGGCTCAGACGCGCCTGCAACAGCGTCAGGTTACGGTTTTCGGCCTCTTTCAGCAGCGCGTTAACGGCCTGCGGCTTATCGGTTTTAAAGTTCGTGACATTCAGCGAAGCCAGTTCCGGGTAGTAGTTACCGGTGACCTGGCGCAGTTCTTCTACGGCGTTATCCAGATTGTTGCGGGCGGTGACTTCGTTCGCCAGCACGGTATCGTATTGTGCACGGGCGTTTTGCACGTCAGTGATAGCGACCAGGCCGACGTTAAAACGCTGGGTGGTTTGATCTAACTGACGATAAACGGCTTCTTTCTGCGCCTGCGTATAAGAGAGAACGTCAATGGCGTTCAGGACTTTAAAGTAGGCGCTCGCCGTATTGAGGATCAGCGTTTGCTGATCGGTCTGGAACGTGACGTCCTGGATACCTGCGGATTTTTCCTGCAACGTCAGCGCGCGCCATTTTGACATATCAAAAAGGGTCTGGGTTAATTGCAGAGAGGCGCTGGTGGCGTTGGAGTTGATGCCATTCGCATCACGATAGCCGTTGCTGTAGGTGTAATCGGCACCTAAACCCAGTTGCGGCAGTAAAGGACTACGCGCTTCGTTAATTTTTTCGAATGCAGCATCGCGATCGGCGGCGGATTTACGCAATTCCGGGTTGCTCAGGCGTGCTTGCTGATAAACTTGCATCAGGTTCTCTGCCTGGCTCAGTGTGCTGAACCCCGTCAGGCTCAGGCCGATAAGGATGGGGAGCAATTTCTTCATTTGCATTCCTTGTTGTGAAGCAGTATTTAGCGCTGATCAAATTGTAAAAATAATTGCTGATTCTAGCAGAATCCGCCACTGCAAAAAGTTGGCGTTACGTGCCATCCGGCGTTAATTTGCACCAATTTATCACAAGGTCGCTGAAACGGCAGTCAAACGCCCTTGAAATTCACATTTTAATCACTATTGGTACCAGGACAGCACAATGCATAAACCAGACAACTCGCCAATGACTTTCTCCAAAAACGATGTAGAAATTATTGCACGAGAAACGCTATATCGCGGTTTTTTTTCACTGGATCTCTATCGTTTCCGCCACCGCCTGTTCAACGGTGAAATGAGCGGTGAAGTGAAACGCGAAATTTTTGAGCGCGGCCACGCCGCAGTGTTGCTACCCTTTGACCCTGAGCGCGACGAAATTGTACTGGTCGAACAGATTCGTATCGCGGCGTATGACACCAGCGAGACGCCGTGGTTGCTGGAAATGGTCGCCGGGATGATCGAAGAGGGCGAAACCGTTGAGGAGGTCGCTCGTCGCGAAGCAATGGAAGAGGCCGGACTTGAGGTCAAACGGACGAAACCGGTCATGAGTTACCTGGCAAGCCCCGGCGGCACCAGCGAGCGTCTTTCTATTTTAGTGGGCGAAGTGGATGCCACGACCGCGAACGGGATTCATGGTCTGGCCGATGAAAACGAAGATATTCGTGTTCATGTGGTAAGTCGGGAGCAGGCTTACCAGTGGGTAGAAGAGGGGAAAATCGACAACGCGGCTTCTGTCATCGCTTTGCAATGGCTGCAACTGCACTATCAAGAGTTAAAACACGAGTGGAAAAAATGAAGCGTTACACACCTGACTTCCCTGAAATGATGCGCCTGTGCGAAACTAATTTTTCACAATTGCGCCGCCTGTTGCCGCGCAATGATGCACCCGGCGAAACAGTAAGCTATCAGGTGGCCAACGCGCAATATCGGTTAACGATCGTTGAATCGACCCGATACACTACGCTTGTTGCGATCGAGCAGACGGCGCCAGCCATTACGTACTGGAGCCTGCCGTCACTTACGGTGCGCCTGTACCATGACGCGATGGTGGCCGAAGTGTGTTCAAGTCAGCAGATCTTTCGCTTCAAAGCGCGGTATGATTATCCAAATAAAAAGTTGCATCAACGCGACGAAAAGCATCAAATTAATCAGTTTCTGGCCGACTGGCTGCGTTACTGTTTAGCACATGGAGCGATGGCGATTCCGGTTTATTAGCGTCGTGAAACCTAAGGACACCATTTGGAAAGCCTGTTAACCCTTCCTCTGGCTGGTGAGGCCAGAGTCAGGATCTTACAAATTACCGATACTCACCTGTTTGCCGAAAAACATGAAACGCTGCTGGGCGTGAATACCTGGGAAAGTTACCAGGCGGTGCTGGATGCGATTCATGCCGGGCAGCACGAATACGATCTGATCGTGGCGACAGGTGATTTAGCGCAGGATCAAACGGCTGCGGCCTATCAGCACTTTGCTGAAGGTATCGCAAGCTTTCGCGCGCCTTGCGTTTGGTTGCCGGGTAACCATGACTTTCAGCCCGCGATGTACAGCGCGTTGCAGGAAGCGGGGATCTCCCCGGCCAAACGCGTGTTTATCGGCGATCAATGGCAAATCTTGCTGCTGGATAGCCAGGTTTTTGGCGTACCGCATG
This sequence comes from Citrobacter sp. CK180, assembly GCF_030333655.1. Classification (NCBI taxonomy): domain Bacteria; kingdom Pseudomonadati; phylum Pseudomonadota; class Gammaproteobacteria; order Enterobacterales; family Enterobacteriaceae; genus Citrobacter; species Citrobacter sp. CK180. The sequence goes on along the minus strand of NZ_JAOWFM010000044.1, from coordinate 60,911 downwards.
GTGAATTGAGCGACTTTCAGCTTGAATGGCTGGAGCGCAAACTTGCCGATGCGCCGGAGCGCCACACCTTGCTGCTTCTGCATCACCATCCGTTGCCTTCGGGATGCAGCTGGCTGGATCAGCACAGCCTGCGTAACGCGGCCGAACTGGACAGCGTGCTGGCGAACTATCCTCGCGTCAAATACCTGCTGTGCGGTCATATTCATCAGGAGCTGGATCTTGACTGGAATGGCCGCCGCCTGCTGGCGACGCCGTCCACCTGCGTCCAGTTCAAGCCGCACTGCGCGAACTTCACGCTGGACACGATAGGGCCAGGCTGGCGGACGCTGGAACTGTACGCCGGGGGGGCTCTGGAAACGCAAGTGCATCGTCTGCCGGGGACTCAATTCCGACCCGATACCGCTTCGGAAGGATACTGATGTCTACGCTTCTTTATCTGCATGGGTTTAATAGCTCTCCGCGTTCGGCAAAGGCATGTCAGCTTAAAAGCTGGCTGGCGGAGCGCCACCCTCATGTTGAGATGATCGTGCCGCAACTGCCGCCGTATCCTGCCGATGCGGCAGAGTTGCTGGAATCTATCGTGCTTGAACACGGTGGAGCGCCGCTCGGCGTCGTTGGATCGTCGCTGGGCGGCTATTACGCCACCTGGCTGTCGCAGTGTTTTATGTTGCCTGCGGTGGTGGTGAACCCGGCGGTGCGGCCGTTTGAACTGTTGACCGACTACCTCGGTCAGAACGAGAACCCCTACACCGGGCAGCAATATGTGCTAGAGTCTCGCCATATTTACGATCTTAAAGTCATGCAGATTGACCCGCTGGAAGCGCCGGATTTGATCTGGTTGCTGCAACAGACGGGGGATGAAGTGTTGGACTACCGCCAGGCGGTGGCGTATTACGCCTCCTGCCGCCAGACCGTTATCGAGGGCGGAAACCATGCATTCACGGGCTTCGAAGATTATTTCAACCAGATTGTCGATTTCCTTGGACTGCACAGTTTCTGACAATCAATTCGAATTGCTAATTTAAATCATGACGCAAACTTATAACGCTGATGCCATTGAGGTACTCACTGGGCTAGAGCCGGTACGCCGCCGCCCGGGGATGTACACCGATACAACCCGCCCGAACCATCTTGGGCAGGAAGTGATTGATAACAGTGTGGATGAAGCACTGGCGGGTCACGCAAAACGCGTGGATGTGATTTTACATGCCGATCAGTCACTGGAAGTGATTGATGATGGCCGTGGGATGCCAGTGGATATCCACCCGGAAGAGGGCGTTCCGGCGGTTGAACTGATCCTCTGCCGACTGCATGCGGGCGGTAAGTTCTCCAACAAGAACTACCAGTTCTCCGGCGGTCTGCACGGGGTGGGGATTTCCGTCGTCAACGCCTTGTCAAAACGCGTGGAAGTCACCGTGCGTCGTGATGCTCAGGTCTATAGCATCGCCTTTGAAAACGGCGAGAAAGTGCAGGATCTTCAGGTTGTCGGGACATGCGGTAAACGTAATACCGGCACCAGCGTTCACTTCTGGCCGGATGAAACCTTTTTCGACAGCCCGCGTTTTTCCGTCTCTCGCTTAACCCATATCCTGAAAGCGAAAGCGGTGCTGTGCCCTGGCGTTGAAATCACCTTTAAAGATGAGGTCAACAATAGCGAGCAGCGCTGGTGCTATCAGGATGGCCTGAACGACTATCTGGGCGAAGCGGTTAACGGCTTGCCGACCCTTCCTGAAAAACCGTTTATCGGTAATTTTGCCGGTGATACGGAAGCCGTAGACTGGGCGCTGCTGTGGCTGCCGGAAGGCGGCGAGCTGCTGACAGAAAGCTACGTTAACCTGATTCCGACGATGCAGGGCGGCACTCATGTGAACGGGCTGCGCCAGGGTCTGCTGGACGCGATGCGTGAATTCTGCGAATACCGCAATATTCTGCCGCGCGGCGTGAAGCTGTCTGCGGAAGATATCTGGGATCGCTGCGCTTACGTGCTCTCGGTGAAGATGCAGGACCCGCAGTTCGCCGGGCAGACCAAAGAGCGTCTCTCTTCGCGCCAGTGTGCGGCGTTTGTGTCGGGCGTGGTGAAAGACGCCTTCAGCCTGTGGCTGAATCAGAACGTTCAGTCTGCGGAGCTGCTGGCGGAGATGGCCATTTCCAGCGCCCAGCGTCGACTGCGCGCGGCGAAGAAAGTGGTGCGCAAAAAGCTGACCAGCGGCCCGGCGCTGCCGGGTAAACTGGCGGACTGTACCGCGCAGGATCTCAATCGTACCGAACTGTTCCTCGTGGAAGGGGACTCGGCGGGCGGTTCCGCCAAGCAGGCGCGCGATCGTGAATATCAGGCGATCATGCCGCTGAAAGGTAAGATCCTCAACACCTGGGAGGTCTCTTCCGATGAAGTGCTGGCATCGCAGGAAGTACACGATATTTCTGTGGCGATCGGCATCGATCCAGACAGCGACGATCTGAGCCAGCTGCGTTACGGCAAGATCTGTATCCTGGCGGATGCGGACTCCGATGGTCTGCACATCGCCACGCTGCTCTGCGCCCTGTTTGTGAAGCACTTTCGCACGCTGGTGAAGCACGGGCACGTCTACGTTGCGCTGCCGCCGTTGTACCGTATCGATCTCGGCAAAGAGGTCTACTATGCGCTGACGGAAGAAGAGAAAGCGGGCGTTCTGGAACAGTTGAAGCGTAAGAAAGGCAAGCCGAACGTGCAGCGCTTTAAAGGTCTGGGTGAAATGAACCCGATGCAGTTGCGCGAAACCACGCTCGATCCGAACACCCGTCGCCTGGTGCAGCTCACTATCAGCGACGAAGACGATCAGCGTACCAACGCCATGATGGATATGCTGCTGGCGAAGAAACGCTCCGAAGACCGCCGCAACTGGTTGCAGGAAAAAGGCGATATGGCGGATCTCGACGCGTAATCGACCATTGAATGCCTTATCCGGCCTACGCTCGCATTGTGCCCGTAGGCCGGATAAGCGAAGCGTCATCCGGCGTTACTGCCTATGCCGCTTGCGATACTGTAACGGCGTTTCGCCAATCCCTTTGCCAAAGGCGCTAATAAAGTACGTCACGTCTGAAAACCCCACCTGTCGGGCAATCTCCCGCACACTCTCCTCACTGTGTAACAACGCTTCACAGGCTTTGCGTAACCGAAGGGTATTGAGGTAATTGAGGATGCTTTCACCGGTTTCAAAATGAAAGCGCCGGGAAATGTAGCTTTTTGATTTTCCTGACTCTTCTGCCAGCTCGCTGAGGCTGAATTTACGGGTGTAATTCTCATCCAGCCAGAACATCACCTGGCTTGCTATTCCGGTGCCAATCTCCGTCATATTGACGTTATCTTCGGGCAACAGGCTAAATAAACTCAATAACAGGCAGGAAATCTGTTCGGCGTTAAGCGGCTTGAGCGCTGCCATTTTCTCGTAACGGCTGAAGAGAAAATCAACGTGCGGGTGAATATCCGCCACATCGAATACTCTGGCCTCGCCGCCACGTACGGTCAGACTTTGCAGACGTTGTTGATTAAGCGGAAAATCGCGCAGCACTTTCAGTACCGCATGCTGATCGAGGTGAATAATGGTTCGGCGGTAGTGGTCTTGCGCCTGCTCATCCACCATGATTTTATGCAGGGTAAAGGGTGGGAAAAAGAACAATCGACCTGGCCGCATGGTGTATTGCTGGTGATCGACGATCACCACGCCAAATCCTTCCTCCACATACAGCACCTCCAGACACTGATGCCAGTGGTGATAGCGAACCGAGTTAGCAAATAATCGACTAAATGACGCAATGGCGTCATTGAGCGCGATCAGCTCCAGATGTTCCTGAGATGAGGGTGCATTCATAGTGCAACAGATTTAAATTTTTGCCGCTGAATTCTGGTTTATAAACCTTGTTTTTAAATTTTTTCAATCACTGTTTTATTTTAATTCTATTGGTGTGATTGAGATAACATTTCCGCTTGTCGGCGATTCACTATCCTTTAGCCACTTAATTCAGAGGGGCAGAGTATGTGGTCGGCAACTGAAGAAAAATCAAATCCATTGTCATTCCGTGAAGACGTAATCAGCGCCGTCACAACGATGCTGAGCGCGCTGGATAAACAGTTTCCCGCAGGAGCGGCGCAGTTTTCACTGGGTGACACCTGCGCGCACTACAGTGTGGATATCGCCTGCATGGAAGGGCTCTCCAGAGCGTTATGGGGTCTGTTTCCTCTGATGGCTGGCGGCGCTGAGGTGCCGTTTGCTGATAAGTATATTCAGGCGATTAAACTCGGCACCGATCCACTCAGTCCGCACTACTGGGGCGATACCGACCCTTACGATCAGCGTCTGGTTGAGATGGCCGTCTACGGTCTCGGCCTGGCGTTGCTGCAAACGCGTTTAACTGACAAGTTCAGCGAAACGGAACTGGCGAATCTTCATCGCTGGCTAAACCAGATCACCGATGCGCAAATGCCGGACAGCAACTGGAACTACTTTGCGATTATCGTCCAGTTGGGTTTCAAACGTGCCGGGCTGCCGTTCGATCAGGCGGCGATCGACCGCCGTTTTACGATGATGGAAGCGTACTACCTGGGTGACGGCTGGTATGCTGATGGCCCCGGTCGCCCAAAAGATTACTACATCTCGATGGCTTTCCATTTTTACGGACTGCTGTACGCCACACTGAACCCGGAAGATGCTGCCCGTGCCGCCACCCTGCGCGAACGCGCTCGCCTGTTTGCCGCTGATTTTATCTACATGTCGGCAGCAGATGGCGCATCCGTACCGTTTGGCCGCAGTCTGACCTATCGCTTTGCGATGGTCGCGTTCTGGAGCGCGGCGGCGTTTGCTGAGCTGGATGTCTTCTCGCCGGGCGTGATTAAAGGGGTGATCCTGCGGCATCTGCGCTGGTGGCAACAGCAGCCGATTGTCGATCGTGACGGCATTCTGACGCTGGGGTTTGCTTATCCGAATCTGGCGATGTGTGAAGATTACAACTCGCCGGGCTCCCCTTACTGGGCGCTGAAGGTCTTTTTGATCCTCGCCTTGCCGGACGATCACGCCTTCTGGCAGGCCGAAGAACTCCCGCTGCCGCAATGTGCAGAAAAACACGTTATTCCCCATGCCGCACAAATTTTGCAGCACAGCGAAAATTCAGACCATGTCACGATGCTGACTTCGGGCCAGCTTGAACTGAATAACTACGTTAACACCGAAGCGAAATACACGAAGTTTGCCTACTCCAGCCGTTTTGGTTTCACCATTGAGCGTGGACGCTATGGCCTTAAACATGCGGCGTGCGACTCCATGCTGCTGCTGGCGGATGGCGACAACTATTTCCGTGGTCGCCGTCGCTGCGATGAAGTGCGGGTCGATGAGAACTTTATTTTTTCCCGCTGGTCTCCGTGGCATGACGTCACTGTCGAGACCTGGCTGGCGCCCTTCGGCGAGTGGCATCTTCGCTTGCACCGCATCCACAGCGCGCGAACGTTGCAAACCGTGGAAGGCGGCTTTGCGGTGATGAAAGCGGCGCATCAGCTCAGTGAGCGCGGATGCTACCTGGCGGCGGAAAACGGATGCAGCACGATCGTCGATCTGTCGCCCGCGCTGGCCCGCCAGCCGGACAGCATTATTACGCCGCCGAACAGCAGCATTATGTTTGCACAATGCGCCGCGATTCCACTGCTTACCGCAGAGATTGCACAGGGCGAAAGCTGGCTGTGTTGCGCGGTTTCTGCTTCCGGGCAACAGAAAAAATATACGGCAATTCCGCAACTGCAAATAAACGATAACCAGGTGGTTATTCGCGAACCAGAAAGCGCACGCCAGTTATCGTTCTTTTTATAAAACTCTGGCCCCTACACGTTGGCGAGGATGGTATGAAAAATTGTTCAACAAATAACAGAACTGAATATTATAAAATCAGTAGCTTTATATTCCTCTATTTCTTTACCTGGTCTGCCAGTATTGGTTTACTGGCCATCTGGCTGGGGCAGAAAGCACAGCTAAGCGGCACGGTTATTGGTACGGTGTTTGCAGTAAACGGTATTTTTGCGGTCATTCTGAAGCCCATTTATGGCTACATTCTCGATAAAATCGGCATGAGCAAATACCTGCTCTATTTTGTTGTGATGATGTCGGCACTAATGGCGCCATTCTTTATTTATGTTTATCAGCCATTATTGCTTTCAAACACCATGCTGGGCATTGTTATCGGCGCGATTTACCTGAGCTTTGCCTGGTATGCTGGCGTGGCGGCTTGTGAATCCTACTCTGACCGCTTCAGCCGTCTTAACGGCATGGAGTTTGGCCAAATCCGCATGTGGGGCTCGCTGGGGTGGGCGGTGGCGTCGTCGTTTTCCGGCCTGCTGTTTAACCTCTCTCCGGCGTATAACTTCATTATGGGCAGCGTGGCGTCGGTAGTGATGCTGGTGGTACTGCTGAGTCTGAAAGTGAATGTGAATGCGGCAAACGCAGCGGACGTGCTGACAAAAGAGAAAATCGTCCCGGCGGATGTCTACGCGCTGTTGCGCAGCCGTAAGTTCTGGGCGTTCTGTCTGTATGTCGCCGGCGTGGCGTGGATGATGTTTATCGCGGAGCAGCAGTTCTCCCGCTACTTTGTCACCTTCTTCTCTGACGTACATGAAGGCAACGCGGTGTTTGGCTATCTGGGAACCGTGCAGTCGGGAATGGAATTTGTCATGTATATGGTGGTTCCATTATTTGTTAACGCGATCGGCGCTAAACGCGGTTTGTTGATTGTGGGGGCGCTGGTTGGCGCGCGTCTGATTATTTCCGGGCTGTGTGATTCACACCTGCTCATCTCCGTACTGAAGCCGCTGTATGGTCTGGAAATCTGTCTGCTGTTGGTTTCGGTCTTTAAATACATTGCTGAACACTTTGATAAACGCGTCAATGCGACCATGTATTTATTGGGCTATCAGGCGATGTTGTATGTCGGCAATGTGGTGATCTCTTCACCTGCCGGATTAATGTATGACCGAATTGGTTTTGAGAAAACGTATATCATCATGGGGATTATTGCGCTGACCTTTACGCTTATTTCGGCATTTACCTTATCGGCATGTCAGAGTAAATCCCGCCATCGTACTGCTATTGAGATCGCCGAAAATAATACGGCGCATTAAATTTCATTGGGTTTAATTTAGAAGGAACCGAAATATGTTAAATCATATCGTTGAGGAAACGTTACGCGCATTTCCTGGCAGCCCGGTTGACGCCGGAACTTTTCAGGATGAAATGATCGGCGCGCGTGAACATGTCCTCGAACTGATTAGCCGTCATTTAACGGAATTCGGTGAAAAATTTCCTGCCGAAACCTGCGTTAAAGGTTATTACCCGTTAACTGACAACGTTGAGTGGACCACCAGCTTCTGGACCGGGCAACTGTGGCTGGCGTGGGAGATGAGCGGCGAGGCGAAATATCGTGAACTGGCAGAAAAACATGTGCGTTCTTTTGGCCTGCGTATTGCCGGACGCCACGACACCAACACCCACGATCTGGGGTTCCTTTATACCCTGTCCTGCGTCGCAGCCTGGCGACTGACGGGCAACCGCGATGCGCGTGGTTTTTCGCTGATGGCGGCAGAAGCGCTACTGGAGCGTTTCCATGAAAAGGCGCAGATTATCCAGGCGTGGGGCGATCTTAACGATCCCGAACAGGCCGGGCGGATGATCATCGACTGCAACATGAACCTGCCGCTGCTGTACTGGGCGAGCGAGCAGACGGGCGATCCGCGTTTTGCCGAGGCGGCAAAAGCCCATGTGGCGCAGGCCGCGAAATACCTGATTCGTGAAGATGCGTCCACCTTCCATACTTACTACATGGATGTGAAAACCGGCGCGCCGCGTTACGGCAACACCCAGCAGGGTTATGCGGATGATTCATGTTGGTCGCGCGGTCAGGCGTGGGGGATTTATGGCTTCCTGCTGAGCTATATCTACACGGGCGACAAAGAGATGGTGGCGCTGTCGAAAAAGCTGGCGAACTATTTCCTTAATCGCCTGCCGGAAGACGCGGTCTGCCATTGGGATCTGGCGCTGGTGGGGACAGACGCGCTGCGTGACGCCTCGTCGGCGGCGATTGCCGTGTGCGGCCTGCTGGAGTTGATCAAACACCTGCCCGTGACCGATCCGGATCGTGAGCGTTATCAGCAGTGGGCGATGGGAATCATGTCATCGCTAACGAAGCGCTATCTGATGGCGAAAAATGAGAAGGGGAACGGGCTGTTGAAACATTCGGTGTACCACCTTTCGAGCAACAAAGGGGTCGATGAGTGTGCTAGCTGGGGGGATTATTTCTACGTGGAAGCGTTAACGCGTTTTACCCAGTGCTGGAAGCTGTACTGGTAACCATATTGCCCGGAATTGCCTGGAATTGCCCGGTGGCACTGCGTTTACCGGGCCTACATTCGGGGAATGCGCTGTAGGCCGGATAAGCGAAGCGCCATCCGGCATTTAGCGCAAAACTTAAACGCCTGACTCCAGAATACGGATACTTGTTTCCAGCACGTCGCCTTTAACGGCTTCGGCGTAGGCTTTCATATGCGGGGTTTGCAAATGCGCTTCGAGATGCGCAACGCTTTCCCACTGTTCAACCATCACGATTGAGTCAGGTGCGGTCGTCTGAAAGGCCACGCCCGCAGCGTGATCGACCATCGGCGCGTAGCCGTGGCAACCCTCTTCTTTCAGCACGGTCGGAATGATTTTGGCAAACTGATCCAGTACCGCCTGACGGTGATGTTGACCTGGACGGGTACGGATTTCAGCAATGACAGTAAGCATGGTTAACTCCTTCTAATTCCAGGCTACTAGTTAACCAAAAATCTCGCTCAGATGCTTGCGATATTCTGCGATATAACGCGGGACATCCGGCATTTTGATGACGTCATTGGTGATAAAGGTCGGCAGCGCTTCCATTCCGAGGAACTGATTGGCCTTGTGGAACGGCAGGTATACGCCATCCACGCCAACGCCGTGGAAGAACTGATCGTTGTCGGTGAAAGCCTCCATCGGTGCGTTCCAGGTCAGAGAAAGCATGTATTTTTTCCCCTGAATCAGACCGCCGGAGCCGTATTTTTTTGACGCGTCCGAACGGGTGCGGCCATCGCTGGCGTACAGCGTACCGTGGCCTTCGGTAAAGACGTCATCCATGTATTTTTTTACGGTCCACGGCGCGCCCATCCACCAGCCAGGCATCTGCCAGATAACCACGTCAGCCCAGACGAAGTGCTGTACTTCGGCTTTGACATCGTAATCACTTTCAGCGCGGACGATTTTGACATCATGCCCGAGGTCGCGCAGAAGGCCATCCGCCACTTCGGTCAGGGTGTCGTTCAACTGACCATTGGAGTGCGCAAATTTTTTCGCCCCGTTGATAATCAGAATGTTGCTCATTATTTGTCCTCTCAGGAATGCGTTTGAAACAGATTTTACGCAGATGAGCGGCCCGGCGAAATGAGCAAAATGTGCAAAGTCTTTTGCTCATCGCGCAATAATCTTGCGATCACCAGGTTACTACGGCTTCAAAGCCTCCTTCCGGCGCATTGCCAAACGAGACGCTCATCCCATGCAGCGAGGCGATGCGGCGGACAATCGACAAACCCAGACCACTGCCGGTGACGCTCTGACCTGGCGGGCGATAGAATCGTTCGCCGATACGCGCCAGCACCGCCGGCGAAACGCCGGGGCCATTATCCCGGACGGTAAAATACCGGGCATTCAGCGTCACGTTCACCACGCTGCCCTGTGGGCTGTAACGAATGGCGTTATCCAGCAAATTGCGCACCAGCAGGCTGAGCAGCAGCGGTTGGCCCGTGCGCGTGACGTTGTGGGCGTTAACGTGCAGACGCACGTCAATATGCGCCTGCTGGGCCGGTTGCCAGATATCCATTACGGCGGATTGCAATAGCGCCTCCAGCGAGACTTCCGCGACATCTTGCAGGTTATCGAGCGAGTCGAGCCGTGAAAGGGTTAAGAGCTGGTCCACCAGGCGCGTGGCGCGCTCAATCCCCGTATGCAGTTGCATGAGCGCTTTTTGACGCGCCTGCGGGTCGTCGTCCGAGAGTTGCGCCACCTCGGTTTGTACTTTCAGCGCAGTGAGCGGGCTGCGTAACTCATGCGCCGCGTCCGACGTGAATTGCCGTTCGCGCACCATCATCGAATGCGTACGGGCAAATAACTGGTTGAGCGCGCCGACTAACGGACGAACCTCACTCGGCACACCCTTATCGTCAAGCGGCTCTTCCGATTCCGGGGAGCGCAAACGTAGCGCCTGGGCGAGCTTTTTCAGCGGCCTGAGCTCCCGGCTAAGCAGCACAATCAGGATGAGCAGCATCAGCGGAAGCGCGATCAGCCACGGCGTTAGCTGCGCGGTGACAATCGCCAGCGCCATATCCTCGCGGTACTCCAGCTCCTGAGCGACGACGATACGGTACTTGCCATCCGCAGAGGTCAGCCAGACAAAACGCCATTTATCATCATCGCCATTCAGGTATCCGTCATCAAAACCTTCCCGACGATAGCTGTAGGGAATATCCCGGCCATTATCGCCATCGTTCAGCACCATTCTGCCGTCGGCGGTATACACCGCAAAGGCCAGCACATCGTCATCGACATGACCATGCTTCAATTTTTTCGGCGTCTGCGCCATCCGTTCAGGCGCCGAGATTTCGTTGACATCCAGAGTAATAAGGCGCTTCGCAAATAGCATGAGCTGGGTATCAAACAGCTCGTCGACGTTGTCGGTCGTCTGTTTCCAGGCCACGAAGCTGGAGGCCACCCAGGTGATGGCGGCCAGGATCAGAAAAATAAGCGTGAGCCTGACGCGCAGGCTGAGACGTTGTGTGAGTTTCATGGGTTGCCCAGGGTGTAGCCGATCCCGTGTACGGTGCGGATAAAATCACTGCCCAGCTTACGGCGTAAGTGATGAACATGTACCTCAATGGTATTGCTGGAGACATCTTCGTCCCAGGTATACAGCTTCTCTTCGATGAGCTTACGCGGCAACACGCGCCCGACGTTGCGCATCAGCAGCTCCAGCAGGGCAAACTCTTTCGGCTTCAGGGGCAGCGGCTCACCTGCCAGCGTCGCGACCAGATTACCGGGATTGAGCGTAACCTGGCCGTGGCGTAGTTCGTTGCTCACCTGGCCGTTAGCGCGGCGTAACAGCGCTTCCAGGCGGGCGGCGACTTCAATCAGCGCGAAAGGTTTGCACAGATAGTCGTCCGCTCCCAGACGCAGCCCCTCCACGCGTTCCGCCAGCGCATCGCGCGCCGTCAGAATCAGTACGGGTTCGCGTTTTCCCTGTTCACGCCATTCGCGCAGGATATCCCGCCCGTCCATCCCCGGTAGCGTAAGGTCGAGGATCACCGCATCATAAGGCGCGCTGTAGAGCGCTTCTTTACCCTGACGACCTTCGGTGAACCAGTCGACGCTGAATCCCATTTTGCTTAAACCCGCCTTGATGCCGTCGCCAATCAGCGCGTCATCTTCTACCAGTAAAATACGCATATGTTCATCCCTGCGGTGACTCTTTCTCTCGCCAGTAAACCCTGTCGCGGCGCGCGTTGTACAGAAAAAAAAGTATCTTTTTTTGCCTTAAGAAGTTGTTAAGGATTACCTTATTTAATTGAGACGAAACAGCGTAAAAAGGGAGAGAGAGTCATGAAAAAATTGGCTGCAATGGTTGCCGTAATGGCGTTGTGTTCCGCTCCGGTTCTGGCGGCTCAGCAAGGTGGGTTTTCTGGCCCGACGGCGACGCAAAGTCAGGGCGGCGGGTTTGTTGGCCCGAACGGGAGTAATACGACCGTAGAAAGCGCGAAATCAATGCGTGATGACGCCTGGGTCACCCTGCGCGGTAACATCGTTGAGCGTATCTCCGACGATCTGTATCTGTTCAAGGACGCCACCGGGACGGTGAATGTCGATATTGACCACAAACGCTGGAACGGCGTTACCGTAACGCCGCAGGACCTGGTTGAAATCCAGGGCGAAGTGGATAAAGACTGGAATTCCGTTGAAATCGACGTGAAGCAAATCACCAAAGTCGCCAAATAAACCCCATCAGGGCCGCACTCGCGGCCCTTTTTCTTTGTGACTCAACGCGCCAGATAAGGTAGTATCTGCGGCAATATTGCCTGACGGATACTGGGTTATTGTTCAGGCTAACAGTTGAGGAACCACGATTAATGAGCGATATGGCAGAGCGCCTTGCGCTGCATGAATTCACGGAAAACGCCTATCTGAACTACTCCATGTACGTCATCATGGACAGGGCGTTGCCGTTTATTGGTGACGGACTGAAGCCGGTTCAGCGTCGCATCGTGTACGCGATGTCTGAACTGGGGCTGAATGCCAGCGCCAAATTTAAAAAATCCGCCCGTACCGTCGGCGACGTGCTGGGTAAATACCATCCGCACGGCGACAGCGCCTGTTATGAAGCGATGGTGCTGATGGCGCAGCCGTTCTCTTACCGTTACCCGCTGGTTGACGGGCAGGGGAACTGGGGCGCGCCGGACGATCCGAAATCCTTCGCGGCGATGCGTTATACCGAATCCCGTCTGTCGAAATACGCGGAAGTCCTGCTGAGCGAACTCGGTCAGGGGACGGCGGACTGGGTGCCGAACTTTGACGGCACCCTGCAAGAGCCGAAGATGCTGCCTGCGCGTCTGCCCAATATTCTGCTCAACGGCACCACCGGCATCGCCGTTGGGATGGCGACAGACATTCCGCCGCATAACCTGCGCGAAGTGGCGAAAGCCGCGATCACCCTGATTGAGCAGCCGAAAACAACGCTTGAGCAGGTGCTGGATATCGTGCAGGGGCCGGACTACCCGACCGAAGCGGAAATCATCACTTCCCGTGCGGAAATCCGTAAGATTTACGAAAATGGTCGCGGCTCCGTGCGTATGCGCGCGGTATGGAAAAAAGAAGATGGCGCGGTGGTGATTACCGCGCTGCCGCACCAGGTGTCCGGCGCTCGCGTACTGGAGCAGATCGCCGCCCAGATGCGGAACAAAAAGCTGCCGATGGTTGACGATCTGCGCGACGAGTCCGATCACGAAAATCCGACCCGTCTGGTGATCGTGCCGCGTTCCAACCGCGTGGATATGGAGCAGGTGATGAACCACCTGTTTGCGACCACGGACCTGGAAAAGAGCTACCGCATCAACCTGAACATGATCGGTCTGGACGGTCGCCCGGCGGTGAAAAACCTGCTGGAGATCCTGACCGAATGGCTGGCGTTCCGTCGCGATACCGTGCGCCGCCGCCTGAACTATCGTCTGGAGAAAGTCCTCAAGCGCCTGCATATTCTGGAAGGTTTGCTGGTGGCGTTTCTCAATATCGACGAAGTGATTGAGATAATCCGCCATGAGGATGAACCGAAACCGGCGCTGATGTCGCGTTTTGGCATCACGGAAACTCAGGCCGAAGCCATCCTCGAACTGAAACTGCGCCATCTCGCCAAACTGGAAGAGATGAAGATTCGCGGCGAACAGGATGAGCTGGCGAAAGAACGCGATCAATTGCAGGGCATTCTGGCCTCCGAGCGCAAAATGAACACCCTGCTGAAGAAAGAGTTGCAGGCGGATTCAGACGCGTATGGCGACGATCGCCGCTCCCCACTACGCGAGCGTGAAGAAGCTAAAGCGATGAGCGAGCATGACATGCTGCCGTCTGAACCGGTGACGATCGTGCTGTCGCAGATGGGCTGGGTGCGTAGCGCCAAAGGCCATGATATTGACGCGCAGGGTCTGAACTATAAATCGGGCGACAGCTGGAAAGCCTCGGCGAAAGGCAAGAGCAACCAGCCGGTGGTGTTTATCGACACGACCGGGCGCAGCTACGCCATCGACCCGATTACGCTGCCGTCGGCGCGTGGTCAGGGCGAGCCGTTGACCGGCAAGCTGACGCTGCCGCCGGGCGCGACCGTAGAGCATATGCTGATGGAAGGGGATGAGCAGAAACTGCTGATGGCCTCGGACGCCGGCTATGGTTTCGTCTGTACCTTTAACGATCTGGTGGCCCGCAACCGCGCGGGTAAAGCGCTGATCACGTTGCCGGAAAACGCGCACGTTATGCCGCCGGTGGTGATTGAAGATGAAACCGATATGCTGCTGGCGATCACCGCCGCCGGGCGTATGTTGATGTTCCCGGTCAGCGATCTGCCGCAGTTGTCGAAGGGGAAAGGGAACAAGATCATCAACATTCCGTCTGCGGAAGCGGCCAGAGGCGACGATACGCTGGCCCAGCTCTACGTTCTGCCGCCGCAAAGCACGCTCACGATTCATGTCGGCAAGCGCAAAATCAAACTGCGCCCTGAAGAGCTGCAAAAAGTGACCGGCGAGCGCGGTCGTCGCGGTACGCTGATGCGCGGTTTGCAGCGCATCGATCGTATTGAGGTTGACTCGCCACGACGCGCCCGCGACGGCGACAGCGAAGAATAAGGCGATTTTAAGCGCCATCAGGCCATCTCATTGTGCCGGATGGCGGCGTAAACGCCTTGTCCGGCCTGCGGTTTTAACGATGCTGTCAGGCCGGATTAACAATAAAATTTCCCGTAAAACCGTTGTTTATTCGCGCATTGCGATTAACAATACGCTTTTCCAGAGAGCCGCTCTTAACAAAGCCCTAACCTGATATCAGGTGACGTAGAATGCGACGCTCTTAGGCCTTCAGAGGTTGTTATGCTATATATCTTTCGTCTAATCATTACCGTTATTTACTGCATTCTTGTCTGCATTTTCGGTTCGATCTACTGCCTTTTCAGCCCGCGTAACCCGAAGCACGTCGCGACGTTTGGCCATATGTTTGGCCGTCTGGCGCCGCTTTATGGCCTGAAGGTGGAGTGCCGTAAGCCTGCTGATGCCGAAAGCTATGGCAACGCTATCTATATCGCTAACCATCAGAACAACTACGATATGGTGACGGCAGCAAACATTGTGCAACCGCCTACGGTGACGGTCGGCAAAAAGAGCCTGGTCTGGATCCCGTTTTTTGGCCAGCTGTACTGGTTAACCGGTAACTTGTTGATTGACCGAAATAATCGTGCCAAAGCGCACGGCACAATCGCGGAAGTGGTGAGCCATTTTAAAAAGCGCCGTATCTCTATCTGGATGTTCCCGGAAGGAACGCGCAGCCGTGGCCGTGGCCTGCTGCCGTTTAAAACCGGTGCCTTTCATGCCGCTATCGCCGCCGGTGTTCCGGTGATTCCGGTGTGTGTTTCCAATACATCGAATAAAATTAAGCTTAACCGACTGAATAACGGTCTGGTGATTGTAGAGATGCTGCCGCCGGTGGACATCAGCCAGTTTGGTAAGGATCAGGTTCGTGAACTGGCGGCGCATTGCCGCTCGTTGATGGAACAAAAAATTGCAGAACTCGATCAGGAAATTGCAGAGCGCGAAGCGACCGGCAAAGTCTGAATCAGTGTGATCGCGTTTTTGTGGGAAACGACTTCCTGCGCACTCTTTGTCTGTTTTAAATGGAGCTTATATGTCACTCAGTCGGCGTCAGTTCATTCAGGCTTCGGGGATCGCACTGTGTGCCGGTGCCGTTCCGCTGAAGGCTAATGCAGCCGGTCAGCAGCAGCCTCTGCCCGTTCCGCCGCTGCTGGAGTCCCGTCGCGGGCAGCCGTTGTTTATGACGTTGCAGCGCGCGCACTGGTCCTTTACGCAGGGTACGCGCGCGCCCGTCTGGGGGATTAACGGGCGTTACCTGGGGCCGACGATTCGCGTCTGGAAAGGGGATGACGTTAAGCTCATCTACAGCAACCGTCTGACTGAAAATGTCTCCATGACCGTCAGCGGATTGCAGGTGCCGGGGCCGCTGATGGGCGGCCCTGCGCGGATGATGTCGCCCAACGCTGACTGGGCGCCGGTATTGCCGATTCGTCAGAACGCCGCCGTGCTGTGGTATCACGCCAATACGCCAAACCGTACCGCGCAGCAGGTCTATAACGGCCTTGCCGGGATGTGGCTGATCGAGGATGAGGTCAGCAAATCGCTGCCGATCCCCAATCATTACGGCGTGGATGATTTCCCGATCATTATCCAGGATAAGCGGCTGGATAATTTCGGTACGCCGGAGTACAGCGAACCGGGCAGCGGCGGGTTTGTTGGCGATACGCTGCTGGTCAACGGCGCGCAAAGTCCTTACGTGGAAGTTTCCCGCGGCTGGGTACGCCTGCGCTTGCTGAATGCGTCAAACTCTCGCCGTTACCAGTTGCAAATGAGCGACGGTCGCGCGCTGCATGTTATTTCTGGCGATCAGGGCCTTTTACCCGCGCCGGTGTCCGTCAAACAACTGTCGCTGGCGCCCGGTGAACGCCGGGAAATTCTGGTCGATATGACCAATGGCGATGAGGTGTCGATCACCTGCGGGGAAGCGGCCAGTATTGTCGATCGCATCCGTGGCTTCTTTGAACCTTCCAGCATTCTGGTCTCTACGCTGGTGCTGACCTTACGGCCAACCGGGCTGCTGCCGCTGGTGACTGACAGCCTGCCGATGCGTTTATTGCCAACGGAGATTGTCAGCGGCGCGCCGATTCGCAGCCGGGATATCAGCCTCGGGGACGATCCCGGCATCAACGGGCAATTGTGGGACGTCAACCGCATTGATATCACCGCCCAGCAAGGTTCCTGGGAGCGCTGGACCGTTCGCGCCGATATGCCGCAGCCCTTCCATATTGAGGGTGTCTCTTTCCTGATCCGCAACGTCAATGGCGCCATGCCGTTCCCGGAAGATCGGGGCTGGAAAGATACGGTATGGGTGGACGGACAGGTGGAATTGCTGGTTTATTACGGACAGCCTTCCTGGGCGCACTTCCCGTTCTACTTCAACAGCCAGACGCTGGAAATGGCCGACCGGGGGTCTATCGGACAAATGCTGGTGAACCCGGCGCCGTAAATCTTCCCTCGCCCGCAAGGGCGAGAAGTGAATACCTTTCTCTTTCGTTCCGGCATATAATCCCCGGCCTTTGATTATTTTTTTACCATTTTTTTGGAAGCATTATGAGCGCAATATCCCTGATCCAGCCAGACAGAGATCTTTTCTCCTGGCCTCAATACTGGGCGGCCTGTTTTGGTCCCGCGCCTTTTTTGCCGATGTCACGCGACGAAATGGATCAACTTGGCTGGGATAGCTGCGACATTATTCTGGTTACCGGTGATGCGTATGTCGATCATCCGAGCTTTGGGATGGCGATTTGCGGTCGTATGCTGGAAGCGCAGGGTTTCCGTGTCGGCATCATCGCCCAGCCGGACTGGAACAGCAAAGATGATTTTATGCGTCTGGGGAAACCGAATCTGTTTTTCGGCGTCACAGCGGGCAACATGGACTCGATGATCAACCGTTATACCGCCGATCGCCGACTGCGCCATGACGACGCCTATACGCCGGATAACGTGGCGGGCAAGCGCCCGGATCGTGCGACGCTGGTCTATACCCAGCGCTGTAAAGAGGCCTGGAAAGACGTGCCGGTGATCCTCGGCGGTATTGAAGCCAGTCTGCGTCGTACCGCGCACTATGATTACTGGTCTGATACCGTACGCCGCTCGGTGCTGGTGGATGCGAAAGCCGATATGCTGATGTTCGGCAACGGCGAGCGCCCGCTGGTTGAAGTTGCGCACCGCCTGGCAATGGGGGAGCCGATCGGCCAGATCCGCGATGTGCGTAACACCGCGATTATTGTTAAAGAAGCCCTGCCGGGCTGGAGTGGGGTTGATTCCACGCGTCTGGATACGCCGGGGAAAATTGATCCGATCCCCCATCCGTATGGCGAAGATCTGCCGTGCGCGGATAACAAACCGGTTGCGCCGAAAAAGCAGGAAGCCAAAGCCGTGACCGTTCAGCCGCCGCGTCCGAAGCCGTGGGAGAAAACCTACGTGCTGCTGCCGTCCTTTGAGAAGGTGAAGGGCGATAAGGTGCTGTATGCGCACGCGTCGCGTATTCTGCATCACGAAACCAACCCTGGCTGCGCGCGTGCGCTGATGCAAAAGCATGGCGATCGCTATATCTGGATCAACCCGCCCGCCATTCCGCTCTCTACCGAAGAGATGGACAGCGTTTTTGCGCTGCCGTATAAGCGCGTGCCGCATCCGGCATACGGTGACAGCCGCATTCCGGCTTACGAAATGATCCGCTTCTCGATTAACATCATGCGCGGGTGTTTCGGCGGCTGCTCGTTCTGCTCGATTACCGAACACGAAGGCCGCATTATTCAGAGCCGTTCAGAAGATTCGATCATCAATGAGATCGAAGCGATCCGCGATACCGTACCGGGCTTTACCGGCGTGATTTCCGATCTCGGCGGGCCGACGGCCAACATGTATATGCTGCGCTGTAAGTCGCCGCGCGCGGAACAAACCTGCCGCCGCCTGTCGTGCGTGTACCCGGATATCTGCTCGCATATGGATACCAACCATGAGCCGACGATCAACCTCTATCGCCGCGCCCGCGATCTGAAAGGCATCAAGAAGATCCTGATCGCCTCCGGCGTGCGTTACGACATTGCCGTTGAAGATCCGCGTTATATCAAAGAACTGGCGAGCCATCATGTGGGCGGCTATCTGAAGATTGCGCCGGAGCATACCGAAGAAGGGCCGCTGTCGAAGATGATGAAGCCGGGCATGGGCAGCTATGATCGCTTCAAAGAACTGTTCGACCTTTACTCAAAACAGGCCGGGAAAGAGCAGTACCTGATCCCGTATTTTATCTCTGCGCACCCCGGTACGCGGGACGAAGATATGGTGAATCTGGCGCTGTGGTTGAAACGCCATCGCTTCCGTCTGGATCAGGTGCAGAACTTCTATCCGTCGCCGCTGGCGAACTCAACGACCATGTATTACACCGGGAAAAACCCGCTGGGTAAAATTGGCTATAAGAGTGAAGACGTGGTGGTGCCGAGAGGCGACAAACAGCGTCGTCTGCATAAAGCGCTGCTGCGTTACCACGATCCGGCGAACTGGCCGCTGATTCGCCAGGCGCTGGAAGAGATGGGGAAAAAGCATCTGATTGGCAGTCGTCGCGAGTGTCTGGTTCCGGCGCCTACGCTGGACGAGATGCGTGAAGCCCGTCGTCAGAACCGCAATACGCGCCCGGCGTTGACTAAGCATACGCCAGTGGCGCATCAGCGTCAGACGCCTGCAAGCAATAAAAAACGCAGCAAGGTAGCCGGACGTTAAACCCGTTAGCTGTTTGCCGGATAAGGTGCCTGCACCGCTATCCGGCAAACGGACGGATTACGCGTTCGCTTCACGAATTCTGGCGGCCAGCGCTGCCAGTTTTTCGTCATCCGCTCGCTCGTGGTCATGCGATGACAAATAGCCTTCGTACTGTTCAAAGAATTTCGCCTGCCGCGATTCAATAGGCTTCCATTCGTTCAGGTTAGCGGTGCCGTGCATGGGGCTGAGCTTGCTGTGCACATGATCCACGCCAAATCCTTCAAAAAACATTCCCGTACGTCCCACGTCCGGGAAGGCGTTATCCAGCTTTTTCGCCACTTTTTGGGTGGCAAGCATCAGATCGGCCAGCGCCTGCGGCGGCAAGTCGAACGCATAGCTGGGATAATGCTTCTTCGGGATCACCACCGTAAAACCGTCGGTGTTAGGGAAGATGGAGAGGAAGGCCAGATGATGCTCGTCTTCCCAGATCTTATGGCAGGGGGCTTTACCCTCAACGATTTGGCAAAAAATACAGCTCATTCCTTTTCTCCGTTGCTGAGTTCACAATTTGCGTCGCGTACAGACTCAACACTTTCTACCAAACCCGCCTGGTAGTCAAAAAGCCCGACAGAAATGTCGGGCCGGAAAGGAAGGTTAGCCGCCGAACTGATCCGGGTCCGGCCCCAGGCGTTTACCCTGGTCAAGTTTGGCCACTTCGCTTAATTCGTCTTTGTCGAGACGGAAATCCCAGACGTCGAAGTTTTCCGCAATACGTGAAGGGGTGACGGATTTAGGGATCACCACCAGCCCGTTATCCAGATGCCAGCGGATCACAATTTGCGCCGGAGATTTACCGTACTTATCCGCCAGATCGCGAATGATTTTCTGATCGAAAACGCCTGCGCCGCCTTGCGCCAGCGGGCTCCAGGACTCGGTCTGGATCTTGTGCGTCGCATTCCAGGCATGCAGCTGACGCTGTTGCATCAGCGGATGCAATTCGATCTGGTTGATCACCGGTGTAACGCCGGTTTCATCGATCAGACGCTGGAGGTGGTTTACCTGGAAGTTACACACGCCGATGCTTTTCACCAGCCCCTCTCTTTGCAGTTCAATCATCCCTTCCCAGGCGTCAACATAATGGTCGATAGCCGGAACGGGCCAGTGCATCAGATAGAGATCGAGGTGATCCAACTGGAGCTTATCCAGGCTTTCCTGCAAGGCTTCTCGAGGGCGTTTCTGATCGTCATTCCACAGTTTGGTGGTAATAAACAGCTCTTCCCGGTCGATACCGGCATCTTTTAACGCTTTTCCGACGCCTTCTTCATTTTTGTACGCCGCAGCGGTATCAATGGAGCGATATCCCACTTCCAGCGCCTTATGAATGGCGGAAATTGCTTCCTCATTGCTTGCCTTCCAGACTCCCAGGCCCAGTTGTGGCATTACGTTGCCATCCTGTAGCTTGATAACGGTTGGATTAGCCATGCGTTCCTCCTTTATGCGATCTCACCGGAGCAAACTCCGGTGAGGTTGTGTGACTTAAGTCTGGACGAAATGTCCAAAAACGAAAGCCAGAGGCGAAAAAACCTTAGCGAGCCGCTTCGTAAATCCGACGGCTGACATCCAGCGTAATGTCCTGATGTTCACCCAGATTTGTACCGCCGTGCGCTTCCAGTTTTGCCAGCAATGCCGGAATGGAACTGCCGTCCAGACCGTAATCAGACAGGCGAGTCGGTACGCCCATTTGTTCAAAGAAGCGGCGGGTGGCGGCGATGGCGGCATCAATACGCGCATCGTCGGAACCGTCGGTGATATTCCAGACTTGCTCTGCGTACTGCAACAGTTTGGCGCGTTTGGTATCGCGTTTTTCATTCCACAGCGCAGGCAGGACGATAGCCAGCGTCTGCGCGTGATCAAGGCCGTGCATCGCCGTCAGCTCATGACCCAGCATATGCGTTGCCCAGTCCTGCGGGACGCCCGCGCCGATCAGACCGTTCAGCGCCTGAGTGGCCGCCCACATTACGTTGGCGCGGACATCGTAGTTTTCCGGCTCTTTCAGCGCTTTCGGGCCTTCTTCGACAAGCGTCAGCAGGATACCTTCGGCGAAGCGATCCTGAATTTTTCCGTCAACCGGGTAAGTGACATACTGCTCAACGGTGTGAACGAATGCATCCACAACGCCGTTAGCAACCTGGCGCGGCGGCAGGGTGTAGGTATAAACCGGATCGAGCACCGCAAACACGGGTTGGACGAACGGCGTCATAAAGGCCAGCTTATCGCCGGTGGTTTTACGGGAAATTACCGCCCCGGAGTTAGATTCTGAACCCGTTGCCGGCAACGTCAGCACCGATCCCATCGGTACGGCGCTTTTCACGTCGTTGCCGCGGGTTTCCAGAATGCGCCACGGGTCCACGCCTTCGTCATATTGCGCCGCCGCCGCGATAAATTTAGTGCCATCCAGCACGGAACCGCCGCCGACCGCCAGCAGGAACGTCACTTTCTCATCACGTACAATGTTGACGGCGTTCATCAGCGTTTCATAAGACGGGTTTGGCTCGATGCCGCCAAATTCCAGCACGTCCAGACCTTTCAGCGCGTCATGTACCTGATCCAGTACGCCGGTCTTTTTCACGCTGCCGCCGCCGTAGGTGATCAATACGCGGGCGCCCTGAGGGATTTGATCGCGCAGATCGGCAATCGCGCCTTTACCAAACAGAATGCGGGTTGGGGTATGCAGATTAAAGTTGTTCATTGCTCGTTCCCTTATGTGGGTAAAAAAGTGGGCAGGCGAATGTCTGCCTGATGGTGAACATTTCAATGCTCATTTCTGCCAATGTCTTGCCCATTTCTCCAGAGCGCTGGAGAAAAAAGATAAATTTGCGCACAATCAACGCGTCGTAAACCGATGAGAAAAAAGCGCGCCATGAACCGTGAAGCCATCTGCCTGTTGCTGACAGATAAAATTAAGCAGCTGATAAACAATCAAAATAACCTGAACGACTGCCTGCCCGACGTGCGTCTGCTCTACGGCACGGAGCCGGGGTTGCGCACACCTGTGATGTATCAGCCTGGCATCATATTTCTCTTTTCGGGGCATAAGATCGGTTATATCAATGAACGCGTATTTCAGTACGATGCCAATGAATATCTGCTGCTGACAGTACCTTTACCCTTTGAATGTGAAACTTATGCGACGCCGGAAGTACCGCTCGCGGGGATTCGTCTGAATGTTGATATCCTGCAATTGCAGGAGTTGCTGATGGACATTGGCGAGGACGATCTGTTTCAACCGTCGATGGCGGCAAGCGGGATTAACTCCGCCACGCTGTCGGATGACATTCTTTGTGCGGCGGAACGCCTGTTAGATGTGATGGAAAGGCCGCTGGATGCGCGCATTCTGGGGAAACAGATTATTCGCGAAATTCTGTATCACGTTCTGATGGGGCCGCGTGGCGGCGCGCTGCTGGCGCTGGTCAGCCGTCAGACCCATTTCAGCCTGATTAGCCGGGTGCTGAAGCGGATTGAAACCAAATACACCGAGAACCTGAACGTTGAGCAACTGGCGGCGGAAGCCAACATGAGCGTCTCGGCGTTCCATCATAATTTTAAATCCGTTACCAGTACCTCGCCGTTGCAGTACCTGAAAACCTATCGTCTGCATAAAGCGCGGATGATGATCATTCACGACGGGATGAAAGCCAGCGCCGCTGCGATGCGCGTCGGCTACGAGAGCGCGTCGCAGTTCAGTCGGGAGTTCAAACGCTATTTTGGCGTAACGCCGGGGGAGGATGCGGCACGAATGAGAATGATGCAGGGAAGCTAATCATGTGTAAGCCGGATAAGCGTAAGCGCCATCCGGCAATCAGCAAATCAGGCGCTGCAATACTTCTTCTTGATCACGACGAATAATGTGCCGATCAAACCGGCGGCCAGCAGGGCAATCGGCAGGATCATCAAAAACGTCATCACCTGATCCTCATGACGTTTCACGAACGGGATCATGCTGAGCGCGTAGCCGAAACTGGTCACCACGCCGACCCACAGCAGCCCACTCAGCCAGTTAAAAAACTGAAACCGGCGACTGGACAACCCTGAAATCCCCGCCATTGTGGGCAGCAGGGTGCGCACAAACGCCAGAAAGCGCCCGGCAAGCAGCGCCAGCAGGCCGTGCCGGTCGAACATACAGGTCGCGCGCTGATGGTATTTAACGGGAAGCTGCGCCAGCCAGCCTTTCACCGTTTGCGTATTTCCCAGCCAGCGCCCCTGAATATAGCTCAGCCAGCAGCCGAGACTGGCGGCTGTCGTCAGAATAAGGATCGTGGGGACAAAGTCCATGACACCTTGTGCAACCAGCGCGCCTGCCAGTAAGAGCAGGCTGTCTCCGGGTAAAAAAGAGGCCGGGAGCAGGCCATTTTCTAAAAATAGCGTGGCAAACATCACAAAGTAGACAACGCTAACAACGTGTGGGTCCGCCAGCGCGGCAAAATCGTGTTGCCAGAGCGCAGCGATAATATCTTGAATGACAGCCATGGACTTTCCTGTGGAACCGCGTTTATGGGGCTATTGTACTCCTGAATTGCCCGGGATGCCTTGATCCCGGACGCAACAAATGCAGACTTTTCTGCCCGGAGTGTCTGCAATTCTGTCCATGACCGGAAACTTTACACAATACGCGTGAATCCTGCGGCTAAATCTGCAATCAGATCGTCAACATTCTCTAAACCGATGTGCAAACGGATCAGCGTGCCGGTGAAATCAACGTCGCCTTCGGGACGAATGGCGGCGATATGTTCCGGCTGGTTAGGCAGAATTAAGGATTCAAAGCCGCCCCAGGAGTAGGCCATGCTGAACAAGCTGAAATTATCCAGATAAGCGGAAAGCGCCTCATTGCTCAGCCTTTTATTCAGCACAAACGAGAACAACCCGCTGCTGCCCGTGAAATCGCGCTTCCAGAATTCGTGGCCTTTGCTGCCAGGAAGGGCGGGATGATTAACGCGGGCGACCTGAGGGTGATTCGCCAGCCACTCGGCGACTTTCAGGCTGCTTTCATGATGCTGGCGCAAGCGCACGCCCAGCGTACGTAGCCCACGGCTGGTCATATAAGCGGTATCCGCGTCCAGCATTTGCCCCATCAGATAGGCGTTTTCGCGTAATTGCTCCCAACAACGCGCATTAGACACGGCTGTGCCGACCATCGCATCCGAGTGACCAATCAGGTATTTCGTTCCTGCCTGGATGGAGATATCGATCCCGAAATCCAGCGCTTTAAACAGCACGCCCGCCGCCCAGGTGTTATCAATCATAATGACGGCGTCTGGCGCAACGCGTCTCACCGCGCCGACAATCGCCGGGATGTCATGCACTTCCATCGTGATGGAGCCAGGGGATTCGAGAAACACTACTTTCGTATTGGGCTGAATATGCTTCACGATATCCGCGCCGACCAGCGGATCAAACCAGCCGGTCGTCACGCCGAGTCTGGCGAGAACTTTGGTGCAAAAATCCTGACTGGGTTCGTAAGCGGTGTTGGTCATCAGGACGTGATCGCCCTGTTCCACAAAGGCCAGAATCGTGTTGGCGACAGCCGCCGCGCCGCAGGGGAAGAGCGCGCATCCGGCGCCGCCTTCCAGTTCGCACATGGCTTCCTGTAGCGAAAAATGGGTTAGCGTTCCGCGACGGCCATAGAAAAGTTCGCCATTGGCGCGGTTGCGGGTGGCGTGCTTTTTGGCTTCTACGGTGTCAAATACCAGCGAGGAGGCGCGCTGAATGACGCTGTTCACCGATCCCAGCGTGTATTTTTTGCTGCGTCCTGCGCTCACCAGTTTGGTTTCAAGATGTTTTTCTGCCATGTTGGAGTACCCATTTTTATACGTCTGGATGTCTAAACTATCATGAATGATGAGTGACGCATCCTGAAGAATCGGCATAAAGCAGAAAATTTTCTCAAAATGACATCTGGTGACTTTTTTACTGCGTAAGCGCAAGGAAAAGAAACCAAAGGTGCGGCACTATGTAAATAGTAATGAGAACGACTATCAATTCGACGTCGTTTTGATATTATTACGCTCAGAATTTGTGATTTGCGTCCTGGAGATACAGAGTGGGTAATAATTTGATGCAGACGGATCTCTCCGTCTGGGGTATGTATCAGCACGCCGACATCGTGGTTAAGTGCGTGATGATTGGTCTGATTCTGGCGTCAGTAGTCACCTGGGCTATCTTCTTCAGTAAGAGTCTTGAGTTCTTTACGCAGAAGCGTCGGCTCAAGCGTGAACAACAGCAGCTGGCTGAAGCGCGTTCTTTAGACCAGGCCAGCAATATTGCCTCCGCATTCGCGGCAAAAAGTTTAAGCTCACAGCTGCTCTATGAAGCGCAGAACGAGCTGGAACTGTCGGAAGGCAGTGAAGACAACGAAGGTATTAAAGAGCGTACCGGGTTCCGCCTGGAGCGTCGCGTAGCGGCGGTTGGCCGTCATATGGGACGCGGTAATGGCTACCTGGCGACCATCGGCGCTATCTCTCCGTTTGTCGGTCTGTTTGGTACGGTATGGGGCATCATGAACAGCTTCATCGGCATCGCGCAAACCCAGACCACCAACCTCGCGGTTGTCGCGCCGGGTATCGCGGAAGCGTTGCTGGCTACGGCAATCGGCCTGGTCGCGGCAATTCCTGCGGTTGTGATTTACAACATTTTCGCACGTCAGATCGGCAGCTACAAAGCGACGCTGGGCGACGTGGCAGCACAGATTCTGTTGCTGCAAAGCCGCGATCTGGATCTGAACGCGAGCGCTTCCGCTCAGCCGGTACGTACCGCGCAGAAATTACGTGTAGGATAATGTTCCATGGCAATGCGTCTTAATGAAAATCTGGACGATAACGGTGAAATGCATGAAATCAACGTGACGCCGTTTATCGACGTCATGCTGGTTCTGCTGATTATCTTTATGGTGGCCGCGCCGCTGGCAACGGTGGACGTGAAGGTGAATCTTCCTGCGTCCACCAGCACCCCGCAGCCGCGCCCGGAAAAACCGGTTTATCTGTCCGTGAAGGCCGACAACAGCATGTTTATCGGCAACGATCAGGTAACGGATGAAACCATGATCGGCGAGCTGAACGCGTTAACCGAAGGGAAGAAAGACACGACGATCTTCTTCCGTGCGGATAAAACCGTTGATTATGAAACAATGATGAAAGTGATGGATACGCTGCACCAGGCGGGTTACCTGAAAATTGGTCTCGTGGGTGAAGAGGTCGCAAAAGCGAAGTAATCGTTGTTGCTGATGGGCTGACAGACAGGCCGGGTAGGGCGCAAGCCGTACCCGGCTTTTTTATTGCCTGATGGCGCTGCGCTTACCAGGCCTGCATGATGCGGTATCGCTGACTCGCCAGATTACTTCGTCGTGGGAAAACGTTTTTCATTCAGCGCGACGGTGGTGATATTGGTCGTTCGGTAATCGCCATCGGATAGCTTACGGGTCAGGCGCAGGGTCGCCGTTTCTCGCGCCAGTAAGTGCTGATATGTGCTCTCCAGGCGCGCCATGATTTTGTCCCGCATCTCGGGATGTTGCTCAATAATCGTATTGATAACCGAACCGTAGATCTCTTCTTTGACCTGGAGCGCATAGATTTCGCGGCGATTTTGCCATTTCAGCCGCACTAACGCGGCGGGAATCGACACGATCTCCTGCGCCACCTGTTCGAGGGTCGCGTTTTTATTGGCGATAAGCGCTTTAAGATTTTGCTTTAAGATAAATTCATCGCTTTTATTATTATCTAAAGCTAAATAAACATTATTATCTTCAACGTCTTTCATATTATTTCTCTTCCAGAGAATAAAAAACGGGAGAGTTTTTCTCTCTGGTTATGAGATTAAGCCAAATTTCATTGCCGTGATCGTTTATTTTTGTTGTGGCATCTGCCAGAATTTTACTTAATGCCTGAGCATCAACATCGCCTTCCGCCTGTAGGCTATTAATAAGACGAGCAAACGTCTCAATTTTAGCTACGCGATAAAGCCGGTCTTTTAAATGACGGTCACGTTCTTCAAGTAACATGTTTTTAGATTGACCAGTCGGTGTGGCGCTAATTAAAATATCTGGCTCGTAATCGCTCAGCGTTTTCTTTCCCTGAGTCAAATTTTCACTATTTTCTACGGTCTCAGCATCGCCTGGCGAGGCAGATAAATGAAAACGAGTCGGCACAAGATGCTCGGGAAGCATGTTGGAATGTCCTTTACTATCAATAGTATATTGTTTTTTATAAGGCAGGTCTCGTTGACAATAGCATGGTGTAATTTTAAAATCAAAAAAAATGGAGTCGACATATGAACAGCATTTTTTATTCTATTATCACTCTGCTATTACTCACTGGTGGCGTGCTTTTCTTGATGCACGAATTTAATAAACAGCGCTCTGCTGAGGCGTCTAATCCAGTAAATCAAGCGGAACCCTTGTCCAAAGAGGAGGGCGAAGATCATTTTTCGTCGCTCATGAATACTATTACACCGGTATGGTACTGGCGAGTCAATCACGAATATATTGATTTTCTTCACGCAACGATAAAGCGGATGACGATGGCGGAACTAAACGGCACGCCGGGGTTATTTGATGCGCAGCGCCGTTGCAGCGATCTCAACTCTGCGGTCTATAAATATTATGACAACATTAAAAAGCGTTGTCTGAACGGGGAAAAGGTTCCGCATTCCGATCTGGATGTACTTAACTTGCGGCAATGTTTCCGGGAATTTAGCCTGGAGGCGTATCCCTCCCTGGTTGCTCTGGTGTGGCCTGAATATCAGCGGCCGCTAATCAAACCGGAAGAGGTTTAATAAACGCGCCTGACGTTGGCCGGGTAAGGCGAAACCGCCACCCGGCGCGCGTGCCCGAAAGCGTTATTTATCCGATGAGGCTTGCCAGAGGTTCAGCTCGCCGTCCGCGACATGTTTATCGATTTGCGCTAACTCGTCAGTGCTGAATGTCAGGTTCGACAATGCCTGCACATTTTCTTCCAGCTGCTCTGGTCGACTGGCGCCGATCAGCACCGACGTCACGCGATTATCTTTCAACAGCCAGCTAAGCGCCATCTGCGCCATTGACTGGCCGCGACGTTGCGCCATCTCATTGAGTAAACGCAGGCTGTTCAGATTCGCTTCCGTCAGCATATTCTCCGTCAGACCGCGAACTTTTTTCCCTTCACGCTGCATACGTGAACCTTCCGGGATACCGTTTAAGTATTTTCCGGTTAACAATCCCTGAGCCAGCGGTGTGAACGCAATGCAACCCATGCCGTTGGCCGCCAGCGTATCCAGCAGGCCGCTTTTATCCACCCAGCGGTTGAGCAGGTTGTAGGAAGGCTGATGAATCAGCAGCGGGATTTTCCATTCGCGCAGCAGTTCCGCCATTCGTTGAGTTCGCTCAGGCGAATAGGAGGAGATGCCGACGTAAAGCGCCTTACCGCTTTGTACCGCCTGCGCCAGCGCGGATGCGGTCTCTTCCATCGGCGTGTTTTCATCGACACGGTGGGAATAGAAGATATCGACATAGTCCAGCCCCATCCGCTTCAGGCTCTGATCGAGGCTGGCGAGCAGGTACTTACGCGACCCGCCGGAGCCGTATGGCCCAGGCCACATGTCATAACCCGCTTTGGTGGAAACGATCAGCTCATCGCGATACGGCGCAAAATCTTCCCGCAGCAAACGGCCAAAGTTCTCTTCTGCGCTTCCCGGCGGCGGGCCGTAGTTATTGGCTAAATCAAAATGGGTGATGCCTGAATCAAAGGCTTTACGCAGCAGCGCACGCTGTGAATCCAGCGCCTGAACGTGGCCGAAACTGTGCCACAAACCCAGCGATAGCGCGGGTAAACGCAAACCGCTTTTACCGCAGTAGCGATAAAGCATCTGCTCATAACGTTCGGGGTTGGCTAACCAGGCCATGTCATCTCCTTAGAGAAAGTGAATTTCAAAACAACGTTTCTATTCTAGCGGCTCAACGGGGTTTATCCCGTTCGTCAGGTCACATTGATGCGAAAAATTGGGCAAAAACACGTCGTTATGCTTTGCTTAAAAAAACATCAATTCAGGAGTGAAACTATGCCGCGTCTGACTGCCAAAGACTTTCCGCAGGAGTTGCTCGATTACTATGACTACTATGCACATGGAAAAATCTCTAAACGCGAGTTTCTTAACCTCGCGGCAAAGTATGCCGTCGGCGGCGTGACCGCGCTTGCGCTGTTTAATCTCATGAAGCCGAATTACGCGCTGGCGGTGCAGGTGGACTTTACCGACCCGGACATTTTGCCGGAATACATTACGTATCCGTCACCGAACGGGCATGGCGAGGTGCGCGGCTATCTGGTGAAACCGGCGAAGGCGACGGGGAAAACGCCTGCGGTCGTGGTCGTACACGAGAACAGGGGGCTGAATCCCTATATTGAGGATGTCGCACGACGCGTGGCGAAAGCGGGTTATATTGCGCTGGCGCCTGATGGATTAAGCTCGGTAGGCGGATACCCCGGTAATGACGATAAGGGCCGGGAATTACAACAGCAGGTTGATCCCACAAAATTAATGAATGATTTCTTTGCCGCGATTGAGTTTATGCAGCGTCATCCGGCGGCCAGCGGAAAAGTGGCTATTACGGGATTCTGCTATGGCGGCGGCGTATCAAATGCGGCGGCGGTGGCCTATCCAGAACTGGCGTGCGCCGTTCCTTTTTATGGTCGTCAGGCTCCGGCGTCAGATGTACCTAAAATTAATGCGCCTTTATTATTACATTACGCCGAGTTAGATACCTCAATTAATGAAGGCTGGCCTGCCTACGAAACGGCGCTGAAGGCGAATAATAAAGTCTATGAAGCGTATATCTATCCTGGGGTGAATCATGGTTTTCATAATGATTCGACTCCCCGCTATGATAAGGCCGCAGCGGATCTGGCCTGGGCGCGCACTCTGGCCTGGTTTGAGAAATATTTACAATGAAAAACAAACGATTATTTCAGGTGCGGCATATTGCTTTGCGGCATAATAATGCCGTTATGCTTTATAAGCATTCACAGGAATAGCGTGATGACGATGATTCGTATACTTAGTTAAGTAAAAAAACAATAAAGAAAGTATATATTCTGCATTCTCTGCCGATAACGAGGATAAGTGTCGCCTGATGGCGAATCCCTCAAGTATGGCAAGGAAATTCTTATGCGTTTGCTGCAAAACTTCACTATTCGTATTGTCATGCTGACAATATTGGGGCTCTTCTGTCTTCTTTGGTCGGGCGTTGGTTTATTCAGCGTCCATGCATTATCTAAAGTGGCGGAAGGGAATGATATCGATCGTCATATTGTGCGTCAGATGACGGTGCTAAGTCAGGGGAACGATCAGTATTTTCGTTTTGTCACGCGTTTAAGCCGTGCGATGGACGTTAAAATCGGCGGCGGTACGCCCGATTTTGTACCAGTACAGCAGGCGCTGGACAATATGAGCAAAAAGCTGGAAGAGATGAAAACGCTCTCTCCAGGGCCGATGGACCCGGAGATCGCCGCTGCGGTATTGGCAAACTGGCAGGCGTTGCTTGATAAGGGCGTCGCGCCGCAGATGCAACTGGCGCAGCAGGGTACGCTCACCGAATTTGCAGAACAGGCGAATAATGTCACCCCCGCCCTGAGCCGCGCCTTCGGCGCCAGCGCAGAACGTTTTAACAGCGCGGCCGGCACGATGCTGGACAGCACCCGCGTGATGGTGGACGGCAAAACGTCAATTATCCGCACCCTGATTATCACCGCCGTTATTCTGGGAATTGTGATTCTCTTCTTTACCGACCGTTACCTGGTCACGATGTTAGTGAAACCGCTGGCGCGCATTCGCCAACAGTTCCGCCAGATTGCGCAAGGCGATCTGAGCCAGCCGATTGAAGAGTTTGGCCGTAACTGTGTCGGTCGTCTGGTGCCGCTACTGAGCGCGATGCAGGATAGTCTGCGAGAAGCGGTCAGCTCGATTCGTTCAGGCAGTGACAATATCTGGCGCGGCGCGACAGAGATCTCCAGCGGTAACAACGATCTCTCTTCCCGTACGGAAGAGCAGGCGGCGGCGCTGGAAGAGACCGCTGCAAGCATGGAACAGCTCACCGCGACGGTGAAATTGAATGCGGATAATGCGCGCCAGGCCAGTCAGCTTGCTGATGCCGCTTCCGCGACGGCCGGAAAAGGCGGCACGCTGGTTTCTGAGGTGGTCGAGACGATGGACGGTATTTCAGCCAGCTCCAGACAGATCGCCGAAATTACGAATGTCATCAACAGTATTGCCTTCCAGACCAATATTCTGGCGCTGAACGCCGCCGTTGAAGCCGCCAGAGCCGGTGAACAAGGGCGTGGGTTTGCGGTCGTCGCCGGTGAAGTGCGTAATCTTGCCAGCCGTAGCGCCGGGGCCGCCAAAGAGATTGAAACGCTGATCGCTGAATCCGTGCGTCGTGTCGAGCAGGGCGCGCAGCTGGTGCAGGAGACGGGCGCGACGATGGAGGCCATTCTGCGCGGAGTAACTGAAGTCACCACCATCATGAAGCAGATCGCTGCCGCTTCTGAGGAACAAAGCAAAGGGATCTCTCAGGTTGGCGTGGCGATAACCCAGATGGACAGCGTGACCCAACAAAACGCCGCGCTGGTGGAGCAAGTTTCTGCGGCAGCGGCGGCGCTGGAACGGCAAACGGAAGAGCTGCAACGCTCTGTGCAACAGTTCCGGCTTTCTCATAATGACGCGCAAATCAGCCCGGCGAAAACGGTCTCTCCAGCCAGTCCGCGTGGGGCGTCTGCCGAGAAGTCAGGCGATGAATGGGTCGCCTTCTGATCCGGTAAAAAAAAGTATGTGATACCTCTGGCGTTCGCTTAAAAAATCGCTATATAATTTGTTATATAGCGATTGGAGGTATCATGGACAATCATTTTGGTAAGGGCCTGATGGCCGGATTAAACGCAACGTGTGCCGATAGCGCGCGTAACGTGGCGGGTTTTTGTTCTGATTATAAGCGCGGATTTGTATTAGGATTTTCGCATCGCATGTTTGAAAAAACCGGCGATCGGCAATTAAGCGCCTGGGAAGCGGGGATTCTGACGCGCCGTTATGGCCTGGACAAAGATATGGTGATGGACTTCTTTCGGGAGAATCAATCGAATACGACTATCCGGTTCTTTATGGCGGGTTATCGTCTCGAAAATTGATCCGAAGGGGGTATTACCCCGGTTTAATTAATTACACTATTGTCTTACTCCTTCGTTTTGTTGTTCCGTCAAAGTATCATGGTTCAATAACCATAAAGAAAGTGTGGTAAATGGCGCGCCGATCGCAATAAGTTATTTGTGAACGGTGCAAAATAGAGCCAGGTCTTTGCAACGGAATAACAATAAAATGACTGGAGATAATACTCTCATCACTTCTCACGGCGTTAATCGTCGTGATTTCATGAAGCTTTGTGCAGCACTGGCCGCAACCATGGGGCTCAGTAGCAAAGCCGCCGCAGAAATGGCCGAATCGGTTTCCCGTCCGCAGCGCCCGCCCGTCGTCTGGATCGGCGCTCAGGAATGTACGGGATGTACCGAATCGCTCCTTCGCGCGACCCACCCAACGGTAGAAAACCTCGTTCTGGAAACGATCTCTCTGGAGTACCACGAGGTCCTCTCCGCCGCCTTCGGCCATCAGGTTGAAGAGAACAAGCATAACGCTCTGGAGAAGTATAAAGGGCAGTATGTGTTGGTTGTCGATGGTTCCATCCCATTAAAAGATAACGGTATTTACTGCATGGTTGCCGGCGAGCCGATTGTGGATCACATCCGCAAGGCGGCGGAAGGCGCGGCGGCGATTATCGCGATCGGCTCCTGTTCCGCGTGGGGCGGCGTCGCTGCCGCTGGCGTAAACCCGACCGGCGCCGTCGGGTTGCAGGAAGTCCTGCCGGGCAAAACCGTTATCAATATCCCGGGCTGCCCGCCGAACCCGCATAACTTCCTGGCAACGGTTGCCCACATCATCACTTACGGTAAACCGCCGAAGCTGGATGCCAAAAACCGTCCAACCTTCGCCTATGGCCGTCTGATTCACGAACACTGCGAACGCCGCCCGCATTTTGATGCCGGTCGCTTCGCCAAAGAGTTCGGCGATGAAGGCCACCGTGAAGGCTGGTGCCTCTACCATCTGGGCTGTAAAGGGCCTGAAACCTACGGCAACTGTTCGACGTTGCAGTTCTGCGATGTCGGCGGAGTATGGCCGGTGGCGATTGGACACCCCTGCTACGGCTGTAACGAGGAAGGCGTTGGCTTTCATAAAGGCATCCACCAACTCGCCCATGTGGAAAATCAAACCCCGCGTTCCGAGAAGCCGGATGTCAACCTGAAAGAGGGCGGCCACATTTCCGCAGGTGCCGTCGGGCTGCTTGGCGGCGTGGTTGGGCTGGTTGCCGGTGTCAGTGTGATGGCAGTACGTGAACTGGGGCGTCAGCAGAAGAAAGATAACGCTGACTCACGGGGAGAATAACCGTGAACAGACGTAACTTTATTAAAGCAGCCTCTGGCGGGGCATTGCTGCTGGGCGCGTCGCCGTCCATCAGCCATGCGGCTGCGGAAAACCGTCCGCCCATCCCGGGTTCCCTGGGGATGCTGTATGACTCGACGCTGTGCGTGGGCTGTCAGGCGTGTGTGACCAAATGCCAGGATATCAACTTCCCGGCGCGTAACCCGGAAGGGGCGCAAACCTGGTCGAATAACGACAAGCTGTCGCCTTACACCAATAACATCATTCAGGTGTGGCATAGCGGAAGTGGCGTCAATAAAGATCAGACAGAGAACGGCTACGCGTACATTAAGAAACAGTGTATGCACTGCGTTGACCCTAACTGCGTCTCCGTTTGCCCGGTATCCGCGTTGAAGAAAGATCCGAAAACCGGCATCGTTCATTACAACAAAGACGTCTGTACTGGCTGTCGCTACTGCATGGTCGCCTGCCCGTACAACGTGCCGAAATACGACTACAACAACCCGTTTGGCGCGCTGCACAAGTGTGAACTGTGCAACCAGAAGGGCGTTGAACGCCTGGACAAAGGCGGTCTGCCGGGGTGCGTTGAGGTATGTCCGGCGGGCGCGGTGATTTTTGGTACGCGAGAAGAGCTAATGGCGGAGGCGCAAAAACGCCTGGCGCTGAAGCCTGGCAGCGAATACCACTATCCGCGCCAGACGTTGCAGACTGGCGATACGTATCTGCATACCGTACCGAAGTATTACCCGCATCTGTACGGTGAAAAAGAGGGCGGCGGCACGCAGGTGCTGGTGCTGACCGGCGTTCCTTACCAGAATCTGGATCTCCCTCAACTGGCCGATCTGTCAACTGGCGCGCGTTCTGAACACATTCAACACACCCTGTATAAAGGCATGATGCTGCCACTGGCTGTGCTGGCGGGCTTAACCGTGATGGTTCGTCGTAATACGAAAAACGAGCATCACGACGGAGGAGACGATCATGAGTCATGATCCTAAACCGCTGGGCGGGAAAATAATCAGTAAACCGATCATCATCTTCGGGCCGCTTGTCGTCCTGTGCATGCTTCTCATTGTGAAACGTCTGGTCTTCGGGCTGGGATCGGTCTCCGATCTGAACGGCGGCTTCCCCTGGGGCGTGTGGATCGCTTTTGACCTGCTGATCGGCACCGGCTTCGCATGCGGCGGTTGGGCGCTGGCGTGGGCGGTGTATGTCTTCAACCGGGGGCAATACCATCCACTGGTGCGCCCGGCGCTGCTGGCAAGCCTGTTCGGTTACTCTTTGGGCGGGCTGTCGATCACCATTGACGTTGGTCGTTACTGGAACCTGCCGTATTTCTACATCCCAGGGCACTTCAATGTGAACTCGGTGCTGTTTGAAACGGCGGTCTGTATGACCATCTACATCGGCGTGATGGCGCTGGAGTTTGCCCCCGCGTTGTTTGAACGCCTGGGCTGGAAAGTCTCGCTTAAGCGTCTGAACAAAGTGATGTTCTTTGTTATCGCTCTCGGGGCGTTGCTGCCGACCATGCACCAGTCGTCAATGGGATCGTTGATGATTGCCGCCGGTATTAAAGTACATCCGCTGTGGCAGAGCTATGAAATGCTGCCGTTGTTCTCATTGTTCACCGCTTTCATCATGGGTTTCTCCATCGTTATTTTTGAAGGCTCTCTGGTGCAGAGCGGCTTAAAAGGCAACGGCCCGGATGAGAAAAGTTTGTTTATCAAGCTGACTGGTACTATCAGCGTTTTCATCGCGCTGTTCCTCGTGTGCCGTTTTGGTGAACTGATTTACCGCGACAAGCTCTCTTATGCGTTTGCCGGTGACTACTACTCCTTACTGTTCTGGGTTGAAGTCCTGCTGATGGTCTTCCCGCTGGTGGTGCTCCGTCTGCCGAAACTGCGCGGCGACTCGCGGATGTTGTATCTGTCCGCCCTTAGTATGCTGCTGGGCTGCGCAACGTGGCGTATGTCCTACTCGCTGGTGGCGTTCAATCCCGGCGGCGGCTACCACTACTTCCCCACCTGGGAAGAACTGCTGATTTCTATTGGTTTTGTGGCTATTGAGATTTGTGCATACATCTTACTCATTCGTCTACTGCCGATACTTCCTCCATTAAAACAAAACGATCACAATCGTCATGAGGCGAGCAAAGCATGAGCCAGAGAATTACTATTGATCCGGTAACCCGTATTGAGGGTCATTTACGCATCGACTGCGAAATCGAAAACGGTGTGGTGTCAAAAGCATGGGCATCCGGCACCATGTGGCGCGGCATGGAAGAGATCGTGAAGAATCGCGATCCGCGCGATGCCTGGATGATTGTGCAGCGTATCTGTGGCGTATGCACCACGACCCACGCGATCTCTTCCGTTCGTGCGGCGGAGAGCGCGCTGAAGATTGACGTTCCGGTCAATGCGCAGTACATCCGTAACATCATTCTGGCGGCGCATACTACCCATGACCATATTGTGCACTTCTACCAGCTTTCTGCGCTGGACTGGGTGGATATCACCTCTGCGCTGAAAGCCGATCCGGCGAAAGCATCGGCGCTGTTGAACGGCGTGTCGAGCTGGCACCTGAATAGCGCTGAAGAGTTCACGAAGGTGCAGAACAAGATCAAAGACCTCGTTGCCAGCGGCCAGTTAGGGATTTTCGCTAACGGCTACTGGGGACACCCGGCGATGAAACTGCCGCCGGAAGTGAACCTGATTGCGGTCGCGCACTATCTGCAAGCGCTGGAATGCCAGCGTGACGCCAACCGCGTGGTGGCGCTGCTGGGCGGTAAAACGCCGCACATCCAGAACCTGGCGGTGGGCGGGGTGGCGAACCCGATCAACCTCGACGGTCTCGGCGTGCTGAACCTTGAACGCCTGATGTACATCAAGTCCTTCATCGACAAGCTGAGCGACTTTGTTGAGCAGGTTTACAAGGTGGATACGGCGGTAATCGCGGCGTTCTATCCAGAATGGCTGGAGCGCGGAAAAGGCGCGGTTAACTATCTGAGCGCGCCGGAATTTCCGACCGACGGTAAAAACGGCAGCTTCCTGTTCCCTGGCGGCTATATCCAGAATGCGGATCTGTCGACGTATCGCCCGATCGCCTCGCATTCCGATGAATACCTGATTAAAGGGATTCAGGAGAGCGCGAAGCACGCCTGGTACAAAGACGAAGCGCCGCAGGAACCGTGGGAAGGGACTACCGTCCCGGAATACACCGGTTGGTCTGATGACGGTAAATACTCGTGGGTTAAGTCCCCGACCTTCTACGGCAAAACCGTTGAAGTGGGGCCGCTGGCCAATATGCTGGTTAAACTGGCGGCGGGACGCGAGTCCACGAAGGCCAAACTGAATGAAATCATCGCGATCTACCAGAAACTGACCGGTAAAACGCTGGAAGTGGCGCAACTGCACTCCACGCTGGGGCGTATCATTGGCCGCACCGTTCACTGCTGCGAGTTGCAGGGTATTCTGCAAAACCAGTACAGCGCGCTGATCGCCAATATCGGGAAAGGCGACCACACCACGTTCGTTAAACCGGATATCCCGGCGACGGGTGAGTTTAAAGGGGTGGGCTTCCTTGAGGCGCCGCGCGGTATGCTTTCTCACTGGATGGTCATTAAAGACGGCATTATCAGCAACTACCAGGCGGTGGTTCCGTCCACCTGGAACTCCGGTCCGCGTAACTTTAACGATGAAGTGGGGCCGTACGAGCAGTCGCTGGTGGGGACGCCGATCGCCGATCCAGAAAAACCGCTGGAAGTGGTGCGTACCATTCACTCCTTCGACCCTTGCATGGCGTGCGCGGTGCACGTAGTGGACGCTGACGGGAACGAAGTCGTCTCAGTTAAGGTTCTGTAATGCGGATTTTAGTGTTAGGGGTCGGCAATATTTTGCTGACCGATGAAGCCATCGGGGTGCGTATCGTTGAAGCGTTAGAACAGCGTTACATCCTGCCGGATTTCGTGGAGATCCTTGATGGCGGCACGGCGGGAATGGAGCTTCTTGGCGATATGGCGGACAGAGATCACCTGATCATCGCGGACGCCATTGTGTCGAGAAAGAACACGCCGGGAACCCTTATGATCCTGCGTGATGATGAGGTGCCTGCGCTGTTCACCAACAAAATCTCACCGCATCAGCTTGGCCTGGCCGACGTTCTGTCGGCCCTGCGCTTCACTGGCGAGTTTCCGAAAAAGCTGACGCTGATCGGCGTGATCCCGGAATCGCTGGAGCCGCATATCGGCCTGACGCCAACGGTTGAAGCGATGATTGAACCTGCTATGGCGCAGGTTCTTGCCGCGCTGCGCGAGTCAGGCGTTGAGGCTATTCCACGGGAGGCTGCGCATGTCTGAGGAAATTTCAGGGTTCCCGTCCTCCCCGAGAATGCAGGTTCAGGCGGCGTTTGAAGAGATTGCCCGACGCTCAATGCACGATCTCTCGTTTTTGCACCCGAATATGCCGGTGTATGTCTCTGACTTCACCCTGTTTGAAGGGCAGTGGACGGGCTGCGTGATCGCGCCGTGGATGCTGAGCGCGCTGATTTTCCCCGGCCCCGATCAGCTCTGGCCGGTACGCAAAGTCAGTGAAAAACTCGGATTGCGTCTGCCGTATGGCGCAATGACCTTTACCGTTGGTGAACTGGACGGAGTTTCGCAATACCTCTCCTGCTCGCTGATGTCGCCGCTCAATCACGGTATGTCGGCACAAGAGGGGATGCGTCTGGCGGACGACTGCGCGCGGATGCTGCTGTCGCTGCCGGTCAGCGATCCCGATGCGCCGCAGCTGGCAGGGCGTCGTGCGCTGCTGTTTGGACGCCGGAGCGGCGAGCATGCATGAGCTGTCCCTGTGCCAGAGCGCGGTTGAGATTATCCAGCAGCAGGCGGAACAGCATGGCGTGACGCGAGTCACCGGCGTATGGCTGGAAATTGGCGCGCTCTCGTGCGTAGAAGAGAGCGCCGTGCGCTTCAGCTTTGATATCGTTTGCCAGGGTACGCTCGCGCAGGGGTGTGCGTTGCACATCGACTATAAACCCGCTCAGGCGTGGTGCTGGGATTGCAGCCAGGCGGTTGAAATCACGCAGCATGACGCGCAGTGCCCACACTGTCAGGGCGATCGTCTGCGGGTGGATACCGGCGACTCGCTGAAAGTGAAAAGTATTGAAGTGGAATAACGTCCAGGTGGTTAACTATGTGTATTGGAGTCCCGGGGCAGGTTCTGTCCGTT
Source organism: Citrobacter sp. CK180 (assembly GCF_030333655.1). Classification (NCBI taxonomy): domain Bacteria; kingdom Pseudomonadati; phylum Pseudomonadota; class Gammaproteobacteria; order Enterobacterales; family Enterobacteriaceae; genus Citrobacter; species Citrobacter sp. CK180. The sequence continues at coordinate 22,013 of NZ_JAOWFM010000044.1, read as the reverse complement.
GGTGAAGATATTCACCAGCTTGCGCAGGTTGAAGTGTGCGGCATCAAGCGTGATGTGAATATTGCCCTGATCTGCGAAGACAGCCCTGCAACGCTGGTGGGGCAGTGGGTGCTGGTGCATGTGGGATTTGCCATGAGCATCATTGATGAAGAGGAAGCCAAAGCCACATTAGACGCGCTACGCCGAATGGAGTATGACGTTACCAGCGCCTGATAATCCCTGAAGGCAATCTATCAAGCGGCCTTGCAATCGTTGTATACTAATATATATATCGATTGTGAGGACATCTCCCATGTTTAAATCCTTACGCCAGCTCTCCCTGCTGGCGTTGCTTTTTTCCCTGCCGTTTATGGCTCAGGCCGAGCGTACGTTTACCGATCAGATTGGTCGCCAGGTTACCGTCCCGGATACGGTGGATCGCGTGGTGGTACTCCAGCATCAGACGCTGAATTTGCTGGTGCAGATGAACGCCACCGACAAAATTGTTGGCGTGATGGCGAACTGGAAACAACAGCTTGGCGACGGTTATGCCCGCCTGGCGCCGGAGCTGACAACGAAAGCCGCGTTGGGTGATTTAACCCACGTTGATGCGGAAAAACTGGTCGCGCTGCATCCGCAGGTGGTGTTTGTCACTAACTATGCGCCGCAGGAAATGATCGACAAAATCAGCAGCCTGGGCATTTCGGTGGTGGCGATTTCTCTGCGCCATGATGCGGCGGGCGAACAGGCTAAAATGAACCCGACAATGACGGATGAAGAGCAGGCTTACGATCAAGGGCTGCGTGAAGGGATCACGCTGATTGGCGATATCGTCAATAAACCTGACGAAGCAAAAGCGCTGATTGCCGCAACGGATAAGGGGCGCAAGATGGTGAGCGATCGCCTGAAAGACATCCCGGAAGATCAACGCGTTCGCGCCTATATGGCGAACCCGGAACTGACCACCTACGGCTCCGGTAAATATACTGGCCTGATGATGGCGCACGCGGGGGCGTTGAACGTGGCGGCATCGACCATCAAAGGCTTTAAGCAGGTCGCAATGGAGCAGGTTATCGCCTGGAATCCGCAGGTGATTTTTGTTCAGGATCGCTATCCGAAAGTGGTGGATGAGATCCTGCAAAGCCCGCAGTGGCAGGTGATTGATGCGGTGAAAAATCATCGCGTCTATCTGATGCCGGACTACGCGAAGGCCTGGGGCTATCCGATGCCGGAAGCGATGGGCATTGGCGAGCTGTGGATGGCGAAAAAACTCTATCCGCAGAAATTCCAGGATATTGATATGCGCAAGGTCGCGAATGACTGGTATCAGCGTTTTTATCGCACTGACTATCAGGGCGTTGACTGATGAAAATCCTTGCCGCAGGCAGTCTGCGTGCCGTCTGGCAACCGCTAATGGCCTGTTTTCAGGCAGAGACGATCCGCTGTGATTTCGGCCCGGCGGGATTGCTGCGTGAACGGATTGAAGCCGGTGAGCCGTGCGACTTTTTCGCCTCGGCTAATGTGGCGCATCCGCAGGCGCTGCTGGCGAGCGGGCGGGCGCTGTCGGTTTCGTCCTTTGCGCTGAATCGCCTCTGCCTGACCGTGCGTGCTGACGTTATGCGGGAGGGCGACGACTGGCGGTCGTTGCTGATGCGCGAGGATCTGCGAATTGGCACATCAACGCCGGGCTGCGATCCTTCCGGTGATTACACGCAACAGCTTTTTTCGCGAATGGGAGCCGTCGGCGAGGCGATCCGCTCGCGTGCTGTGGCGCTGGTCGGCGGCCGGGATTCTTTGCTGCTTCCCGCCGGAGCGCTGGCGGCGCAATGGTTAATCGACCACGATCACACGGATGTTTTTATTGGTTATGCCAGCTATGCCCCCAGACTGCGGCAAATCAGTACCCTGCGCGTGGTTGATATTCCTGAACCGTATAATCCGATCGCTGAGTACGCGTTTGCCTGTCTGACGGCGCGCGGAAAACCGCTTGCCGAATTTCTGCTTTCCACTCCGGCAGGACTGATTCTCGTGCAACATGGGTTTAATTAAACGCCGACTATCACAAACCCGTGGGCCTGATAAGCGAAGCGCCATCAGGCAATATAACGCCTGATGGCGACATTAAAATCTCATCCGGCGTCACGGTTTAGCTCTGACGCTTATCTTCGGTTTGTGTGTCGAAGTCGCTGGCGTCGTGACGCTCATGAAGCTGCTCGTTGAGCGGCCCGTTGGTGCGGTTCACAATGCGCCCGCGTTTGACCGCCGGACGTTCCGCAATCTCTTTCGCCCAGCGCTGTACGTGCTTATAGCTTCCCGCATCCAGAAATTCTGCGGCGTCATACACGTTGCCGAGCACGACATTGCCAAACCACGGCCAGACAGCCATATCGGCAATGGTGTACTCATCGCCCGCCACATACGGATGACGCGCCAGCTGCTTATCCAGCACGTCCAGCAGACGCTTGGCTTCCATCGTAAAACGGTTGATCGCGTACTCTATTTTCACCGGCGCGTAGTTGTAGAAGTGACCAAAGCCGCCGCCGAGGAACGGCGCCGCCCCCTGGAGCCAGAATAACCAGTTCAGGGTTTCGGTACGTTTAGCGAGATCCTGCGGCAGGAAATAACCAAATTTTTCCGCCAGGTAGAGCAGGATTGCGCCGGACTCAAAGACACGCAGCGGCGGGTTTTGCGAGTGGTCGCGCAGCGCCGGGATTTTTGAGTTTGGGTTCACATCGACAAAACCGCTGGAGAACTGATCGCCGTCGCCAATGCGAATCAGCCAGGCGTCATACTCTGCGCCCGTCACGCCCTGCGCCAGCAACTCCTCCAGCATGATGGTCACTTTCTGGCCGTTTGGCGTTCCCAGGGAGTAGAGCTGTAGCGGATGCTTGCCGACGGGCAACGTCTTGTCGTGAGTCGGGCCAGAAACGGGACGGTTGATATTGGCGAATGCGCCGCCGCCTGCGGATTTATCCCACGTCCATACTTTCGCGGGTTGATAAGTATTCTCTGACATGTTGACCTGCCTTCTGGGTTGGTGTGTTGAAGCAGTGTAGCAGTCGGAGGCCATGCGGTTTAACAGATTGGGACATTAAGCGCCGGTTTTTTCGCTGGAAGGGGAACACAATATAACTCGTTAATTGTAGCCCGCCTGTACTCCATCAAGAGGAAATCAATATCAGACGGAAATTGTTACCGTACTCGCCATTAAAAATTGGCAGTGAATAAGCAGTAACAATGAAAAATGGTGTTCCAGGAGTAAGCGGTTATCAGGGCCCGGCGGGCGGCTGGGGAGCCGTGAAGGCGGTCTCTGCGTCGGTGTTTTCCCAAAAGGCCGTCACGCGCGATATTATCGCGATGTTCAAAATGAATCAGGTCAAAGGCTTTGACTGCCCTGGCTGCGCATGGCCTGACCCTGGCCATCGGGCGCCGATGGAACTTTGTGAGAATGGCGTCAAAGCGGTCTCCTGGGAAACCACCAGCAAGAAAGCCTCACCGGCGTTTTTCCGTCGTCATCCGGTGTCCACCTTATGGCAGTACAGTGATTACGAGCTGGAAAATATTGGCCGCCTGACGCACCCGATGAAATATGATGCCGTAACCGATACCTGGCAAGCCGTGGAATGGGACATCGCGTTTCAGGAAATAGGCGAACGCCTGCGCAGCTACGATTCCCCGGAACAGGTAGAGTTTTATACCTCCGGTAGAACCTCGAATGAAGCGGCGTTCCTGTATCAGCTGTTTGCCCGCGAATACGGCAGCAACAACTTCCCGGACTGTTCCAATATGTGCCACGGCCCGACCAGCGCAGGGCTGACGCGCGCTATTGGTCTGGGGAAAGGCACCGTTGAACTGGCGGATTTTGACCACTGCGATCTGGTGATTTGCATCGGGCATAATCCGGGAACCAACCATCCTCGTATGCTGACCACGCTGCGCGATGTGGCAAAGCGCGGCGCCAAAATTATCGCCATCAATCCGCTGGCGGAGAGAGGCCTTGAACGCTTTAGCTTCCCGCAAAGCCCTAAAGAGATGCTCACCGGCCAGGCGACCGAACTCAGCAGCAGCTACTACCAGGTGAAAATGGGCGGCGATGCGTCGCTGCTCAAAGGCATGATGAAGGCGCTGATTGAAATGGATGAGGCGCGGGTGCTGCTAAACCAGCAGCCTTGCCTCGATCATGAGTTTATTGCTGCGCATACCGCCGGTTATCAGGCGCTGTATGATGACCTGCGCCAGTGCAACTGGGCGGAACTGGAGGCAGATTCAGGTCTGACGCGCAGCCAGATGGAAGATTTAGCGCACAGCTACAATAAATCGCGCGCCACCATCATTTGCTACGGCCTGGGGATCACCCAGCATAAAAACGGCACCGGGAATGTGCAGCAGCTGGTTAACCTGCTGTTGCTGAAAGGCAATATCGGAAAGCCGGGCGCGGGTATCTGCCCGTTGCGTGGGCATTCCAATGTGCAGGGCGACCGTTCGGTTGGGATTAACGAAGCGGCGTCGGACGCCTTCCTGCAACGCCTTGAAGCGCGTTTTGCCATTACCGTTCCTCGTCAACATGGCCGCGCCAGCGTGGAGAGCATTCGGGCGATAGAGCGGGGCGAGGCTAAGGCGTTAATCTGCATGGGCGGCAATCTGGCCGTGGCGATGCCGCAGCCGCAGCGGACGTTTGCGGCGATGCAAAAGCTGGATATGCAGGTGCATGTGGCAACCAAACTGAACCGCTCGCACCTGCTGCTGGCGAAGCATAACTATCTGCTGCCCGCGTTGGGCAGAACGGAGCGCGACCTTCAGGCGACGGGGATTCAGTCCGTCACCGTCGAGGATTCGATGTCGATGGTGCACGCCTCCTGCGGCTCTCTGAAACCGGCTTCGCCGTGGCTGAAATCGGAACCTGCAATTGTGGCGGGAATGGCACGCGCCACGCTTACGCGCTCGCCGGTGAACTGGGAAGAGATGGTGGGAAACTATGCTCTGATCCGCGACGCCATTGAAGCCGTTATTCCGGCGTTTCATGACTACAATGCCCGCATTGCCGCGCCGGGCGGATTTCGCATGGACACGCCTGCCTCGCGCCGTGAGTGGCATACCGGGAATGGCAAAGCCAACTTTGTCGTTAGCCAGCAGCGCGCCGTTGAGCGTCAGCAGCAACCCGCTGATGCGCTGGTGCTGGCAACGCTGCGCAGCCACGATCAGTACAACACCACCATTTATGGTCTGAATGACCGTTATCGCGGCATTACCGGCCGCCGTGACGTCGTGTTTTTAAATGCGGCGGAAGCCAGGGCGCGCGGGCTGGCGCAGGGCGATGTGGTGACCATTCAGGCGCTGGACGATCATGGCCGCCCTTGTGAGGATCGCGCGATGCGCGGGCTGACGGTCGTGATCTACAACATGGCGGCAGGATCGATTGGCGCCTATCTGCCGGAAGCGAATGTGCTGTTGTCTCTGGATGCGGTCGATAGCGAAAGCCTGACGCCAGCCTATAAGAGCGTGCCGGTGGTTATCAATAAAGCATCGTTCCCGCTATGAATTTTTTGTCTCTGTGCGCCGTCTGGCCGGGTAGAGGTGTATGATGAATCGACCTCTGTCCGGTTAGTGTTATTGAGCAGGTAAGCAGAGCGAAAAATTCACGCCATACTGCTCAGGCTGTATTGTTTTGAGGTAAGGTGCATGAGCAAAGGAACGACCCGTCAGGATGCCCCATTCGGGACATTATTGGGCTACGCCCCCGGTGGCGTAGCAATCTACTCTTCAGATTACAGCTCCCTCGACCCACGGGAATACAGCGATGATGCCGCGTTTCGCAGCTATATCGGCAACGAGTATATGGGCCATAAATGGCAGTGCGTTGAGTTCGCCCGCCGCTTTCTCTTTCTCAATTATGGGGTTGTGTTCACGGATGTCGGCATGGCGTGGGAGATCTTCTCGCTGCGTTTCCTGCGCGAAGTGGTGAACGACAACATCCTGCCGTTACAGGCGTTCCCCAATGGTTCGCCCCGCGCGCCGGTCGCTGGCGCGCTGCTTATCTGGCAAAACGGCGGCGAGTTTAAAGATACCGGCCATGTGGCGATCATTACCCAGTTGCTGGATAACAAGATCCGTATCGCCGAACAGAATGTGATCCACACGCCGCTGCCCCCAGGGCAACAGTGGACCCGCGAGCTGGATATGGTGGTGGAAAACGGCTGCTATACCCTGCGCGATACCTTTGACGACACCACGATCCTCGGCTGGATGATTCAGACCGAGGACACGCAGTACAGCCTGCCTCAACCAGACATCTCCAATGATTCACTGAAGATTCGCGGCGCGCGGCTGGAAGAGAAAGGGCAGTTTGACGGCAAATGGCTGGATGAGCGGGACCCGCTGCAAAAAGCCTATGTGCTGGCGAACGGACATGTGATTAATCAGGACCCGCATCAGTATTTCACCATTACGGAAAGCGCCGAGCAGGAGCTGATTAAAGCCACCAACGAGCTGCATCTGATGTACCTGCATGCCACCGACAAGGTGCTGAAAGACGATAACCTGCTGGCGCTGTTCGACATTCCGAAAATCCTCTGGCCGCGTTTGCGCCTCTCCTGGCAGCGTCGTCGCCACCATATGATCACCGGTCGTATGGATTTCTGTATGGATGAACGCGGCCTGAAGGTGTACGAGTACAACGCCGATTCCGCATCATGCCATACCGAAGCGGGGCTGATCCTCGAACGCTGGGCCGAAAAGGGCTACACCGGGAAGGGGCATAATCCGGCGGAAGGGTTGATCAACGAACTGGCGGGCGCATGGAAACACAGCCTCGCGCGTCCTTTCGTCCACATCATGCAGGATAAGGACATTGAGGAGAACTATCACGCCCAGTTTATGCAGCAGGCGCTGCGCCAGGCCGGGTTTGAAAGCAAAATTCTCCGGGGACTGGATGCGCTGCGTTGGGACGATGCCGGTCAGCTGATTGACGGCGATGGCCGCCTGGTGAACTGCGTCTGGAAAACCTGGGCGTGGGAAACCGCAATTGAACAGGTGCGTGAAGTCAGCGAGACGGAATACGCCGCCGTGCCGATTCGTACCGGCCATCCTGAAAATGAAGTGCGGTTGATTGATGTGCTATTGCGACCGGAAGTGCTGGTGTTTGAACCGCTGTGGACGGTGATCCCCGGCAATAAGGCTATTTTGCCTATCCTGTGGTCGCTCTTCCCGCATCACCGCTATTTGCTGGATACCGATTTCACGGTTAATGACGAACTGGCGCGCACCGGTTATGCGGTGAAACCGATCGCCGGGCGCTGCGGCAGCAATATCGATCTGGTGAGCCATCAGGAAGAGTTACTCGATAAAACCAGTGGGAAATTTGCCGCGCAGAAAAACATTTACCAGCAGTTGTGGTGCCTGCCAAACGTGGCCGGGAAGTATATTCAGGTCTGCACTTTCACCGTTGGCGGCAACTATGGCGGTACGTGTCTGCGTGGCGATGATTCGCTGGTTATCAAAAAAGAGAGCGATATCGAGCCGTTAATTGTGGAAAAAGGGGAATAGCCTCTTCTGAAAAAGAGCCCGGGGCGTGATGCGCCAGCGTCCGCCCTGGCCATTCAATGACAGGGGATTCGTAACAGACGTTCTGTCGGGAGTATCAGGCAATCATCCGGCAGGATTAGGCTCACTCTGCCATTCATCAAACCGCTACAGTTTCAGGTGGAAAACAAACAACTGGAGCTGCTATGAAAACCATCGGTTATGCTGCATTAAACGCGACTACGCCACTGGCCCCTTTTACGTTTGAACGACGCGCATTGCGTGCCAATGATGTGGCGATTGAGATCCTGTGGTCAGGCGTCTGCCACAGCGATCTGCATCAAACCCGCGACGACTGGAAAGAGTGGGGCGCGACGATTTACCCCTGTATTCCCGGACACGAAATTATTGGCCGGGTGATTGATGTCGGCAGTAAAGTGACGCGTTATCAGGTCGGGCAACAGGTGGCGGTCGGAACCCTTGTCGATAGCTGTCAGGAGTGCGATCAGTGCCGCAGGCACGAAGAGCAAATGTGCCGTGAGTTTCCGACGGTGACCTATAACGGGCGTGACCGCATCTCAGGAGACGTCACTTACGGCGGTTACTCGAAACATATCGTGGTTCGCGAGGAGTTTGTCCTGAATCTGCCGGAAGGCCTTGATCCGGCCAGAGCGGCGCCGTTGCTCTGCGCGGGCATCACCGTTTACTCGCCGCTGCGGACCTGGAACGTTGGCCCCGGCTCGCGCGTAGGGGTGATTGGCATCGGTGGCCTGGGGCACCTTGCGGTTCGTCTGGCGGCCGCTTTGGGCGCAGAGGTGACGGTTATCACCCGCAGTGAGTCAAAAGCGAAAGAGGCGCATGAGCTGGGCGCCGAACACGTTCTGCTCTCGACCTCCGCAGAGGCGATGAATAACGCGGCGTCCTCTTTTGATGTGATTATTGACACCATCCCGACGCGCCATGATGTTTCGCCCTACGTTCAGCTACTTGATGTGGAAGGGGCGCTGGTTATTGTCGGTAATCTGGGGAATATGGAAGGGTTCAGCACCTTGCCGCTGATTCTGGGGCGTCGTCGCATCACGGGTTCACCGTCTGGCGGAATTGCACAAACGCAGGAGATGCTGGATTTCTGTGCCCGTAAAGGTGTGTACCCGGAGTGTGAGATCATCGATATCCAGCAGATTAATCAGGCTTTTGAGCGTATGGAGCGGGGTGATGTGAAATACCGCTTTGTGATTGATATGGCTTCACTGTCGAACTGACGGTAAGCAACGCATATCGGATCGACTGTTTTGCGGTCCGATATGCGTGTATCAGCGCGGTATCCCGGTCAACGTTCCCGCTTCCCGGACGCGTTCTGCGCCTTTCAGCGACTGCACTTTATCGCCGATTGGCGTGATGCCGAACAGGCGTTTGTACTCCCTGTGAAACTGACTGACGCTTTCATAACCCACTCTGATGGCCGCTGTCGAGGCATCCACATTATCTGACAACAACAGGCGTCTGGCTTCATGGAGCCGTAATTGCTTCTGGTACTGCAACGGACTCATGTTGGTCATGCGACGAAAGTGGTGATGCAGCGTCGAAACGCCCATTCCTGCAATCCCGGCCAGATCCTCCACTTTTAACGGTTGGGAATAGTGCGTGCGTAACCAGTTGATTGCGGAAGATATCCTCTGGCTGCTCGATCCCGTCAGTACGGTTTCCCGCAGCGTCATACCTGCCGGGCTGGTTAAAATGCGATACAGAATTTCCCGCTGAATCAGGTTGCCGATATACCCTTTATCCTGCGGGTGTTCTGCGAGCGTGATGTAGCGCAGTATGGCGTCAAACAAAAAGCGGTCGGCATGGCTGAGCGAGAGTCCTTCGCCTGCGAATCCCACGTCATTGCCGTGCTGTTCCATATCAACCAATACTTCGCGCGCAACAGATAAATCCAGTTCCAGCAACAGCGATATAAAAGGACGCTCGGCGCTGGCCTGCATCACTTCGGCGACGGTTGGCAGATTGACCGCCGTCAGAAGAAAACGGGATTCGTTGTACACATAGGCCGTATCGCCTAACGTGACGCGCTTTTCTCCCCGGAGGATCAGCGACACGCTGGGCTGGTAAATATAAGAAAGCGGCGGCATTGGGCCGTGGAGTTCAGCAACGCTCAGACCGGGGAACGGGCAGACGACCCGTTCCTGATGTTCGGTATATGTTCTGACTTTTGCGGTTATTTCGTGGCGCAGCGATGCGGTGTCCTGCCGCAGGCGATCATCCTGTGAGTTCGGGCGGTGATCCAGCATGGTCAGACTCCTCAACATAGGTTCGTATGTTTTAAACTGGAATGCAGCCGCCCGCGACTCCTTTTTTTGCTAATTGACTTGCCAGCCCATCCGTCGTGGTTGGTATATCAGCTATTCACAAAGGCCAGCAGGTCGGCGTTAACCCGATCTGCATGCGTGGTGGGGATGCCGTGCGGGGCTCCCTTGTACGTATTCAGCGTACCGTTTTTGAGCAGCCCGGCTGAAAGTACGCCGGAATCATGGTAGGGAACGACCTGATCGTCATCGCCGTGGATAACCAGAACCGGGATAGTGATACGCTTGAGATCTTCCGTGAAATCCGTCTGCGAGAACGCGACGATACCGTCGTAGTGCGCTTTGGCTCCCCCCATCATTCCCTGACGCCACCAGTTCCAGATGACCGCCTCAGACGGACTGGAACCCGGACGGTTGTAGCCATAGAAAGGACCCGCAGGGATATCGTAATAGAACTGCGCTCGACTGGCGGCCAGCTGTGCCTGGAAGTCGTCAAACACCGACCGGGGCGTACCCTGCGGATTGCTGTCGGTTTTTACCATCAATGGCGGAACTGCGCTGATCAGCACGGCCCTGGAGACGTTATCTTCGCCGTGACGCACGATATAGCGCACGACCTCGCCACCGCCGGTTGAATGCCCGACGTGCATTGCGCCCTGGACGCCTAAATGCTTAACGACTGCGGCAACGTCATCGGCATAATGATCCATGTCATGACCGTCCCACACCTGGCTGGAACGTCCATGACCACGCCTGTCGTGCGCGACGACCCTGAACCCCTTGTCCACGAAAAACAGCATCTGAGCATCCCAGTCGTCGCTGGAGAGCGGCCAGCCGTGGTGGAAGAAGATCACTTTTCCCTCTTTCGGCCCCCAGTCCTTATAGAAAATGTCAACGCCATCGCTGGTTGTTACGTAACCCATATCGTTTCTCCGGTTCAGTAAGTTGTTAAAAGGAGAGACTTGTCTTGCACGTAGCGCCAGGACGTTGGCTCCCGGAAAAAGGAGAAACGTCAGGGCCTGCGCGCGCGTCCGGCAACGATCTTCTGTTGACCGTTTAGAGAGTATAAGTTTAAAGTTAACTTTAAGGTCAAGAGAGGTCTGTAAACGGTATGAAGATTGGTGAACTGGCAAAAGTAACGGGGCTTACGCCCTCCCGTATTCGGTTTTACGAAGCAGAAAGGCTGATCAGTCCTCCTCAGCGTCAGAGCAACGGGTATCGTAATTATTCGGCGGAGGTGGCGAATCTGCTGAAGATTATTGATAACGCTCAGCGTGCCGGTTTTTCACTTGAGCAGATCCGCTGCTTTTTACCGCAGGAGCAGAAAAAGTGGGATCATGAGGGGCTGATACAATCCCTGGAGAAGCGTATCGCGGAGATCGAACTCATGCAGAAGCAACTTGAAGAGAGCAAGAGCGAGTTGCTGAGTCTGATCGCCAGTATTGCAAACCGGCCTGACGGGATTTCCTGTGAGGACAACATGCAGCGGCTGATAGGGCAATTGCGTAATCCGGCGACCGCCACGGAAAACCGGTAAAATAAATGACGAGGGGACGTGGTTCAGCTTCGGTCTTGCCGCCCCCTCACTGTCTTATTGGTATGTCATGGTAAATGACAAAACGCCATTTGCTGCACCGGTCGTGATGGTGTCTCCGGTCTGGTAATAACGCGCTTTCAGCGGCACCGTGAATCCGCCGCCGGAGGATGAAGTGCCAACGGCGACATCAGAACCCAGCGCCATCGGCTGATTGTTATAAAGTAATTGGATTCCCACGCCCGTGGCGGCATTATTTCCGCCAATGGTTTTCAGCACGCCTTTGCTCGCATCAAAAATATCGCCTTCCATCTTAACGCTGACCTTTGTTCCGGCATTACAAACCATCGGCAGATCGAAAGACTGCGTGTGCGCGTCTCCCGGCGTGGTGCCTTTGCCATTAAAGGCTTGTTTATCCACGTCCTGCATATTCACGGGGATAAACGTCGTTTGTAGATTACAGGCTGGCGTGGTAACCGTGAACGCGTTGATATTGACGGAAGATTCGGGTGAATGCCACAGCAGCGCGTTATTTAACATAACCAGCGATCCCACGGTTCTTGCCGTTATGGTTCCAGACCCGGTTTCGGCTGCCGTCTTATAAAACGTCACGATAACCACGCCATCCAAATTGCTGTTTACCATCCCCGCCATATTTTCACAGAGCTTAGCGGTATTTATGTCTCCCCGTATGGTATTGCTTCCCGTAACGGTCACGATGCCTGCGGCACATTTTGTCGTTGCGGCGGACAGGGAATACCCCACGCCGCTAATGTTCGTTTTATATATCTGACGCCCGTTGAGTGACGAATCGAATGTGCCAATGGCTCTGATACCAAAAATCTGCCTGGATATAACGCCCTCAGCGGAGTCCCAACAGTTAAAGGCATTAATTGTCGGTGTAATAACCTGTGTTCCTATTATCGAGCCTACAGGGAGATCCCGCGAGATAGTTATATTCTGCGGCGAGATCGTTGTTGTTGACGTAACCGTAGTGCAGTTCCACGCCAGGGCGGTGTGTGAAAATAATCCTAGCGAGGTAAAAATTAAGCTGATTAAAATTCGATACATTTTTCTTTCTCTCCAGATCAGTGGCATTGCGCGATGACTGTTTGCGGTTTGTCAGCGATCTGCGTTATCTGATACGTTGCCTGACAACTTCCCTCGGCCCAGTTAACGATCACGGTTCCGTTTTCCGGTACGCCGTTGAGCCAGACGCGTTTGCGATCGTCAACCATTCCTTCTGGAATGTTGTCGTGATTTTTAATACGGGTCGTCGCGCCAAACGGAATCTCTTTCCCGGTGAACTGAAGCATGACCTTATAACCGGTGACGGTAGGATAATCAGCCAGCGCCAGCGCGCCTTTGGTCGGTACAACGGTGTAGGTGTCATTCAGCACATCGGTATGCGGGTTCAGCGATGCGGTATCCAATGACAGACTGTTCTGCCGATACGGCGTGACATACGGCAACACGGCAAAACCTCTGCTGTCGGTGTAAATCCCGCTGTTATTCGCCACTTTTACATCCGCCGCGTTGTCCGCTTTCACCAGTGCCATAGTTTCGCCAAGAGGCTGCGTGGCCGAGACGCCGTAAGGGTGAACCACAATGCCGCCCATCGCCCCAACCGACATCTGGCGGTTATCGCGAGAGTAGTTGTAACCAAGCTGATACTCGCCATGACGGCCTTTGTAATTGACGGAAGCGCTTCCCATCGCATCCGAGCCTTTGCTGTTGTAGCCCTGCTGCACATTCCAGCTCAGGTTTTTATCTTCCAGCGCTGAACCGGATAACCCCACCTGCGAAGTCGTATCGCCTTTTTTGTTGCTGTTCCCGGATACCGTCATCCAGCTGTCTGGCAGGAAACGTGAGAGCGGAATCTGCATCGTCAGAGAGACGATATGATCGTTTTCATTGTGCCAGGGGCCGCGTGAATAGCTGTAGTTCAGGCCGTAGTTGATATTGTTTATGCTGGTGTTGTAACCCACGTTAACGCTGCGCTCGGTGTCGCCGCCCCAGTAATCCTGTTGCCAGGCGGAGAGGTTTATATTTCCCCAGTCGCCAAGTCGCTGGTTCAGCGTCACCTGCGCCTTGCTGCGTTTGTTCCGTTCATAGCGCCAGCTGTTGCCTTCACGTATTGTGTCGCTCCCCATTCGAAAGGTATTCACGTCCCCGTTCGCTTCCTGGAAATCACGAAAACCTGATGAGGAATAGCGATAGCCCATCAAACTGAATGAGGTGCCTGTCGAAGCAAAGTCTTTGGCGTATTGCGCGCGTAGCGACACGCCTTCTTCTGTCTTACCGGGCAGTTGCGTACGGGCGAAAGTGGCGTCAAAAGAGAGCGATCCGAATTCACCGAACCCTTTTCCGATCCCCAGTGCTCCGGCCCAGTAATCTGCGGATGCCAGCGTGCCGCCATATATCGTGCTATCCTAGGGTAAACCGTAGCTCAGCGTGCCCTGTAGAAATTCCGGCTCTTTATCTTTGCTGTTTGCCGCGCGATATTTCCCTGCTGCCAGCGCATATTTGAACTGACCTTCGCGTTGCATCACCGGCACCGCGGAAAATGGCTGAATAAACTGATGCACCGATCCATCCGCCTCACGTACCGCCACTTCCAGATCGCCGCTGGCGGTGGTCGGGTACAGATCGTCAATCGCGAACGGGCCTGGCGGCACATAAGATTGCCAGATAACGTTGCCACCCTGACGAATGGTGACCTGCGCGTTGGTCTGTGCAATACCGCGTACCACGGGAGCAAAACCACGGACGCTTTCCGGCATCATGCTGTCATCTGAATAAAGCTGCGCGCCGCGAAAATTCACGCTGTCGAACACACCGGCCTGCGTATAACCATCGCCTATGCTGAACTGACTTTTCAGAGCCTTAATGTCACGCTCCAGCGATGTGCCAAGGGTGTTCCAGTGACCAGCGCCATCGTTGTTGTTATAAGTGGCGTAATGACGCAATCGCCAGGGCCCAACGTTAATACCGCTACGCAGGTTCAAATAGCTGTCGTTACTCGACTTGCCGCTGCCATGCGTGTTAGCGCCTGAGAAGTTGTAGTTCAGGAACAGCATATTCAGTCCATCATCCCACCGCTCAGGCGATACCGACCCCCGGGGATCGCGCTGTAGATACTCCTGCGGTACGGAGAGATCCAGGCGCATCCCGTCAAACTGGAAAATAAGCTGGCTGCCGGGAAGCAGTTTGCTGAGGTGTTCAACGTTCGCGGTATCTGCCATGTGCATCCATTCAGGTTGTGCATTGCGCTTAACGCCCCATTGCACCAGATCTGCACGAGTCAACACCGGTATTAACCCACTCTTACTGTCAATAAATGAAATATCCTGTGATGCCAGATAATTTCCATTTACATAGACATCAACGTGATAGACGCCAGGCACCTGCCCGTCAGCTTCATTAAAACGAGAAATATCAATATCACGCGGGATATTTCCACGGGTTTCAATAAAATCTGGAGAGAAATAATCGCCAGCCAGTACAGCAGGAGTATGCGTACACAGATAAATAAGTGTGGATAACCGAGTTAATTTAGCAAAACCCGAAACTGCATTGACATGAAACATGGCTTTGTAACCTACATTTTAAATTTATGTTCAGCCGTAATGCCTCCGAAGTCATTAATCGCACGCCACGATACTTCACCACCCGTTACCGCCGACTGAGGTAGCGATACCGTTTGAAATGGTAAAACCATTGGAGGTTTTGCTAGTTGTTTCCCATTCACCTTGATGTCGTATAGCGACACGCTATACGGCGAGGGGTTATGCACACTTAACTTTCCACCCACGCTTGAAAACGTTAGCTGCTGATACGCAAGCGAAGGGTCGCCTTTTAATCCTGCCGGACGATAAAACAGCTTCATTTTACTTTTGACCGCAATCAATAATTCATTTTTAGCATCCGGTGATGACGAAGGGATTGCTTTAATATTCAACCAGTAAACACTTTCTCTGTCCGTAGGGAGTGTGTCGCCTGATAACATAACGCGTACTGAATTCTGCGCCTGCGAATTTAATTTGAACAAAGGCGGTGTGGTGATGAATGCATTGTCACTGTCGTCGCCATTTTCACTTTTGCTTACCCATGACTGAATTAAATACGGCTTGTTATCTGGATTGTTAACGCTGATTGCCGCCTGATTGCCACTGCCGTTATAAATAAGCCGGGTGCCGCCTATTTCCACACCGCTTATTGCCGTTGCGGAGATAAACAAAAGACCAGCGGCAATCTTTTTATAGACTTTCTGAAACATGAAGAGATCCTGAGTGAATTACTCAGGGCCGCGAAGGGCCCTGCTTTTACTGGTAAATAACGGTAAACGCGGTTGAAGAGTTTGCCGTACCCGCGCCAACAGCGCCGGTTGCCATATATTTGGCAAAGTAAGTCAGTGTGTTATCAACATCTTCTTCCAGCGCTACGCTGGAGGATGCGGAACCCACAGGGATCAGCGTTGAGTTGTCCTGCTCATAAATCGCGACACCAACATTCGATGCTGTCTGCCCATTGCTCAGTGCTAAAATAGAAGGGTTAATCGTGTCGGTGATGCCATCAAAACGAATACTGGCGTTGGAAATGCTGGCCGGGCAGGATTTCAGCACAATATTAAAACGCTTCGCCGCCGCCGTTGCTCCGCTACCGCCTGAGAATGCGGTTGTCGCGACAGTCCCCAGGTTGACAGGCTGCGCAATCGCAGAGGTATCCACAACACAGGCCGTACCGGTGATGCTGCCAGTAAAACTAATTACGCCGTCAGCAGCATTTGCTGCCTGAAATACAGAGAGCGATAAAATCGCGGAAATCAGTGCAATCTTTTTCATATAAGATCCAGTTAGTTAAGTTAATATTTAAGAAATAATATACTGATGCTTTAAATGTTAATTAATAATGTGCTAATTCCCTCCAGTGAAATACTTATCTGACGAATGATATTGTCTGATTAACGAAATACTGTGTTCGCAGGTGTCCTGCTTATAACTTTCTACTCGTGCGATAGTTCGGTACAAAGATATACGATTGCCGACCTGAAGTTTAAAAACCAAACTGCGCCGGTGGGCATAAAATGTCTTAACCGTCATACCTAATTGTTTACCAATCTCATTCGCATCAAGCCCTTTTTGCATACATGAGAGCACTTCGCTTTCTCGCATTGAAAGCGTGTACTTCACCCGATAAATATATCGGGAATCATTGACAAACAGGCAGGACAGAATTTCATTAAGTCGGCTTCGCTTATCAACAAACGTAATACTCCGTAGATGTTTTAATGCATAGTAGTCAAGATCATTGCTTATAAACGCAATAATCTTCCTGTCTGCAAAAAAATGCTCTTTAACCTGCAGGAGGTTTGTTGTCTCAACATCTACTATGTAGTAATTTTCATCAATCAACTCCGATGTTAACAGCGTACTGATACCGACGATAAAAAAATAATCATCAGAAAAAACGGAGTTTGACAAATCCATAAAACTTCCCTTTTTGGCATGCCCTCTTTGGTTATTTAACGCCAGAAATTCACCTCATGTTTCTTTGTGAAATTTACAGAAAATAAAATCAGATGACACCACAAAAATAATGGATTTCGAATATAATCAGAAAAACGATCGTTTCTTCTATTTGTTCCCTTTCAAAAGAACAACGATCCAGTGATTGCTGTCTTTATTGAAATAAAAAACTATTTATGTGCCATAAAGATGAAATTTAACACTATCACTATTGATAGGTGTGGTTTAATGGTTTGATGTCATTTGATAGTTGAAACTTGAAATGACGGTAAAAATGGATTTTTCTTAGGAAATATCCCAGGTTTAATTAACGAAATATATTCCGTCAGAACAAGGCTAATTTTACCTGGTTAACAACGGGACAACATCAGCGGCACCTTATTTTTCTGTCAGGCGCCGCCTACGCGTGTAGGAAGGTTATGGAATGAATGTTGCGATAGCCTGATCTAATTCATCAAGTAAGGCGTCGATGCGATCAAGGTCTGTGGCAAGGTCTGCGGCGGAAATGGCGTCAGGTAGTTTATCTTCCAGCGACTGCGCTACCTTCATCAATGCCTTAACGCCCAGCAGTTGGGCAGTCCCGTTAATGCGATGAATATGGCGCTTCACGGTCAGATAATCTTCAGTATGCGCCGCTTGTCGGGCGGCGACTAAATCACGGCGGTTCTCCTGCTGTGCATCTTTTAACGCTGTAAGCATGAGCGCCCGGTTGCCTTGTGCCAGCATACCCAGCATTTCGATATCAAACATTGTATTGGCTGTCTCACACATTCCTGAAAGGAAGTGCGAGATTTGCGATAACGTAATCGGCTTGAAAATACAGGCATTCATGCCTGCCGCAAGACAGCGTTCGCGTTCATGTTCTTGCGCTGAGGCGGTCAACCCCCAGATGGTGAGGTCGCGATTAAATTTCCGTACCTGACGGGTAAGTTCAATGCCGTCCATTGCGGGCATATTGAGGTCGGTAATAAGCAAATCATAATGTTGTTGCTGAAGGTGTTGTAAGGCCCCTTCGCCGTTTTCGGCTTCATCCGCAACAATACCTGACGTTGCAAGCTGGCGTTTCAGGAGCAGTCGACTGGAGGGATGATCGTCAACGATTAATACCCGCAGCGTCCCCTGAATAACGGGAGGGGGCGGGGGCGCGTCAATAGATACCGGCGTGATATCACGCGAGGTTTGCACGGGCAGGTTCAGCGTCAGGGTGGTTCCACGGTTTATTTCGCTTTGCAGCGCGATGGTTCCCCCCATTTGCGTCATCAATGCCCGGCTGATCGCTAACCCCAGGCCCGAACCGCGATGATGCTTACCCGCTTTCCCCTGACTAAAGGCGGTGAATAAACGGTTCTGTTCTTCAGTGCTAATACCCGGACCGGAGTCACTTACCGAGAGCGCCAGCATCGCGTTGGACTTTGTCGCCGAAATCCTGACATACCCTTGCTGCGTAAATTTAACCGCGTTGCCAATGAGGTTGGTGAGTACCTGCCCCAGCAACTGGGGGTCCAGATGCATCGCCTCTTGCGGGTCCAGCTGCGAGTCATAACGCAGGTCGATCCCTTTTTGGGCCGCCAGTGCGCTAAACAGCGTCATTTTTTCTTTTATCAGAGCATCAACATTTACCCACTGCGGAACGGTGTCTAAGAGTCCTGATTCAATCTTTTCCAGATCGAGGATCTCGCCAATCAGTTTTAACAATGATCGCGAGGCCTGGGCGGCCTGATCCACCGATGCTTTATCCTCAGGGCTGAAGCGAGCGGGGGAGAGCTGCAAGAGTTCCAGAAATCCCATAATTGCACTGACCGGCGTTCGGATCTCGTGGCTCATATGGGAAAGAAACTCCCGCTTCTCTTCATTGGCTTGCTGTGCCTTGTTTCGTTCCGCTTCCAGTAAGCGTTGAGAACGCTTCCTTTGGCGGACTTTCCGCGACAGGTAAACGGCCCACAGCAAGCTGCTCACCACCAGCAACGTCGCCAGTATCGCCACCAGATAGAACGGTCTGTTATACAACTCCCAGGTATCAATTTTGACGTCCGGCAGGCGTATCCATTTACTGACGATCTGGAAAATCTCTTTTTGCGGAATATCATCCAGGGCTTTGTCCAGGATCTGCCGAAGTTCCGGTTCGGAACGGGGAACGGCAAAACTGATTGCCGCCGGCGCTTCACCGGCAATCGGGAGCCAGGCGAGCTGATCGGGATAATAATGCTCGCTCATATAACGGGCCGTCAGCTGATTTGAAATGGCCGCGTCCACCTTTCCCGTCGCCACGAGATTCAAGGCTACGCTGGAGTTTTCCACCTCTTTCCATTGGATGCCGGGGTGTTGGGCTTTAAGCTTTGCCAGTAACGCGTGGTCGGCGCCGATCGCCACACTCATCCCCGCCCGTAGCGTGGTCTCCTGCGTATTCTCTTTTCTGACAACGGTGACGAATTGGGTGGTAATAAAGGGATGGGTAAAGGAGAGCGCGTTTTCACGGCTCAAGTCGTAGGTTGCGGCCTGCACAATATGCCAGTTGTTTTTCTTCATTTCAGAAACCATTTCTTCATTCGATTTGACGACAATGGTTTCAAACTGCATACCGGTTTGCAGACCGATCAGATTCAGGATATCCCCCACCACGCCCCGCGTTTCCTGGTTACTGTCGACCATAGTGTAAGGCGCAAACCACGGGTTAATGATGACACGCAGTGTGTTATGACTTTTCAGCCACTGTTTCTCTCGGTTGGTCAGGTTAAGCGGCTCTAACAGAAAGGACAGATTGCCTTTATCGATCATTGACTGGGCTATTTGCCCATGTACATTTTCATCGATGGCGCTGAGCGTGTTATTCACAATTGTCAGCAGACGTTCCTGCGTTGGCAAAAATAAAAAGGCGCTTTTTTTCTGTGGTTCAGGCCAGTATTTCACCGTCGTCAACGCGAGGCTAAATTCCTGCGATAGCCAGGTGCTGGTTGTCAGTGAGTCGCCAACAAACCAGGCGTTTTGCCCATGCGCGACGGAGCTGAGCGCTTCCTGATAGGTGGGGTAATTGATGATCTCTGCGTTAGGAAATGACTGCTGAATAAACCCCTCATCAGGATAGTGATTCACAGTAGCGACCCGGGTGCTTTGCGCACTCTGCAAGGGAACCATGACATTGGCTAACGACGTCACTAAATTTGGCCAGGAATGTACCAGCGGCAGCGAGGACAGAATGCCTTCTTCGGTGAAAGGGCGACTCTCCAGACCGGTCAATACCATATCGACTTCGCCCGCTTTCAGCGCATGAATTGCCGATTCCTGATTTTTCCAGGCCGTCACGCTGATGTGGGTGTTGAGTGAATGCTGAATCAGCGCAAGATAATCGGCATTCATCCCACGGTAACGTCCTGTAAGCGTGGTCTGCACGAGGGGCGATTGCTCTGGTTGATAAACCGCAACCTTAAGCGTTTTTTTCTGCTTCAGCCAGCGCTTGTCATCCTCACTCAGATAAACAGGAACCGGCGTAATGTAATTGTAGCCCGACAACTCCAGCTCAACGGGTAGCTCATCCTGGGCATGAACGCCACGTCCGGTAATCGATAAAACAATGAGCACGAATATGAGCCATTTATTCATCATCAGGTCAGCTTATTTTGGTGGGCAAATGAGAGCAGTTCAATTAATGATTTGCAGCCTAACTTTTCCATTAACCGCGTTTTATAGGTGCTGACCGTTTTGCTGCTGATATGCATTGCATCGCCAATTTGTGAATTATCAAGACCATTAAGCATATAGCCCATCACCTTCATCTCCTGTGCCGAGAGGGATTCCAGGCGTTGTGCATCGGTTAACGCAACTGAGGGGGCCTCAAGGAAAAAAGGAAAATAGCTATAACCATTTTGCGCTGCATTAATGGCGGCCAGAATGTTTTCCATATCCTGTTTTTTACTGATGAAAGCGTTAGCGCCCACCTGAGCGCAACGTTTGCTGTAGTAACGATCGTTTTTCGCGGACACGACGATCAGCACGCCGGTGAATTGTCGTGCTCTGAGCTTTTCTACCAGTTCGACGCCATTCACTCCGGGGATCTCGACATCCACGACAACAATATCCGCAGCCGTTTTTGTTAACGCTTCCAGCGCAGTCGTCCCGTCTTCATATTCGTTGATTACAGTAATGCGCTGTTTCTCCAGCACTCCACGGATAGCCAGACGCGCGAGGGGATGATCATCCACGATAATTGCAGTGCGTAACTTACTCATATTCATCCTGAAAGTTGTCATTCTGAATACAATATATACTAACGATAATAGCCTAAACGAGACGGGAGATGGATTTATATCGCGATGACTCAGGTGGTCATTGGCTACCAGACATACTGCCGTAATCGACGGGTCGGTAGCGGACCTGGGGCTCTGCCGGGCGTTGGTGCAGCCACATCTGCAATGGATGTGCTGTCAAAAGATGAGTAGATGAATTTGATCATACTGTTCGAGCCTTCCTGAGCTAGCTACAGCTAACCGGTTTTATCACTTTCTACAGTTTTTTATAAAAAATATAACACTATATATGATGTGATTTTTGGGTGTACCTACTGATGCTTTCGCTGATTTTAACTATAAAAAGTGATTTTTACCTGTAATGTCAGATGAAAGTACTATTTAGCTATGGTGGGCTATTCTGGTCGAACCAGCACCCTAAAATAGCAGTTAAGGGCTTTTCGTGAGAAATAAAATCCTGGTCATGACAGGAAAATGGGGTAAATGATCGATGTATTGCTGCAATATAAATATTTCAAACTGTTAAATCTTGTTTCAGCAGGCAAATCTAGTGAGAAGTGATTCTCATTTAAGTATACAGACCAAAATACCGTTTTATTTAATGTCGATGGAAAGAAAGTAAAAACAAAGGGAATGGATCTGATTTGAACGATGTTCTCCGCCCCAAACCGATTGCCACTATTGAGGTAACCACTAAGGGTAGTTGCGGCTAATTTTTATTAGTGGGCATTCAGAGCGATGGCTGTATCTCATTATTAATATTGCAATAAACACCTTTTATGTTGAGAACTCTTAGGGAAGGTGCGAACAAGTTCCTGATATGAGAACATCATATTCATCCGGAGCGCATCCCAGAGGGACATCATGAGCCATCAACTCACCTTCGCCGATAGTGAATTCAGCACTA